>CAVALB010000009.1:0-58938 GCA_963589345.1 uncultured Selenomonadales bacterium | reverse complement strand
TTTTTTAGCTTAGTGGCATAGTTTTGTGCAATTTTTCAAATTTGCTCATTTATAGATATAGAGGATGAGTTAAAAGACCCTTCCCATAAATATACTGCCCCGGAAGGAGAACTTTTGGTGGCCCTGGAAGGAGAAAAAGTTTTGGGGATGGTAGCGTATCACCGACATTCTGATACACGCTGTGAGATGAAGCGGCTGTACGTTCGTCCGGCAGCAAGAGGAATGCACTTAGGAGATATGCTCGTAAGTGAAATACTTGCTCACGCCCAAAAGGCCGGCTACCAAGAAATCGTGTTGGATACGATCGTCCCGCTGAAAGCCGCCATTTCCTTGTACAAAAAGCACGGATTCGAGCAATGCGAAGCCTATTACTATAATCCTATGGATGATGTGATTTATATGCGTAAAGCATTATAAGCGATACATCTTCTAAGACAAAAGGAGCCGGTAGGCTTTATAATACAGGCTCCTTAATTAAAGTCATGATAGCGGATGGTAGACCGGTCTCATTTTATCAAAAGTGCAAAACTCTTTAAATCCCAGTGCCTTTAATTCCTGTTTTGTCTCATCGATAAATGCTCCCAAATGTTCCGGTTTGTGGCTGTCGCTTCCGATGGTGACGATGTTCCCGCCTAATTTACGATATAATTTCAAAATATCCCTTGAGGGAGTGAGATCAGACAATCCATATCTGTGGCTGGAAGTATTTACCTCGATTCCTTTTCTGTCAGCAATCACTGTCTTTAAAATTTCAGTAAGGATCGGTTTTAATTTTTCAAATGGATAAGTACCGGCTTTATCATACCTGGTGATTAGATCCATGTGTCCTAAAACACTGTAATTGTGATAATTCTGAACAAGATATAATAATTCCTCATAGTAGCGTTCGTTATATTTCTGCTGTGTCCTGCCACGTTGGAAATCCTGTGTCCAGAATTCTTTATCATCTACTTCGTGAACCGAAAGGATGATAAAATCAAATGGATATTTCGCATACAATTTTTCATATTGTTCTATTGTATGTGCCTGCATACCAAATTCCAGTCCCAGCTTTAGCGAAATCTTATCTTTGTACTGGGTTTTCATATTCCGGTAGGTCTTATAATACAACGGATAATTAACATTGAGTATCGGCATATTTTCCGGTTCACCCGGTATTCCTTTTCGATACCTTATTTTCCCGCCATCATCCCAGTCATTTTTTACCCCATAATCAACGTGATCTGTGAAACAGATTTCATCAAGTACCATTGCAATCGAGTCTTTTACAACCTGCTCCATCGGATATTCTGAGTCATCACTAAATTCTGTATGTACATGATAATCGGCCTTCATCGTATTATTTTCACTTCCGTTTCTTATCTTAGTTTGCCTTCTTCTTCATGAAACGCGCATTTTTCTGCCTGCGCACATATCATATTCCATGCTTCATCATCAATCTCTTCATCGTGGAACAGTTTTCTTTTGTCATCGTCTGTTATTTTTCTGATCACCCGGCATGGATTTCCTGCTGCGATCGACCAGTCCGGGATATCTTTCGTGACAACACTACCTGCGCCGATGACCACATTATTTCCAATATGTACACCCGGACATACTACGGAATTTCCGCCCAGCCATACATTATCTCCGATGGTAACCTCTTTTCCGTATTCAAAAGCGGAATTGCGCGTATCCGGGTAAATGGGATGTCCGGCTGTATAAATGGCTGCATTCGGCGCCATTTGACAATTATCACCGATTTTTACCTTTGCCACATCTATGATCGTGCAGTTATAATTTGCAAAAAAATTCTTTCCCACCTCAATATGTGAGCCATAATCGCAGTAAAAAGGCGGGTTAATCCATGCACCTTCAGACTTTCCCAAAAGTTCTTTTACGATTTTGGCAATTCCGTCAAAATCCGACCGGTCTGCAAAATTCAGTCTTTGCAGAATTTTTCTGCATTCTGCCATTTCTTTCATAACAGCATCATCTGCGATATAAGCAATCTGCATGTCTCTTCTTTTTTTCATATCCATAATCTATTTCTCCGTTTCTGTTAAGTTTTTTAACCATTTATATTGTCTGTAATGTTTAAATACTGTCGGAAGTTTTACCAGTTCATCAAGATTTAAAACAAAATACACCATCAGCACCGGAAGTTTTAGTACGAAGGCTGTGATACATCCCAGCGGAACTGCAAAACACCACATGGTAACCATATCACATCTTAAGCCAAATGTGGTATCTCCTCCGGCCGGAAAAATTCCGCCGATTGTCATGGAATTGACCGATTTTCCTATTACATAATAGCTGCTCATAAACAGCATATACTTCAAATATCCGCCTGCAGTATCGGTCAGATTCGTAAAACGCAGAATAGCCGGCGTCAAAAGAAGGATCATTCCTCCGGTCAGGATCCCCGAAAATACCGCAATTTTACATAAAGCATTTCCGCTTTTTCTTGCTTCGGACAATTTCCCTTCGCCAAGCAGATTTCCAACAATAATACTTCCGCCATATCCAAAACCGGTGCAAACACAGATCAGAAGATTTTTGGTTATATTTGCAATCGAATTGGCTGCGACAGCATCGGAACCGAGATGTCCAAGGATAACGGAATACATCGTAAACCCGCCGCCCCAGACAAGTTCATTCAAAAGTACCGGATAAACATGTTTCCAGAATTTTGCAGTTATATTGACTTTTCGCTTTATTATATCGGATGTTCCAACCCATAGCTCTTTTTTCAAGTGCAAAATATAGATCGTGATAACCAGACCGATTCCGTTTGCAATGACGGTAGCCAGTGCTGCACCTGCAATTTCCATTTTTGGAAATCCAAAGTATCCATAAATAAGGACAGCATTCAGTACAATATTAACAAAGACAACGATTGTACTGATCATCGTGCATTTGCCTACGTGACCACAATTTTTCAGTATTCCCTGTAAAACTTGTAAAATGCCCGAAAACACATAGGATAATCCGATCAGCTTTAGATACTTGATCCCGTAATCAATCAAGATCGTATCATTTGTAAACAATCTCATAAGTATTTCAGGAACAAAGAATGTTGCAATAAAAAAGAGAATCGAAACTGCTGCTATATATTGTAAGACAAGTCCTGCGGATGTCCGTACCCCATCAAAATCCTTCTTCCCGTAATACTGTGCAACAAACATATTCTCCCCGATTGTAAGTGCTGTTAGGATCAAATTGAAAATAAAGGTGATCTGCGAAGCCAGCGAGACTGCTGACAGAGAGTTCTGATTCAGCCCTCCCAGCATAAAAGCGTCACATGCACTCACAAGTGCCAGCATAAACTGCTGTGCTGTAATAGGCAGGGCAAGCTTCAGAATCTTATTTCTGAATTCGTTTTCCATCTATAGTTCATTCCCTTTCTGTGCGCGATATAAGGATATACAAATTTTATTGATTTTCATACCGGAATCAGCCATAATAATATAACAAATGTTCGCAAAGGAGATAATTTGGGTGAAAGTATGTTCGAGTACTGTTTTAAATTCAGATGCATCTGAAAATGTTGTCTATAATAATCCGGACTTTCCGGCATATATAAAAAAGGGACAGCTGGGAAGCTATCCTGATTTTCGTGCAGTCAGCCATTGGCATGACGATCTGGAATTTATTCTGATTTTAGAGGGACAGATGTTTTATGATGTGAATGGCCAGAAGATTTCTTTGCAAAGGGGAGAGGGGATTTTCGTAAACAGCCGCTGCTTTCATTATGGCTATTCCGATACGCATACAGAATGTCTCTTTCTCTGTATTCTGTTGTCCCCACGGTTGCTTTCTGTGAATACTTATTTTGTAGAAACTTGTTTAAATCCACTGCTAAAGAATATCCATTTTCCTTATCAGAAGCTGAACCCATCGATTCCATGGCAGAATTTGATTCTTCGTGACCTTGAGGTGCTTTACGAAAAAAACACAGACAAAATGCAGCCGTTTATTACTCTGGAAAAAACAGTTCATATTTTCCGAGTGCTTGCTGAAAATATGAACTGTTTTCCTGACTATGATAAGGATACGGAGGACATTTTGGTTCTTACTGCAATGATTGGATATGTGCAAAAAAATTATCCAAATAAAATTTTGCTGAAAGATATTTCCTCCTCCGGAAATTGCTGCAAGACAAAGTGCACTGCCCTTTTCCGGAAATATTTAAATACCTCCCCCATGATCTATTTAAACCGCTATCGTCTGGAAAAATCGGTTTTCCTTCTTCGAAATACCGCAAGGTCTGTTACGGAGATCGCATATACCTGCGGTTTTTCAAACAGCAGTTATTTTTGTGAGCTTTTTCATAAATATTATAGTATAACGCCGGGGAAGTTTCGCAACGGTAATAGATAGACACTGTTTTTACGCTTTTCGTCCTGCTGACTTCATAGCCCATATTCTGAATATCAGACAGGACACACGCCAAACGGTCAAAAGAGCGCAGATCGCTTTTTCTCATTTCATTTGTGAGGGTGGAAGTGCCTACTTTCACCACAATACGATTTTGATAAAGATTCATATTACACCTCGACTACAGACAAAGGATGATTCGTGTAAGGCAGAACTTTTTTGCAAATATCCTCCGTCTGGATTTTCATATAACCTGTTGTTGTTCCATCGCTGCACCCATACCATTTTTTTTTCACAACATCCTTGTCGAAAACGATTTGAACGTTACGAGCGGTTTCCAGTAGGGTGCTGAATACGGTGGCTGCGCCGATTTTTGTACCTAGCATGGCATCCATCTGCTCAGCCGGGGCAAAAGAAACACGGGAAATTCTCAATGCAGTGCTGAAATCCTTGGAGCGGAATGGCTTGCTTCCTACGGTAATGAATAGGTAGTAGTTGGTTTGCTGTCGATTGCAGAGAAACAGGGTCTTTACCATGTCCATGTCCAGTTTGTCATCTATGACTTTGCAATCTTCCATGGTAATTGCCTCATCGGTATCGACGCGCTCAAAGGCAATTTGCAGTTTTTCCAGCGTCTCATATACTTTCTGCTGAAGCGATGTTTGAAAATGGTCGGGCGCTTTCGTTTGAATTTCACTCACATAAAACACTTGCGGTCACACTCCTGCTTGATTTTTTTGTATTTTCAGTTTACCATGCTTCATAGAATTACAAAAACGAATGTTTATCATGACACAAATGATAAAATCAGATGAATAAAGCGGGTGATATGATGGATATGAACATCCAAAAATACATGGCATTTGTAAAGACCGTTGAATACGGCAGCTTTACGAAGGCTGCTGAAATATTGAATTATTCTCAATCGGGCATAAGTCGTATGATCAACGACCTGGAAAAGGAATGGAAGGTCGTCCTGCTGGAAAGAGGAAAATCCGGTGTAAAGCTGACCAGTGACGGAATGAAGCTGCTTCCTTGTGCAAAAAGCGTCTGCAGTGAATATGAAAAGCTGCAAATGGAAGTAGACGAACTGAACGGACTGCAATCCGGGCTGATCCGTATTGGGACATTTTCCAGTGTAGCGACGCACTGGCTTCCAAACATGATCAAAGAATTTCAAAAATCCTATCCGAACATTGACTATGAACTTCTCCTTGGCGACTACACGGAAATTGAAGAATGGATTTCAGATGGGCGTGTGGATTGCGGGTTTCTGCGGCTGCCGATATCTTCCAATTTTGAAACGATTTTTTTGGAACAGGATAGGCTTCTCGCTGTTTTACCGGAAGACCACCCTCTGACACGGCTTGAAAAAGTTCCTGTGGCGGCTCTTTGTGACGAGCCTTTTATGCTCTTAGAGAAGGGCGCAAAGGCCGAAGTATCGGAAATATTTGACCGCTGTAATCTTACTCCGAACGTACATTTCACCACATGGGATGATTATGCGATCATGTCAATGGTGGAAAGCGGTCTCGGCATCAGTATTTTGCCGGAATTGATTTTAAGGCGCGTTCCCTATCACATTGTTGCAAAAGAGTTAGATGTGCCCGCATATCGAAAAATCGGGATTGCCATGCGGAGCAGAAAGTCTGCTTCACTTGCAGTAAAACGATTTTTGGAATATTTGCAATATCGTTAGAGGCACATTCTTTTTGGTTTTTATGATGGAAGGATCTAAAAGTATGGTATAATGCTTTATGTTTGAGGAACATGCGAAAGGAAGGTATAACCGTGATATATACCAGTCAATATCAGTCTCCGCTTGGACTTATAATGCTTTCCTGTGACGAGGCGGCAATTACCGGACTGTGGTTCGACGACAGGAAGCATTCTGACAATGCTTTGTTGGACGAGGTCAAATGGGAGGAGCATCCGCTGCTTAAAGAAGGGCGCAGGTGGCTGGATCTTTATTTTTCCGGACAGGAACCGGATTTTCTTCCTCCCCTGCGCTATGATTCGACAAGGTTTCGCAAGCTGGTCTGCGACCTTATGCTGACCATTCCTTACGGCAAAACCATGACCTATGGCGAAATTGCTGCGAGTGTGGCAAAAACGCTCGGCGTTGAAAAAATGTCCGCTCAGGCTGTTGGAGGAGCAGTCGGACATAATCCGATCTCGCTTATGATTCCCTGTCACCGCGTGATTGGAGCAAAGGGGAATCTGACCGGATACGGAGGCGGCATAGACCGCAAAGTGAAGCTGCTGGAACTGGAAAAAGCGGACATGGAAAAATTTTATATAAAAAAAGGAGTGCCAATCAAATGAATATTCAGATAAGAGCATATACAGAAAAAGATCTGCCGGATATGATCCGCATTTGGAATGAGGTGGTGGAGGATGGAGTTGCATTTCCGCAGGAGGAGCTGCTGACCGAAGAAACCGGGCGAGAATTCTTTGCATCCCAGACCTACTCCGCTGTGGCGGTATCGGTTGAAACCGGAACTGTTTACGGACTTTATATTCTGCATCCAAACAACGTCGGCCGTTGTGGGCATATCTGCAACGCAAGCTATGCAGTGAGTCGTGACTCCAGGGGACTTCATATTGGTGAAAAGCTGGTGAGTGACTGCTTAAAGCAGGGAAAAGAGCACGGCTTTGGAGTGCTTCAGTTTAATGCGGTGGTGGCCACAAACATCCATGCCAGACATTTGTATGAGCGTCTGGGCTTTACCCAGTTGGGAGTGATCCCGAAGGGATTTCGCATGAAGGACGGGCATTTTGAGGATATCTGCCCGTACTACCACGAACTGTAGCTTTTATGTTCACAATGGGAGGTTTTTTATGCTGAGAGAATGGATCCCGGAAAAAAAGCCGGAAGAAGAGGAGCTGAAAAAGAGGCTTGCAGCTGTGAAGGAAAAACTGGCGACGCAGCAGCTTTTGCTGAAAGAGAAAAAAGTGCCGGTGCTGGTTCTTGTGGAAGGCTGGGGGACGGCCGGCAAGGGTTCTGTCATTGGCCGTATCATCCAGAATCTGGATCCTCGTTTTTTCAAGGTATTTGATATGAAGAAGATCCCGGAGGAGGATGCCAGAAAGCCGTTTTTGTATCGGCACTTTGTGAAGATCCCGGAAGCCGGAAAGTTTGTATTTCTGGATTCCGGTTGGATGGGCGAGCTGATGAGAGAGCATCTGCGCGACGACCTTTCCGAAAAAGAGTATGCAAAACGGATCCAGAGCGTGCAGCGATTTGAGCGTCAGCTGACGGACAATGGATATCTGGTCGTGAAGCTGTTTTTGAATATTTCCAAAAAGGAACAGGAAAAGCGGATCAGCCATCTTGCCGGAGAGAAGGATACGGCATGGCGGGTTGCAGAGTATGACTTATGGCAGCATGCACATTATGATAAGTGTCTGGATGTTTTTTCGGATTATTTAAAGCAGACAAACCAGTCTTCGGCACCCTGGTATATCATCGACGCAAAATCCAGAAAGTGGAGTGAGCTTCAGGTCTTGGAAATTCTGACCCAGGGAATTGAGGTTGCACTCAGCAACAGTCAGATGGCAGTGCCGCTTCGTCAGAATGTATTTCCGCTCGAGCAGATGCCGCTTCTTTCTGAGATTGCGTTAGATAAGAAGATCGAAGAAGAGGAATACAAAAAAGAATTAAAACAGCTGCGCCGGAGACTGCGTGAGCTGCATAACCGTCTGTATCGAAAGAAGATCCCGGTGGTTATTGCTTATGAGGGCTGGGATGCAGCCGGAAAAGGCGGAAATATCAAGCGGATCACCAGCGCCCTGGATCCGCGCGGCTATGAGGTTCACCCCATCGCAAGTCCCGAGCCCCACGAGAAAACCAGACATTATCTGTGGCGTTTCTGGACAAGGCTCCCGAAAACCGGTCACATTGCAATCTTTGACCGAACCTGGTACGGCCGCGTGATGGTAGAGCGGCTGGAGGGCTTTTGCAGCGAAAATGACTGGAAGCGGGCTTATGTGGAAATCAATGAATTTGAAAAGGAACTGCATGACTGGGGTGCAGTCATTATCAAATTCTGGGTGCAGATCGATAAGGATACCCAGTTAGAGCGTTTTACCGAGCGGCAGAATACTCCGGAGAAACAGTGGAAGATCACAGAGGAGGACTGGCGCAACCGCGATAAGTGGGATCAATACGAGCAGGCCGTAAACGAGATGATCGCCAAAACCAGCACTTCCTATGCGCCTTGGCATATCCTGGAGTCCGTGGATAAGAAATATGCGCGGATCAAGGCAATGCGGATCGTGGTAGAAGAACTTGAGAAGGTTTTGGGAGAGCATGCGTGAAGCGGTACCGAAATGCAAAAGATATAAAAAGATGTAAAAAGATGTAAAAACAAACAAAAGTTGTAAAAGGATGTAAAAAGATGTAAAATGGATTTAAACTTGTAAAAAGATGTAAAAGCAGGAGGGGAAACTGCTATGGAAGTATATCAGAAAAATCCATTTAACCTGTCTTTTGGACGAAAACCAAATGAGTATATTGATCGTTATGCGGAGGTATCCCACATTTATCATATGTTTACGGAACCTCCGGTGACAGACCAGATTTATGTGATCATGGGTGTCCGCGGTGCCGGTAAGACAGTGGCTATGACCGATATTACAGAAAGAATCAAGGCCTTGAAGGACTGGATTGTTATAAAAATCAGCCCAATTGACGATATTTTGGATGCACTGTTTAAAATCCTGATCCATGATGAACGAATACGGCAGATCTGTGTGGAAACCAAGATTGATTTTTCTTTGTTTGGCATCAACATATCAGCCAGCAGTAAAGATCCTGGACAAAATCTGAACCAGGCGATCGATGAAATTCTGGAAAAGCTGGAAAAGCGAGGATTCAAGGTTTTAATTGCCATTGATGAGGTGACTAATACAGCCAAAATGCAGGCATTTATCAGCGCATTTCAGCTGTTTATCACAAATAACCGTCCGGTGTTTTTCCTAGGGACAGCCTTATTTGAAGAAATAGAGTCCCTGAGGAATGTACGGAATCTTACTTTTTTATATCGTGCGCCGAAGGCTGTATTAACTCCACTTAATACAGGTGCCATTGCGAATACCTATGCGAGAGTGTTTGGCTGTACAAAAACACAGGCGTTGAAAATGGCAGGAATGACGAAAGGATATCCACTGGCATTTCAGATTCTGGGCTATGTTACCTGGGAGCATCGAGATCTGCCGTTGTTATCGGAAGTGATCATGGAGGAATTTGATCAGCGGATTGCGGAAACGGCATATGAAAAACTGTGGTCGGAGCTTTCTGAAAATGACAAGAAAGTCATGATTGCGATCGCAAAGGCGAAGGATAACAGCGTAAAGTCGATCCGCAAAGCCGCAGATATGGATCCCAATAAGATGAATCAATATCGACGACGTTTAAAAGAACGGGGGCTGATCGATGTTCAAAAGTATGGGGCAATCTCGTTTGCGCTGCCGCGGTTTAAGGAGTTTTTGGAGACCGAAGAATTCGAGGCATTTTGTGAGTTGTGACAGTGGAATCCGGAAATGAGTAAACGGGCTGGGGATTTACGAGCCAAATGTCAACAGAAAGAGGGACAGCAGCATCATGAATATACTTGTAATTGACGCCCAGGGCGGCGGCATTGGAAAGCAGATCGTCAGTGCATTAAAGAAACGCTACCCGGAGCAGTACATTACCGCGGTGGGAACCAACAGCCTGGCTACGTCAGCCATGCTAAAGGCCGGAGCAGATGCGGCAGCGACCGGGGAAAATCCGGTCATTGTGTGCAGCCGTAAGGCGGATGTGATCATTGGGCCGGTGGGAATCGTGATCGCGGATGCACTCCTCGGAGAGATCACGGCGAAAATGGCCGCCGCGGTAGGACAAAGTCCGGCCAGGCGCATCCTGATTCCGGTCAATCACTGCGACAATTTTATCGTGGGCGTGACGGACCTGAGCATAGCAAAGCTCATTGAGGGCGTGGTGGCAGAGGTTGGAAAACTGATTTGATAAAATATTTTGAAATAAGAGAGGTATATGGCTCCTGGCGGTCATATACCTTTTTGCTTTATAGAGAGTTGTTCAAGATTACCAAATTGTTTTATTCAGATTTTAACCATGAAAAAAACGAATGGATTTTAAAGAAAAACATGAATTTTACGCCTGGACAAAAAGCGGCTATAATGAGAATCAAGAGAACGATTTGCAAATCCGTATCTGATATATCGATCAATGTTGTAGGTATAGAGGAAAGGAAAAAGGTTATGAGTGAATTATCTGTTCTGGCGGAATTCATCACGAAGTTAAAGCTTCAGGAAGTTCCGGAACGTGTAAAGGAAGCGGCAGTGCTTCATACACTGGACACGGTCGGAACTGCCGTGGGAGCTTCGAAGGAAGGTCAGATCCAGCGAGTAACAGAAATGTGGAAGAAAAAAGAAGGAACCGGCGGTTCGTGCCATATCTGGGGAAGCAAAGAAACCGTTGGCATCGGAACCGGCACGTTCTTAAACGCAATGATGGGTCACACCCAGGAAATGGACGATGTCCACACCAACAGCAAGACCCATATCGGAACGGTGGTCATTCCGGCGGCCTGGTGCATGGCTGAGTATCTTGGGGCATCCGGAGAAGCATTTTTGGAAGCTGTAATTTGCGGATATGAGGTTATGAGCCGGATTGGCATGGGATTTGGTGTATCATCACACCGGAATGCCGGATGGCATGTGACGGCAACGGCGGGAACCTTTGGCGCAGCCGCCGCGGCAGGAAAACTGCTGGGACTGAATCAGGAGCATATGATCTATGCGCTTGGTCTTGCCGGAGCCCAGAGCTTTGGAACCTGGGCGTTTTTGGGAGATGGAGCAACATGTAAAGCGCTGAATCCGGCTCGGGCAGCACAGTCCGGAGTTGAGGCAGCACTGCTTGCACAGGCAGGCATGACCGGCCCGGAACACATTTTAACAGCAGAGGACGGCGGCCTCTTCTCTCTGATGACAGCAGCACCGGAGCCGGAAAAGGTAACAGCAGGACTGGGGGAGATGTGGCAGATCCTGGAAGTGGATAACAAACCATATCCATCCTGCAGAAGTACCCATTGTACTGTGGATGCAGCGCTGGAAATCTGTAAAAATCATGCGGTTGATCCGGATCAGATTGAACATATCACGGTAGATACCTATCTGGTTGGCTACAAACAGTGCGGGTTAAGTAAAGGAAGCGTTGATCCGAAGACTGTGGTAAACGCGAAATTCTCCACGCCATTTACAGTTGCGTGTGCTGTTTTGTATGGAAAAGTGACACTGGAGCAGATGGATGTGAAGGTGATTACCGATCCAAGAGTACAGAAACTGATTAAAAAGACCCAGGTGCGGGCGGCAGAGGAATTTACGGCAGCATATCCGGATCACTGGGGATGCAGGATTCAGATGCAGATGAAGGACGGAACCTGTTACAGCAGTATGGTTCGCGATGCATCCGGCAGTGTAGACCAGCCGCTGACCAGGCAGCAGGTCTGCGATAAAGCAGTATCCCTGATGGAGTCGGTTTGCAACGCCGCATCGGATGCAGATGCAGAGATGGTGCTGACAATAGATGGCAGAGATAAGCTCCCTGTATTATTCAGAGAGGAGGAAAAATCTGCATGACACACGTAGAAGTACCTTACGGAACTACCGTGCAGGCTGCTGAACTACCGGATGGAATCCCGGTACAGGTTGTCAATCCGGAATGTCCGGATTTTACAACGCCGGTAGAAGATTTGATTCGGGATGCGCTGGATTATCCGATCGGAACTCAGAAATTAGAGGATATGGTTACAGAAAAAGATCATGTGCTGATCATCATCAATGATCAGACAAGACCGGGGCCAAATGCGGAGATGGTAAAGGCCTTGGTAGAACGCCTGAATCAGGCGGGAGTTCCGGATAACCAGATCACAGGACTCATTGCCACGGGAAGCCACCGGGCACCGACGCAGGAAGAACTGGAAATTCTGGTTGGGAAAGAGATGTTGAAACGGATTTCCGTTACAAGCCATGACTGCCATAACAATAACGTACATATCGGAGACACGGAAGCGGGGATGCCGATTTATGTGGACCGTCTGGCAGCAGAGGCCAGCTTCATTATTACGACCGGTCTGATCGCACCCCATAAGGCAGCTGGATTCTCGGGCGGAAGAAAGAGTATTGTCCCCGGTGTAGCCGGAATGGAGACGCTTCGGATTCATCATTCCCTGCCAATCCGTCCCTATGAACCGGCTCTTGGCTGGTACGAGGAAAATCCGTTTCATCTGGTAGCACTGCAGGCAGCAAAAAAAGTAAATGTCCGTTTCATCCTGAATGCAGTTCAGGACACTCATAAGCAGAATGTAGCCGTTGTAGCCGGAGATCTGGATCTGGCACACCAGGCAGGCGTGAAAGTCTGCCGCCAGCATAACATTGTAGAATGCGATAAGCGAGCAGACCTGGTCATCACCTCTCCGGGCGGAGCACCGAGAGACTGCAATCTGTATCAGGGACAGAAAGCACTTGCAACGGGAGAGATGTTCGCGGAAAAGACAGGAAAGGTTACCATGATCCTGGTTGCCTGTGCAGAAGACGGTATTGGGCCGGAAATGTTCCAGAAATGGCTGATTGAAGGAAAAACGCCGGATGAGATCATCGAACGGTTCCGCAGGGAAGGATTTGATGTGGAGCATATTGAGCGCATTCGCTGTATAGCTGCGTATCGATGCGGATTTGTAGAAAAATGGGAAGATGCGCGGACAAAATCCACGTCAGCACCCAAGGTTACGATTATTTCTCCGCCGCAGGATTATACGGACATGGATAAAAATGAAGTAAAGGCAGACGAGATGGATCTTTGCTGCAGGGCTATTTCGGTAGGAGCACTTCACAAAGCATATCCCATGACCGTTGCGGTAGGAACAGGAGCCGCAGCCAGAATTCCGGGAACCATTGTGCATGATCTGCTGGGAGACGGTCAGAGCGGAGACATCATCCGGATCGGACATTCCAGTGGTGTAACGGAAGTGGATATGAAAATGCAGGGAGAAAATGTTCTGAAAGGCGGCGTAACACGGACAGCCAGACGGATTATGGATGGCTGGGTGTATGTGAGAGAGTAACCGTCAAAATGCGAATTCTTGTAATTTCCATAACATTATGCTATAATCTTTTCAATCTGGCAGCATGAAGCTGTCGTGCAGAGGCTGAAGCTTTGCGTTGAAATGAGTTATATAGGCAGTGATAAGAATGTAAAACAAAACAGATTGAATGGATGAATGTATGCACATGAAGGCATACGACCCTTCTGAGAGGGGTCGCATGCCTTTTTTCTGTCCTGGTGGTCGGCTTGTTGATTTGGAATACGGAACATCGACAGAAAACTTGGCAATTCGTGAATGCATGGATTGTAACGTGTTTGCGGAACTCGGGACAAATATTTTGAAGAAAAGAGGAGTTGAACGTATGAACTTACAGGAATTTTTTAAGGAAAATCCGAAGGTAGCGCTGGCTTTTTCCGGCGGCGTGGATTCTTCTTATTTACTTTACGCGGCCATGAAATATGGTGCAGATGTGAAGGCTTATTATGTGAAGGCCCTGTTTCAGCCGCAGTTTGAGATGGATGATGCCATGCGCCTGGCCAAGGAGTTAAAGGCGAATGTACGCGTGCTGAGGGCGGATGTGCTGTCGGATCCGGTGGTGGTGTCCAACCCGTCTAACCGCTGCTATTACTGCAAGAAGGTGATCTTTAATATGATCATGAAGGCGGCAGCGGAGGATGGCTATACAGTACTGTTAGACGGAACCAATGCTTCCGATGATGCGGGAGACCGCCCGGGCATGAAGGCGCTGCAGGAGCTGCAGGTAAAATCACCGCTTCGAGAATGCGGCCTGGTAAAATCCGAAATCCGCCGACTGTCGAAGGAGGGCGGACTTTTTACCTGGGATAAGCCGTCCTATGCATGTCTGGCAACCCGTATTCCGACCGGATGCGAGATCACGGCAGAGAAGCTGCAAAAGACCGAGGCAGCAGAAAACTTCCTGTTCTCCCTTGGTTTCAGCGATTTTCGTGTCCGCATGATGCCAAACGGAGCAGCAAGACTGCAGGTGCTCTCCGGCCAGCTTCCGCTTCTTATGGAAAAGCGAGAAGAGATTCTGAATGAGTTAAAGAAGAGTTATCCGGCGGTGCTTCTGGATCTGGAGGTGCGGGGATGAACAGCGAGATTAGAAAAACACTGGAAGCCGTGAAAAAGGGGGAGCTTTCCGTGGATGATGCGCTGCTTGCCATTAAAAAAGAGCCCTTTGAGGACATCGGTTATGCGAAGGTGGATCTGCACCGGGGAATTCGCCAGGGGGCGGCTGAGGTGATCTACGGTGCAGGAAAAACACCGGAGCAGATGATTGGCATTATCGGAGCTATGCTGGAGCATGAGGTAAAGACAATTTTGATTACTCGTCTTTCAGCAGAAAAAGCAGAGGAGATCCGAAAAACCTATCCCCAGCTGGATTACCGAAAGGATGCAAGGATCGGCACCATCGGCCAGTTTCCGGAAGCGGACGGACTGGGAAAAATCGTGGTGGCAACCGCAGGAACCTCTGACATTCCGGTAGCGGAGGAAGCGGCTCTGACAGCTGAAGCTCACGGTAATGAGGTAGTACGCCTGTATGATGTGGGCGTGGCAGGACTTCATCGGCTGTTAGCACATATGGATGAGATCATGAGCGCATCGGTCATCATTGCCATTGCGGGAATGGAGGGTGCCCTGGCCAGCGTGATCGGCGGCCTGGCAGACTGTCCGGTGATCGCGGTTCCTACGAGTGTAGGCTATGGCGCGTCCTTTGGCGGGGTGTCGGCACTCTTGTCGATGCTGAATTCCTGTGCCAGCGGTGTGTCGGTGGTGAATATTGATAATGGATTCGGCGCCGGGTATCTGGCAAGTATGATCAATCATATGGCGGGTGCAGACAATAATGAGAAATGAAAAAATGGCAGCTGTTCAGAACAGCAAGAATAGCCATGAAGAGGAAATAAAAATATGAAGACATTATATTTAGAATGCGGAATGGGCGCTGCAGGTGATATGCTGACAGCGGCCTTACTGGAGCTTATGCCGGACCCGGATGCGGTTGTGGCAGAACTGAACGGCCTGGGAATTCCTGGTGTGGAATTTTCCAGGGAAGCCATGAGCAAGTGCGGCATCGGTGGAACCCATGTGACCGTGAAGGTGCACGGAGAGGAAGAATCTGAGGAGATGTTCCATCACCATCATGAGGGCGAGGAGCATGCACATGAACACTCTCATGAAGATCACGATCATCATCATGACCACGAGCACAGCTGCGAGGCCCATGTCCATCATCATGATCACGAGCACAGCCATGAGGATCACGACCATCATCATGACCACGAGCACAGCTGCGAGGCCCATGCCCATCATCATGAGCATGAACACACTCACGAAGAGCATGCCCATGCTCATAACCATGATCACACCCACGAAGAACACACCCACCATCACCACAGCAGTCTCCACGACATCGAGCACATTGTCTGCGATCACCTGAATCTTCCGGAAACGGTGAAGAAAGATGTGATGGCGGTATACGGCCTGATCGCTGAGGCGGAGAGCCATGCTCACGGTGTGCCGGTGACCGAGATCCATTTTCATGAGGTGGGAACCATGGATGCTGTTGCGGATATCACGGCGGCCTGTCTGCTGATGCATCGCCTTGCACCGGATCAGGTAATCGTTTCTCCGGTTCACGTGGGAAGCGGGCATGTGCACTGCGCCCACGGTATTCTTCCGGTTCCGGCACCGGCCACCGCTTATATTTTAAAAGACGTGCCGATGTACGGCGGTGCGGTAAAGGGCGAGCTTTGCACACCGACCGGTGCGGCTTTGTTAAAGCATTTTGCCATCCGCTTTGGCGATATGCCGGTCATGAGGACCGAAGCCATCGGCTATGGTATGGGCAAGAAGGACTTTGAACAGGCAAACTGCATCCGTGCCATGCTGGGAGAAACCGAGGATGCGGGGGACCAGGTCCTGCAGCTTGAGTGCAACGTGGATGATATGACGGCAGAGGAGCTGGGCTTTGCCATGGAGACGATTCTGGCAGCCGGTGCGCTGGAGGTGTATACCGTTCCGGTGGGCATGAAAAAATCAAGACCGGGTACACTGTTAAGTGTTTTATGCCATGAGGACAGCAAGGACAAACTGGTGCGCGTGATCTTTCAGAATACCACCACCATCGGCGTGCGGGAGCACAGCTGCAACCGTTATACCTTAAAGCGCAGCTTTGAAAAAGTGCAGACTCCGTACGGAGAAGTACAGAAAAAGATTTCCTCCGGCTATGGCGTAACCCGCGAAAAATACGAGTACGAGGATCTGGCACGGATTGCCAGAGAACAGGATCTGTCCCTGACCGAGGTGCGAAAGCGCGTGTGATGAGGATTGCGAGAGTGCAAAGCACATGATAATTTGGTATCACCAGGGTCAACTGGAAAAAATATGTAACTGTTCAGAGCCAAGCAAAATTTCATAAATCAGACGTGAAATGCTTGCATTTCTAAGGCTGATTTTGGAATTTTATTTGGCGGATACGCCACACCGACGAAATACGAAGTATTTTGGAGGTTGGCTCTGAACAGTTAC
Source organism: uncultured Selenomonadales bacterium (assembly GCA_963589345.1). Lineage (GTDB taxonomy): Bacteria > Bacillota > Clostridia > Lachnospirales > Lachnospiraceae > Brotaphodocola. The sequence goes on along the minus strand of CAVALB010000009.1, from coordinate 41,917 downwards.
AGAAACAGGAGAACTTTAAACATGCAAAATCAGACGAAACAGGATACTACCTTGGCGGCCCTTACCTCCTACTGGACAGACCGGGCAAAGAGCTACAGTGCGCAGAATATTGCGGAGATGAATGACTGGCGCAGGGAGGCATGGAGAAAATTGATTCTTTCTTATGCATCGGAAAAGGAAGTGCTTCGTGTGCTGGACATTGGCACCGGCCCCGGATTTTTTGCCATCAATCTGGCGCTGGCCGGTCATGAGGTGACGGCAGTCGATGTGACAGAGGAGATGCTTCAGTATGCAAAAAACAATGCAAAAAGCTATGGAGCAAAGGTCGATTTTGTCCTTCATCGTGGCGAAAGTCTTCCGTTTGCAGATGGAAGCTTTGATCTGATCGTGAATCGCAATGTGATCTGGAATCTGGAATATCCGAAGCAGGCACTGACAGAGTGGAAAAGAGTCCTTGCTCCGAGTGGGCGCATGGTCTATTTTGATGCCAACTGGTATCTGTACCTTTATGACGAAGAGCTTTGTGCCAGAAAAAAGGCGGCAGAGAAGGAATTTCGTGCCAGGCATCCGATCCACAATTTCGCCGGAGATCTGCCGAGAACACGGATGCTGGAGTTAGAACAGACGGCCTATGCGCTTCCGCTTTCCAGAGAGAAGCGCCCGGAGTGGGACAAAAAAGTACTGGAAGAGTTAGGTCTTAAGCTGATTGAGGTTCTGGAGGATGCAGGCTCCGGTGTGCAGGATCCGCTCGACCGGGAACGGGACAGTCAGAATCCGTTATTTATGATCTGCGCTGAGAAACCGGAAGCAGAGAATCGGGTGTCAAAGAGGTAACAAGCTTTGAGAACATATATAGGAAAACGACTTTTGCAGCTGATCCCGGTGCTGTTTGGCATTACCTTTTTATCCTTTGCCCTGATGCGGGCGGCAGGCAGTGATGCCGTGCAGGAGCTTTATGGGGATAAAGGCGCAGTGGCTCAGGAAATAATCGATGCAAAGCGAGCAGAGCTTGGTCTGGATCAGTCATTTCTGACGCAGTATCTGACCTGGCTTCGCGGAATGCTGACCGGAAATATGGGTGTCAGTTACGTTTCCGGAAAAAATGTGTTTGATACCTTTGTCTCGAAGCTTCCGGCAACATTGCTGTTAACCGTATTATCCATGGGCACAACGGTCGTGATCTCCATTCCGTTTGGAATCCTGGCAGCTGTGCATCAGAATAAATTTGTGGATTATCTGTTGCGGTTTTGCAGTTTTCTGGGAAATTCCATGCCCAATTTTTTTGCAGCTCTGGTGCTGATGCAGATTTTTTCCATCCATTGGAAGCTGTTTCCGGTCATTGCAGACGGAAATCAGATGCAAGGTGCAGTGCTGCCGACGCTGACGCTGTCCCTTGCAATGTCCGCCAAATATATGAGGCAGGTGCGGGCAGCGGTTTTGGAAGAATTAAGCAAAGATTATGTCATGGGAGCCAGAGCCAGGGGAATCCGGCCCGGTGTGATGCTCCGAAAGAGCGTGTTAAAATCTTCCATTCTAACAATCATTACGCTGATGGCACTCTCCATCGGCAGTCTGCTTGGAGGAACTGCGATCGTAGAAAGCATTTTCATGTGGGACGGCGTAGGAAAACTGGCAGTCGATTCGATCACCATGAGGGATTATCCGATGATCCAGGCTTATGTTGTCTGGATGGCGGTGATCTATGTCCTGGTAAATCTGATCAGCGATCTGCTTTGTCATGCACTGGATCCCAGGATCTGTCTGGGGGTGAGGGAAGAATGAACGATGTGACCGTCCGGGTTCAGAAAAAATACCGGGACAGCGTCCGGATACGCCTGATCCTTTTCGGGACACTGGCAGGAATTCTGGTGCTTGCTTCTGCGTTTTCTCAGTATCTTACACCATACGATCCCTATTTGCAGGATTTAAGCAATGCCAAGGCAGCGCCCAGTGCCCTGCATCTTCTTGGCACGGATCGTTACGGCAGAGATATGCTTTCCCGGGTGATCGCTGGAAGTAAGACCAGCGTGTTTTCAGCGCTTTTTCTGGTTGCGGTGATCACGGTATTCGGGACAGCTGTCGGAATCCTTTGCGGCTGGTGCGGCGGTTTTGTGGATACTTTTTTTATGCGGATCTCTGATATCTTTCTGGCCTTTCCGGGACTGGTGTTTGCGATGGCGGTGGCTGGCTGCCTTGGCGGAGGGCTGCATAATGCAATCCTTGCTCTGGCGGCGATTTCCTGGCCGAAATACGCGCGACTCGCCCGGAGTCAGACTCTTTCAAAAAAGGAAATGACCTGGATGCGGGCGGCAAGGCTTTCCGGCAGCGGGACCTGGAAGCTTCTTGTGAAACATCTTCTCCCCAATATCATGGGGCCGATCCTGGTGACCTCTATGCTGGATATCGGTACCATGATGATGGAACTTGCGGCCTTAAGCTTTTTAGGGCTTGGTGCAAAGCCGCCTGCTCCGGAATGGGGGAGTATGCTGAGTGATACAAGGAGTCTCATGACGATTTCACCCTGGATTCCTTTTTCGCCGGGAATTGCGATCTTCGTTTCGGTTATGATCTTCAATCTTTTCGGTGATGCGATCCGGGATTACGCAGATCCGAAGAACGGCGGGAGGTAATATATGGCAGAAGTTTTATTAAGCTACGATCAGGTGGACATATCGTATCCCCAAGAAGCGGCAGTGAGAAATGTGAGCTTTACCGTGGAACCGGGAGAGATCCTTGGAATCGTGGGAGAAAGTGGCAGCGGAAAATCTACGCTGATCAAGGCTGCCATGGGACTGCTCGGTCAGGATGGACTGGTTACCCGGGGAACGATCCGGTATCAGGGAAACAACATTTTGGAGCTGTCAAAGAAAGAGCGCCGACGGCTGAACGGTCCGGAGCTTGGATATGTTTTTCAGAATGCAGGCAGTTCCTTTTGTCCGATCCGCACCGTGGGTGCTCAGCTGTATGAAATGATGCGGGAGCACGAGAAAATTTCAAAGAAAGAATATCAGGATCGGGCGATGGAGCTGCTTGAAAGGCTTGGGTTTTCGGATGATTTCAGGATCTTGAAAAGCTATCCCTTCGAGCTTTCCGGCGGGATGCAGCAGAGAGTGGGGATTGCCGCGGCCATGCTTTTGACACCGCGGGTTCTTTTGGCGGATGAACCCACCTCGGCTTTGGATGTTTCCACCCAGAAGCAGGTAGTTGAGGAGCTTTTGACGGTTCGCAAAAATTTTGGCACTGCCATCGTTTTGGTTTCTCATAACCTTGGAGTGATCGAGGTCATGGCAGACCGGGTGCTGGTGATGAGAAACGGAGAAGCCGTGGAATATGGAGACACAAAACAGGTTTTGAAAAATCCTCAGGCAGCATATACCCGAAAACTTATGGAGGCAGTTCCTCGCTTAAGGAGGTAGGTGGATGAATCCGGTCTTAAAGGTGGATAACCTGGTAAAAACGTTCTTTCGAGGTGGACAACCTCCGGTGACAGCGGTAAAAAACGTAAGTTTTGAACTGATGCCAGGAGAATGTCTCGGTGTGGTTGGAGAGAGCGGAAGCGGAAAAACAACCATGGTCAATATGATCACAAGACTGCTACCGGTCACGGCAGGACGGATCTTTTTGGATGGTTTAGACATCACAAATCTGCGCGGAAAAGAGCTTCGCAAGGTTTATAAAAAGATGCAGATGGTCTTTCAGTCTCCGGCAGAATCCTTTGATCCGAGGAGGACTTTGGGAGACGGAATCTCGGAGAGTCTGCGAAATGACGGAATGTCGAGGGCGGATGCGCGCAGGCAGACGGAACTTCTTTTGGAAAGCTGCGGACTTTCGAGGGAGTTTTATGTTCGGTTTCCCCATGAGGTCAGCGGCGGTCAGTGCCAGCGGGCGGCAATTGCCAGGGCACTGGCAGGAAATCCCAGGCTTTTGATCTGCGATGAGGCAACCTCAGCACTGGATGTGACGGTTCAGCAGGAGATCATCGGTCTGCTAAATGAGCTGCGCTCCGAGCAGAAAAACCAGTTATCTATTTTGTTTATCTGCCATGATCTGGCCTTGGTACAGCAGTTTTGTGACCGTGTGCTGATCATGGATCACGGAGAAATTGTGGAGCAGGGAAAGCCAGACGATGTGATTCGAAATCCTCAGGCAGCCTACACAAGGCGGCTGATTGACAGCGCCTTGGTGTTTGCGTTTGCAGAGTCAGAGGCGAAGGATGAATGAGATGTTAGGAGAAGAGATATAATTATGATAAAAAGGATCGCGATATTCTTGAGCCTTGGCTTTGTCATCTGCACGATGGTCGGCTGCGGCAGCAGGAATGCGGCAGAGGTACAGAAAACAGGCACAGGTACCGAAAAGGATGCGGCAGGCTCTTCGGGGGTTTTCAAAACCATGTTGATCGGAGATACCACCTTTAACTCGGAAAACTGGGAAGAAACGGTGAATCCCCATGAGACCTATAACGGCTGGGCCTGCATCCGCTATGGCGTGGGTGAGACCCTGGTCCATTATACGGATACAATGGAGCTGGAGCCTTGGCTGGCCAAGTCCTGGGAAAACGATGGCGACTGCACCTGGACCATTACCCTGCGGGACGATGTGACCTTTTCAAGCGGCAGGAAGATGGACGGGGAGGCGGTAAAGCAGTGTCTTATGCATTTGCTTAAGACACATGACCGGGCACCGTCTGACACCAAGATCACAGAGATTGAGGCAGAGGGGCAGATTTTGACGATCGTTACCAGTGAGCCGAATCCGGCATTGATGAATGAACTGGGCGATCCCTATGGCTGCATCATCGATGTGGATGGCAGTGATTTTGAGCATGGAATTGTTGCCGGTACAGGCCCTTATATCGTGAAGGAGTTGGTTACGGATGATCATTTGACTCTGACGAAAAATGAAGATTACTGGAACGGAACACCGAAGCTTGACGAATTAACGATCCTGACGATAACAAACGGTGATACCTTGTCGGCTGCCCTGCAGTCCGGCGATCTTGATGCGGCTTACGGTATGGCCTATGAAGCCTATCCGAACTTTGAAAATGATCAGTATCAGTTTTCCTCCGTTCAGACCTCCCGTGCCTTTTTTGCGAGCATGAACATGGAAAGTCCCATGATGCAGGAGGATGCGGTGCGAAAGGCGATTGCCATGAGTATCGATAAGGAAGGCTTTGTGACTGCACTTTTAGACGGTCACGGAGTGGCGGCAAACGGGGCATTTCCGGATGGTTTTTCTGGCTTTGGCGGTGAGCATGTAAAGGCGGAGGCCTATGATCCGGAAGGCGCGAAGGCCTGCTTGGAGGAGGCCGGATGGATCGATACGGATGGAGACGGCATCCGGGAAAAGGACGGAAAAAAGCTTGTGATCCGATGGCTGACTTATCCGAGCCGTCAGGAGCTTCCACTGCTTGCGGAGATGGTTCAGGCGAACCTACGAGAAATCGGAATGGATGTGGACATCAACTGCACGGCAAACCGCCGGGAATTTCTGGCCGATCCGTCAAGCTTTGATGTTTATGCCTCCGCCCTGGTAACGGCACCCTCCGGAGATCCGCAATATTTCTTCACCACCAGCTGTATGCCGGGCATGGATTACAACTTTGGCTCCTATGAGAATCCGGAGGTTACGGCACTCATAACACAGCTGTCGACGGAGTTTGACACCGAAAAGCGTGCACAGCTTGCCATCCGGCTTCAGCAGGAGATCTTAGATGATCATGCCTACGTGTTCTGTTCCTTCCTTCAGATGAACATGATCTCAAGATCCAATGTGAAAAATTATACGGCACATGCCTGCGATTACTATCAGGTCACGGCGGATCTGGATATCGAATGAGTTTTGATGTAAAAAAGTTGTAAAAATTTCAAAAAAACTCCTATTTTTCTGAATTTTTGTTGGATTTTACTATGACGCAAATCGGAAAAATTCAGTTATAATGGGATATATCGCGTGACGAAGGTCACGGGAAAAAGACAATTGTCGTGATCTGTGCTGCAAACAGCGCACAGAGTGCATACATTGTCTTTTTTTGGTGGATAAAAGGTAACTGAAAGATCAGAACAGTTACAGCCCAAGAAACGGAGACTTACTGGAAATGAAGGGACAGAAGGAACAAACGATACAGAAGACACAGACGAAACAGAAAATACAGATGGAACAGAGAAAACCGGAAAACAGTGGAATGCTCAGGGTGGGAATTGATGTTGGCTCCACAACCACGAAGGTTGTGGCCTTTCGGGAAAACAGCGAAGAGCTGCTGCTTTCCGATTATACAAGGCACCATTCCGATCAGCTTAAGAGTGTGGAGCGCGCGCTTAAGCTTGTAAAAGATCAATTCCGGGATGAGGGATTTTTCGTGGCAATCACCGGATCCGGAGCAAAAAATCTGGCAGAAGCTTTGCAAATCCCCTACATTCAGGAAGTCGTGGCGAATTCCATTGTCTTAAAAACAAGGTATCAGGAAGTCGGAACGGCCATCGAGCTCGGCGGTCAGGATGCCAAGATCATCTTTTTTAAGAAGGATGAGAATACAGGAAAACAGAAGGTTGCCGACATGCGCATGAACGGAAGCTGTGCCGGAGGTACAGGTGCCTTTATCGATGAGATCGCTTCCCTTTTAAAAACTCCCATCGAGGAATTTGACGCTCTGGCTGCAAAGGGAAGTACGGTTTATGATATTTCCGGCCGCTGCGGCGTGTATGCAAAAACCGACATCCAGCCCCTCTTAAACCAGGGAAGCAAGAAGGAGGATCTGGCGCTTTCCTCCTTCCATGCCATCGCAAAGCAGACTATCGGCGGTCTGGCGCAGGGGCTTACTATCCGCAAGCCGGTTGTGTTTGAAGGAGGCCCCTTAACCTTTAACCCGACCTTGATCCGGGTATTTGCAGAGCGCCTGAGCTTAAAACCGGAGGAGATTTTGTGCCCGGAGCACCCGGAGCTTTTGATCGCCTGCGGAGCCGCTCTGGCATCGGATCAGCTGTGTACGGATGCAAAGCCGGTTACTGCGAATACGTTGCTTTCGATCATCGGCGAAATCCGCGAGAAACGGGAGGAACTAATAAAGCAAAAAAACAGGGGCAGCGAAGAGGCCAGACCGTTTTTTAAAACAGAAAAAGAGAAGGAAGCATTTTTGAAGCGTCATCAGAAAATGCAGGTGAAGGAGCTTCCTTTGAAGGCGGGGCAGACACTGCGAGCTTATCTTGGAATTGATTCCGGAAGTACCACAACGAAGTTTGTCCTGATGGATGAAAATGAGGAGCTTTTTGACTTCTTCTATGCGTCCAACCAGGGAAATCCTCTGGGTGTGGCAAAAAAAGCGCTCATCGAGATGCGTGAAAAATATAAGGCGATGGGGGTAAACCTGCAGATTCTGGCAGCGGGAACGACAGGATATGGAGAGATGCTGTTTTCCCGGGCATTTTCCGCAGAGACCCATGCGGTGGAAACCGTGGCTCACGCCCGGGCAACCGCAAAGTATACGCCGGATGCCACCTTCCTTCTAGACATCGGCGGACAGGATATGAAGGCCATCTGGCTGGAAAACGGCGTCATTACCAATATTTTAGTCAATGAAGCCTGCTCCTCCGGCTGCGGCTCTTTTTTGGAAAATTTTGCCGCAAACTTACATATCTCTACGGATGAGATCGCAAAAAAGGCATTTGAAGCCAAAAATCCGGCAGAGCTTGGAAGCCGCTGCACCGTATTCATGACGAGCAATATCGTGACCGAACAGCGAAACGGCAAATCACCGGAGGATATCATGGCAGGACTTTGCCGCTCCATCATTGAAAACGTATTTACGAAGGTGATCCGTGTATCAAACCTGGATTCCCTCGGAAAGAAAATTGTGGTTCAGGGCGGCACCTTTGAAAATGATGCAGTACTCTGTGCCCTGGAGCAGCATGTAGGAAGAGAGGTAGTCCGGGCACCGTATCCGGGAATCATGGGTGCGATCGGAGCCGCGCTTTTAGCAAAGGAAGAGAAGGAACGCGGAACGGATGAGAAGTCAGAAACACAACACTTTATCGGACTGGATGCTCTGGAAGCCCTGACCTGGAAGCAGGAAGCCAACGTCCCCTGTCCGTTTTGTACGAACCACTGTCAGCGAGCAGTCATTAGTTTCTCTAACGGAAACTCCTGGATCACCAATAACCGCTGTGAGCGGGGCGAAATCCTCGGAGATCCGAAGGATCAGAAGGTACAGGCTCAGGTTCGGGACGCAGGAAAGAAGAAGGATCAGATTCCCAATCTTTACGTTTTGCGGGAAAAACTTCTGTTTGCGGATTATCTGCCGGAGGGCGAAAAGACGGAGGATCGAAATATCACCATCGGAATTCCGCGTGTGCTGATGTTTTGGGAGACCATGCCGTTTTGGACGACCTTCTGGAAAAAGCTGGGATTTCGGGTTCAGATTTCCGCTCAGGGAAATCATCAGATGTATGAAGAGGGCTTAAGCGCTGTGACCTCGGATACCGTCTGTTTCCCTGCAAAGCTTGTGCATGGACATATCCGGGATCTGGTACAAAAAAAGGTTGACCGGATCTTTATGCCGTCGATTGCGGAGATCGCGAGTGAAAATACCGAAAAGACCAGTGAATCCATGTGCGCTGTGGTGAAGGGATATCCTTTGGTCATCCGCAATTCCGATTCGCCAACGAAGCAGTGGGGGATTCCCTTTGATTCTCCGCTGTTTTACTGGAACCGGGAGGAGGATAAGGTTCGCCAGCTCACCGAATATATGAAGGATACCTTTTCACTGGATGAAAAGCTTGTGAAAGAGGCCATTGCCCTGGGAAATGCCGCGATGGACAGCTTCCACGGACAGCTGACGGAGGCCGGAGGAAAGATCCTTGAGCAGGTACGTAAGGAAGGGCGGTATGCCGTGGTGCTGGCATCGAGACCGTATCAGAATGATGCTCTTATCAATCACGGTCTCCCCAAAATGCTGACGGATTTCGGTGTTCCGGTGCTGACGGCAGATTCTCTTCCGGGGATCGAAAAGGTGGATTTAAGCCGCAGCCGTCTGGATGTGGTGAATAACTTTCACGGACGTATGCTGGCATCAGCCATCATGGCGGCACAGGATCCGAACCTGCAGTATGTACAGCTTGTCAGCTTCGGCTGTGGACACGATGCCTACCTTTCCGATGAGATCCAGCGTCTGATGCGGGAAATCTCCGGAAAATCGCCGTTGATCTTAAAGCTGGATGAGAGCGAGGTACAGGGACCGCTGAGGATTCGCGTGCGCTCCTTTATCGAGACGATCAATATCCAGAGACGAAATGCATTTGAGAAATGCCGGGAGGATGTGAAAGAGCTTCCGGATCCGTATCCGGTAAAATTCCGAAAGGAAGACTGCAAAACCCGCACCGTTCTGGTGCCGAACACCTCTCATGCCTTCTGCCGGATCATGTCCGCTGCCCTGGTGACCCAGGGGATCCGTGCGGTTCCGATGGAGGTCGGTCGTGAAGAGGCCATCCGCCTTGGCAAGAAGTATGTGCACAATGATATATGCTTCCCGGCGCAGATTGTCATCGGCGAGGCGCTGGCTGCCTTAAAAAGCGGACAGTATGAACCGTCTAAGACCGCGATCGGCATGGGAAAATACATCGGTGACTGCCGCCTGACCCATTACAGTGCCCTGCTTCGAAAAGCGCTCGATGATGCCGGATACTCCGAGGTAGCCATCCTGACAAACGATGATGAGGATTATCACAACCTGCATCCCGGTTTTCGGATGAACCTGTTTTCCGCCATCCGTCTGGCGGCAGCTCTCCCGATGATCGATATCCTGGAGGAACTGCTTAGAAAGATGCGTCCTTATGAGCTGGTAACGGGAAGTGCGGATCAGGCCTTTGAGGAAGCCATGGATCTTGTGGTAAACGGAATGGAACAGCACGGACTGCATGGGCTTTACAGCGGCTTTAAAAAGGCCATTTCCCGTATGAAGGAGGTCGCTTATGACCGAAGCAAAAAACGGCCTCAGGTTCTGATCGTGGGAGAATACCTCTTGAACTTCCATCCGGGTGCCAACCATGAGATCGAACGGTATCTCGAGAAAAACGGTTTTGAGATCATCGAAGCCCGGATGACCGATGTCATCCGAAAGACCTATTTCTGCAGAGATGAGCAGATCCGAACCTATCATCTGAAAAAGGCATGGGATCGAAAACTCTGGTACCATGTGGCAAATGAGGTGTTTGAGGCAGCGCATGCGGCCGCAGACCGGATCGCAAAACAGCATGAGCTTTATACACCGGCCAGTCGACTGCCGGAGCTTGCAAAAAAGAGCGATCCCATCATCCCGCATACCTTTGACGCCGGCGAGGGGATCCTGATCCCGGGTGAGATCATCCATCATGCAGAGCATGGCTGCCGCACCTTTGTCATCCTGCAGCCCTTCGGCTGTCTGCCGAATCACGTTGTGGGAAGAGGTGTCGTAAAGAAGCTGCGGGAGCTCTACCCGGATATCCAGGTGCTTCCTCTGGACTATGATCCGGATGTCAGCTTTGCAAACCTGGAAAACCGGCTGCAGATGCTGATCATGAATGTGAAGGAGCAAACATTGTCTTCTTGACGCAGACTTTATATTCTTTGTCCTACATTTGTCCTATGCGTTATGCTATTATGTATCTATACGATAGATAAATGTGCTGCAAGGGTACAGCGGCAGACAGAAGGAGGAGAACAATCATGAGATATAATATTCCGGAAAACAAGGAACAGCAGAAGGCAATCGTCGATGAGCTTTTTGAAGACATGGCTATGAACCTCGATGATGACCTTAGGGATAGTTTTGACGATCTGCTGGATGCCTATAATACAGAAGATTCCTTCGATGAAAAGCTCTATGATCAGCTTTACGACATCTATAAGGATCGGGGCACAAAGAAGACAAAGGAGGAGCTTTTTCCGGGAGCACACGATCATGCCTCCTTTTGCAAGGATCTAAGCAATCTTTGGAAATCGTTGAACGCGGAGCAAGTCTTCGGCTTCTTCCACGACCGTCTCACGGTCGATCAGGATCAGCTTTTGAAAACCTGCAGTCAGCTTACAGAAAGCGGAAAAATGAGCTGGGAGCAGTCGAACCTGGCGATGCAGATGCTCAGCAATATGGAACAGCCAGAGGAGCACCGCGGCAAGGACTTCTTTGCAGAGGTTGACATGGTGGAGAAGCTGATCGGAAACCGCCAGGCGGTCCGCGAGATCTGTGAAGATCTGCGAACCGGCGCACTCCGTCCGGAGACTTACGTGGCGAGCCGGAAGGCGCTGCTTACGAAGTTTGCGGAGAGCGATGTCAAGGACCCATCCTCCCTGCTTCCGCTCTATGAGCTGCCTGCATCCAATGCAGCGAAGAATCCTTCCGAAAAGAAGGTTGAGAAGGCTGAACCGGCAGAGAAGGCGGAACCGCAGCCGGAGGAAGTGGACGTGCAGACCCCTGGAAACGATGCTGAGGAAGAGACACCGGGCAAGGAAGCAGAGGAAGCGCCTGTGAAGAATGAGCAGGAAGAGCCTGCGCCTGCAGCACAGAAACAGGAAGCAGTTGAGCAGGCAGCTCCTGCTAATGAAGAAAACCCGCAGGCAGCGCCGGTCGAGGAGGCAGCACCAGTAGAGGAGGCACCGCCGGTCAATGAAGAAAACCCACAGGCAGCGCCGGTCGAGGGTGCCATTCCTGCAGCACCAGTAGAGGAAGCACCGCCGGTCAATGAAGAAAACCCACAGGCAGCGCCGGTCGAGGGTGCCATTCCTGCAGCACCAGTAGAGGAAGCACCGCCGGTCAATGAAGAAAATCTGCAGGCAGTGCCAGCGGAGAATGCAGTAGAGCATGCGGAGCCAAACCATGCTCCAATCGTGAGAAACATGCAGGAGATTTCCTCGACCCGCGATCAGATTGCAGAGACGATGCAGGCGGTCGGTGATCTCTCAAAGTCCCACTGGTTCAGCCGCGACAAGAAGGGGATCGAGAACTTCCGGAAGGTTGCCGAGGCGGTACAGGCCTATACCAATGATCATACAGATGTGAAGAAGGCTCACGCGGCCTATGAGGCCTGCCGGAATTACATGGCCGACAATCTGAAGAAAAACGGCAAGGGTATGAAGTCCGGCACCAAGGATCACAATGTCCGCAACCAGACGGTGGTGCACCTGTTAGAGCTTATGGAGAAACTTCCGGAGTTTGAGGGACTTTCCGACCAAGAGGCAAAGAAGGAAGCGAAGGGTCTGGATGGCTGGGAGGAGATCACGCATGATGAGCTCAAGCACGGCGCCAAGTACCAGAAGCTGAACTTTAAGGAACTGGAGGCATCGTTGGCGAAGCACTCCTCCGATACGAAGAAAACGAAGAACAAGAGCAAGGCTTTTTCGGATCTAAATAAGCGTATTGAGAAAAAGAAGAAGGCAGAGCAGAAGCCGAAGAAGGGAAAGAGTAATCCGAAGGTGAAGTAAAATTGTGGTCTGGTGCCTCGTTTGTTTAACAGCGCCTGACACCAATATTCTGCCATAGTTGGACTCCTTTCTTTACTGAAATGATACGGTGAATCCAACTTAGAAACAACGATTTTTTGTCTTAATTTATGGGTTCATTATAGCCTGGAAGCGCTTGACGGCTTCCAGGCTCTGTTTTTAGGTTAACATTAAATCAGAACGCCTGAGAAGGAAGTCAATGATATTCATATGGACAATTCCATCGTGGCTTAAATCGATTTTATCAAGTGACATGACGTATTTAGGGGAGGCATCTGTAATTTTGGAGTAGGCACCAAATTCCCGCTTTATAGTGTCTTCGCTGGCCAATAAGTATGCTACCTGTATAAAGCATTTTTTTCCACCTTTGATAGCAACAAAATCAATTTCACCTTTATAGGTTTTTCCGGCGAAAACTGTAAAACCTCGGGTAATCAGTTCATTATATATAATATTTTCCAGAAAAAAAGTATCTTCAAAGTTAATGGTATTGGTATTAATTGTGCGAAAACCCATATCAACGGCATATTGTTTTTCGCGATTGCTTAGCGCAGATTTGCCAACAATATTATATCGGCCAACACCATGGATTAAATATGCTTTTTTCATGCGTTCAAGATAATTGTATATGGTTCGCCTGGAAATTGATTTGTTTTCTTTTTTATAAGCGGCAATAATGTTATCAATGGATAGTTCTTTTCCGGCATTTGCCAGAATATAAAGCGAAATATCCATAAAATTTTTTTTATCAGCGCTTTTGCTTTTCTCCAGGATGTCGCGGTTAACAATACTTTGGTACAAATTAGAAAGATATCTGTGGATGGAAGTGTCATCTTTGTAGTCGAAGCGAAGTGGAAACCCTCCCCATTTCAGGTAGTTTGAAAATAGCTCATCATTCCATTCCCGATTGTTAAGCTCGTAATATTGCTTCATTTCATAAAAAGAAAAGGGCAGAATTTCAAATTCAACAGTCCGGCCGGTTAATAATGTTGCAAGTTCTCCGGAAAGCAGTGTTGAATTACTTCCGGTTACAAAGAGAGAGACATCGAGGGTTGCGCGAAAAGAGGCAAGTGCTTTTTCGAAATTCTTTATGTGCTGGATTTCGTCGAGGAAAATATAATATTTGCCATCTTGGGTGATTCGGCTTTTGATTTCAGCATTCAGATCAGAAGCATCGGTAATGTATTCATAATCCATATCCTCAAGATTCAGATAAATGATATGGTCTCCCCGTACACCTTGTTCGATCAGTTCATCTTTGATGGTGTTAAGGAGTATAGATTTTCCAGAACGTCGTACACCTGTAATTACTTTAATGATATCGGATTCGTAGTAGGGACGTATTTGTTCAAGATAAGTTTCTCTTTTTAATCTCATATTGTGCACCTCCAACGTTTACATTTTAGCATTATGTGCAATGTTGTGCAAGATGCGTTTGCATAAAAACATGAATAGATACATTTGTGCAAGTATGACATGCACAAACAAGGATATGCAAAGGATGAGGTTACCGCAGAGCTGAAGGATGCTTACCTGACCATCAGTGTCTCCAAGGGTCTTGACAAGTTTTTATAGTGCCTGACACCCAGGGTTGGATTGGTCAAAAGGTAGAACGTATGTTCATGGCGGTATTGAAAAAAGCGGAACGTTATAGTATAATAGCAGAAAATAGAAGGGAGGATGCCTATGCCATTATTGAAAGACCATTATACCTCTGTGGATTACTGGAGTCTTCCGGATGGAGAACGTGCGGAACTGATCGACGGAAAGTTTTATAATATGGCTCCGCCCAGCCGCATTCATCAGAAACTGGTATCGGGGTTACATTTTACCCTGCGAAAATATATCGAAGATCACCATGGCACCTGTGAGGTTTATCCGGCTCCGTTTGCGGTAAATCTGGATGCAGATGACAGAGACTGGGTGGAACCGGATCTTTCCGTGATCTGTGATCCGGACAAACTGACAGACCGAGGCTGCTCGGGAGCTCCGGATCTTGTGTTTGAGGTGGTATCTCCCTCAAGTCGGAAATTGGATTATGGATTAAAAAACGTGATCTATGCCCAGGCCGGTGTGCGGGAATACTGGGTTGTGGATCCGGCGAAGGAAAAAGTTGTGGTTTACTGTTATGAGCATGACAGTGATCCCTGCCTGTATTCCTTCGATTCGGATATCCCGATTGGGATTTATGAGGGGCTGACGATTCGGATACGAGATTTGCTGTGAGGACAGTGCGAGCGCTGTGTGCGCAGCACTTCGACATTAAAATAAAAACAGGGAAAGCACTGCGGAATTATTCCGGAACTGTTTTCCCTGTCATTGCCTAACCCTATTTCAAGACGTCACGTATTAACAGTGCCTGACACCCAACGGCACCCATGCAATTTTCACTCGTACATTGTCAAAAAAAGGGGAGGCGAAGCCTCCCCTAAATCATTTTTAAAACTGCTGCAAAAACTTGCACTCCTCTTATGAAAGCGATCACTTGATCAGTGCGCCCTCCGGAAGTCCGGATGTGCCGTCGCTGAAGTGGTAAACCTGTCCGTCGATCTCTACAGAGCCTGTCTTCATGGCACCCTTTAAACCGTCGGAAACCGGATTCAGGTAATAGGTATTGCCGTCCGTATCCTGGAACCAGCCGCTTCTCATCTTGCCGTTTGCATCGAAGTAATACCAGTTGGTATGTCCGTTGTAGGTAAGATACAGCCACTGGGAATGTGCTGTACTGCCGTTTGTGTTCTGATAGCTCCAGTCTGTTCCGTCAAATCTCCACTGGCTGCTTCCGGAAGAAGATTTAGAGTCGTCATGGTCGCGTGTTCTCACTACAATGACCTGGCCATCCTCTGTTTCTATGGTTATATCATCCTTTTTGGATGTATCATCAGACTTCGAGGTATCATCCGATTTTGAAGTATCGTCCGACTTTGAGGTATCATCTGATTTTGAGGTATCATCCGATTTTGAAGTATCGTCTGTCTTTGAGCTGTCATCCTTCTTGTCGGTTTCTTCATCGGCTTTCTGGATGGCTTCGACCACTGCCTTTACATCCAGGCCGCTGCCGGAGCGAACAGTAAGGGTATAGGTTCCGTCCTCATTTACTTCCAATAAGGCATCTCCGGAGCGCACTTCTTTCAGCGCATAGCCCTCTACTACCTCGACCTTCACCGTAATATCCGTATTGGCTTTTGCTACAACATACCTACCGGATTTATCTGTCTGAACTTCTCCGCCTGTCCTCGTGATGCTGAAGGTACCGGTATTCTGAATCACACCGCTCTGATCGACTGTGGCGTCACCATCGGATTTTTCGTTCACAATATACAGGATGCTGTCTTTTACTGCGCTTTCTGCTTCGCCTGTAAGTTCATGGCCTTCCTGGTCAATAATCTGCAGATTGTTGAGATCTTCGATGGTTCCCACAACGATTTCCGGAACCGTCATCATTGCTTCGCCATTGTTTTCATCAACCTGAATTTTTAGCTGTGCGACGTTGTCCTTATTTTTCACTGTACCGGCAATGGCAAGTTCACTGTCTGCATTCTGCTCTCCGGAGACATCAATCTGCAGCACTCTGGTATCGGACTGTCCCTCTGTGGTTTCCTGGGCACTCAGCTGTACATCGCCTTCCACGATCACTTCCGTCTTGCCGTTGCTGACGATGGTGATAGATTTACCGGAGTCGGTGGTCAGGGTTCCTTTAACGTTCACATAGGTCTCAGCACCCTCTGCCGTAGTTACCTTGATGCCCTGGTTGGATGCCTCCACATCACCGGTGGTAATATGTGTAACACCTTTCTGATCCTCAGCCACAATACCGTTCTTGGCGGTTACTGTGCCGGTAACGTTTACCGTGCTGCCAAATTCAACGTCAGACATCTCGGCGTAGCTTCCTGTGTGAACGCCGGTGCCTGCCTCAGATTTTAAGTTGCCGTTGACAGTAATCGTGGAATTATTTGCATCTACAGCACTCTTTTCTTCGAATCCGTTTGTGCCCTTCGTAGTAACATTTCCGTTAATCGTAACTGTTGCATTATCTCTTCCATAGACACCGTTCCATGCTGCCTTCACATCACCATGAACTTCTGCTCTTGAATTCATAACCGCTACCACGGCATCATTGTCTGTTGACTCGACGGCCGGTGTTCCGCTCTGCTCAGCATCTGCCTTTGCTGCCGTATTAATTTCTGCTTTTGCATTATTTCGCAGATCCACTGCGGTCTCTTTGGATTTTACGGATTCCTTAATGGTTACGATTGAGTTATTTTGAACCTGGACACCTGATCCACCGGATGTCACGTTACCTTCCACAGTAACGGTGCCGCCGTTTGTTGCTTTAACGCCCTGACCGCTTTCAACGGCTACATCACCGTTTACGGTTACATTTGTTTCTGTCTTATCTGTGACGGTTTCTGTAACCGTTTCCTTTGTGCTTGTTGAATCTGTTGACTCTTCTGACTCTTCTGAATCTGTTGACTCTTCTGAATCTGCTGAATTTGTCGACTCTTCTGAATCATCGTTTTTACTGTCACTGTCCAGAAGGTTTGCTGTATCAAGAGTATCTGCCAGCGCCGGTGTTACATTTGCCATAATCATCATTGCAGCCATTGCCATTGCGGTTATCTTTTGTCTTTTCATTACTTTTCCTCCTTTACATATGTGCCGATGATGATCCCTCTCGGCACCCCCTCTTCAATTCTATGCCATTATTTTACCCCCCCGTGCGTCATTTTGTAAAGACATATTTTTAAGTTTTTTGCTGTTTTTTGACGAAAGTAAGAAAAAAATTGCGTTGTGCGTAATTTTGATTACATGCTCTTCCATGGGGATTGTGGTAGTCGAAGCACGAAACAATCTATGCAACCGGAGGTTGACTTCAAAATCCCGCTCCCTCCTGCAAATTCACAAAAAGTTCACAAAAAAATTAGCACTCACCTCTTGACAGTGCTAACAATGCGTGCTATAGTACATGTAGAACAAAGGAAGGGGATACAGAGAGAACCAGGAAAGAGGTTCTCGAGAGTCTCTGAAGAATCCTGGTTCCGAAGAAACAAGGTTTTAAGAAAAATTCGCATAGAAGCAAGTAGAAAAGGAGAGATGATTTATGTTAATGCCTAGTATTTTTGGAGAAGATATGTTTGATGAATTTATGAGAAGTTTTCCGTTCTTCGATAACAGTGCAGAGCGCAGTGTAGAGAAGAAACTGTATGGTCACAATGCTCAGAACATCATGAAGACCGATATCAAGGAAGTTGATGGCGGCTACGAGCTTGAGATCGACCTTCCGGGATTTGCAAAGGATGAGGTTACCGCAGAGTTGAAGGATGGTTACCTGACCATCAGTGCCTCCAAGGGTCTTGACAAAGACGAGCAGGAGAAAAAGACCGGTAAGTACATCCGCCGCGAGCGTTATGCCGGTGCCTGCCAGCGTTCCTTCTACGTTGGTGAGGACATCACCGAGCAGGACATCAAGGCAGAGTTCAAACACGGTATCCTGAAACTGTTCATCCCGAAGAAGGATGCACAGCCGCAGGTAGAAACAAAGAAGTATGTTACCATTGAAGGCTAAGGCATAAGCAGTGGTAAAAAGGGGTTAAGATCAAAAAAGACCCGTGGGTCAGCGAGAGTGCTGACCCACGGGTCTTTTTTAGTGAGCCAGGCGGCGCACCAAGTAAAGGCACTGTCGAATCAATTCGAGCAGTGCCTTTTGTTGCCTTGTCTAGAAAAATGGGTTGTTTTTATGAAGCGCTGTAAGAATCCACGGTAATGGTATAGCTGCCGGTTCCGTTTACATAAACCTTGCCGTCAGTGCCCTTGATGGTGACATTCTTGCCCTGGCTGTCTACGATGGTGCCGCTGCATACTAACTTGGATACACGGCTGTCGCCGGTTACGGTCCAGGTGGAGGTCTTGTCGATGGTGACGTTTGCATAGCCGCTTCCGCCATCACCTGCGTTGGTTTCATCATCCACGATGGCACCGGTTAAGGTGCTGCCGGATTTCATGGTGAAGTCCAGGGTGCTGATGCTGTCCCAGATGATATCACCCTTCATGTCCTGCTCGGTTGCGGTAAATACACAGTCCGCACCGTTGCTTCCGCTCTTACCCCAGCCGCGCTTGTTGGCATTGCCGGTGCATTTTAAGAAGAAGTCGTTGCTGTCAGAGTAAGTCATCTTCACATTGTTTAAAGAGAAGGTACTCTCAGTGTTGGTGGTGTAGAACATGCCGCCGTTTTTGGAGGTCAGGCTGCCGCCGGTCATGTCAAAGGTGCTGTTGCCGACCTCGGAGTCGCCGGACATGCTCTGATACAGGATGACAGTCCAGTTGCAGTCATTCTGCTCGTTTTCCGGTATGTTGCCGGTTAAGTCGCAGTCTGTCAGCTTTAAGGAGTTCAGGCCTTCGATGCAGACTGCCTCGGCGCCGTTTGCCGTCAGAGTTGCATCATTGATCGTGATGTCAGCAGTACAGTAAACAGCCGGAGAACCGGAGCCGTTGGATGTGTAGGTGCCGCCGTTTACCGTCATGGTGCCGCCGCCGCGGTCGCTGCGGATGGCTGCGGAAGAGCCGCCGGAGGTCTCAATGGTCAGGTTTTCTGCGTGAAGCGTACCGCCGCCTGCCACATGGATGCCGCCGGAGGTATCCTGCTTGGTGGTAATGGTGGTATCGGAAATATTCACAGTGCCGTCGCCATAAGCAAACACGCCTGCTCCGCCTTTGGAATCGGTGGTGATGGTGCCGCCGCTTAAGTTAGCCGTGCCGTCGGTCACCAGGATGCCTGCGCCGATGCCGTAGAAGCTGGACTGGTCGCCGCCGGTGCTGTCAGAGGAGGTGCGGCTCAGCTTAAAATCCTTTAAAGTCAGGGTAGCACCGTCGCTTACGTGAATCGCATTTTCATCGGTTCCGGTGGAAGTATAGGTCTTGCCGGATTCAGAGGTGTCGGAGGTGACATCCTCGACTGCATCGTAGGATTCCGGTGCAGACTGTCCGCCGCCCGGGCCTCCGGGGCCGCCTTTGCCGTCCGGGCCGCCCTTACCATCCGGACCGCCCTTACCGTCTGGGCCGCCTTTGCCATCGGAATCGCCTTTGCCATCCGGACCACCCTTACCATCCGGGCCGCCCTTGCCGTCCGGAGCTTCTTTGCCATCCGGCGCATCCTTACCGTCCGGTGCGTTATTTTCATCCTTGTTTTCTGGATTCTGATTATCCTGATCTGCATTTTTCTCGATGGCGGAAGTGTCGGTGCTCTGGGATGTTGCCTTGCATCCGGATAAAGCAAGGGTTCCTGCCATGATCATATAAATAAGTGCGCGTTTTTTCATTCCTCTCACTCCTTGTTTTCATTTGATGGGTTCAGTATAAAAGCCGAAGCTTAAAAGAAGCTTAAATTCACAAAGTATTCACAAAGCAGTTGTGAGAGAATCAGAAAAAATGCTATGATACAGGAGAATGGAGTGTAGGAAACACTCGGCGTGGATGGATGCGGCGGCTAAAGCAGCCGCGTTTCGATGCGAGAACGAGAAGAGGAAGGATATGCGGATTTTAATTATAGAGGATGAAAAACGCCTGGCGGCTACTGTCGCAGACCTGCTTCAGTCAGCAGGTTACACTGCGGATACGGAGGCAAACGGATTGGCCGGTCTGGAGCGTGCAAAGAGTGATGAGTATGATGCCCTGATTTTGGATGTGATGCTTCCCGGCATGGATGGTTACACGGTACTCCGGCGATTGCGGGAGGCTGGAAAACAGCTGCCGGTGCTGATGCTGACAGCGCGGTCGGGGCTGGAAGACCGGGTATGCGGCCTGGATGCCGGGGCGGATTATTACCTGACAAAGCCCTTTGAAAATGAGGAGCTCCTGGCCTGTCTGAGGACAATTTTACGCCGTGTAAAGCCGGAACTGAAAAATGAACTGACCTTTGGAGACCTGCATCTGATGCTTTCGGTTTCCACCTTAAATTGCGGAGCGAAAAGCCTGCCCTTAAGTGCCAGAGAGTTAGAGCTGATGCAGCTTTTTATGAGCCACACCGGGCAGTATCTGTCGAAGGAAATCCTCCTTTCGAAGGTCTGGGGATATGATGCGGATGTGGGCGAGAGCAGCGTGGAAGCCTATGTTTCCTTCTTAAGAAAGAAGCTGCATCTTTTAGGATCGAAGGTGAAGATTGCAGTGGCCAGAGGCATTGGTTACCGGCTGGAGGCAGAACAGTCATGATTACAAAGCTGAGAAGAACGATGGTCCTGATGGTTATGGGTGTGGTGACCGTGCTGCTTACCTCCATTTTTCTGATTTTGTATCATTCTGCTGCTGCCGGATTTGAGACGAGAAGTATGGGAGCCTTGCAGGATGCCTTACAGCAGGAAGCGGGACGAGGCGGAGAGGAAGATACTTGGGCACCGGAACCTGTCATTTTCGAAAATTCGGAAAAGAGTGACGGTGAACCGCAGGATCAAAATCTACAAAGGAAGCAAGAGCCGCTCCGGGCAGGTCCGCTCCAGGCAGGTTCGAGAGCGGGACGGGAGGAACGCCCGATCCTGGTGCTTCAGTGTCGGAAAGACGGCAGCCTTCAGATCTTGAAAAATACCTTGTATACATCCGAAACACCGGATACAGAAGGTCTGGTCAATCAGGTGGAGGAAAGAGGCAACGAATCCGGAAAGCTTTCAGAGGAGCATCTGCGTTTTTTAAAGGATCATACGGCGCCGGACGGAAGTGTGCGCTATGCCTTTAGCGATACCTATTCCGAAGAAGCGTCGCTGCAGCTGCAGATCACAGCCTCTTTGCTGATCGGAACAGCCGCATTTCTGGTATTTTTAATATTTGCAGTCTGGTTTTCCGGCTGGGCCGTAAGGCCGGTGGCGGAAGCCTGGAAGCGGCAGCGTCAGTTTGCGGCCGATGCCTCTCATGAATTAAAGACACCGCTGACGGTTATCCTATCCAATGCAGACATGGTTGCGGCATCCGAAACCCTCACGGATTCGGAGAATAAACGGCGCCTGGGTTATATTCGGGCAGAAGCAGGGCGGATGAAGCAGCTTGTGGAGGAGCTTTTGTTTCTGGCCCGCAGCGATGCCGGACAGCTGCCGGCCACAAAAACACGGTTTGATCTCAGTTTTCAGCTGGAGAGCTGCGCCTTGATCTTTGAGCCTGTGGCCTTTGAACGGGGAAAACAGATAGAAACCGACATCGAGCCGGAAATTTCGATGGAGGGTGACGAGACAAAGCTTCGTCAGCTTGCAGAGATTCTCTTAGACAATGCCTGCAAATACAGTGATCCGGAAAGCACGATCCAAGTAAGCCTAAAGCAGACGGCAGACAAAAAAATCAGGCTTGCGGTTTGCAGCCGGGGAACACCGCTTGGAAAAGAAGAACGAAAGCAGATCTTTGAGCGTTTCTATCGCGCCGATCCCTCCCGCGGTAAGGTGGGAGGCTACGGTCTGGGACTTGCGATCGCGCAGGAGATCGTAAGGCAGCACGGGGGAAAAATCTGGGCAGAATCCGATGGAGTAAGAGAAAACCGCTTCCTTGCGGAATGGATGCAAACTTGATTTTTTTGTGAATTTATTTTATTATTTTACATAAGAATAAACAAAGTACTAAGGAGTTTTTTATGACAATATCGGAACTTGCAGAACTGACAGCCAATCTTTTACTTCGCTATTATGACAATGATATCCAGCCCTTCCTTGATCATTGCCATGAGGATGTTCTCTGGATCGGGCCTGCGCAGGGGCAGATGGTTCAGTCAAAGGAGGCACTGGTGGAAGCCTTTGGCAGGGAAACCCACGAGCTGCGTTTTGCAGTCTATAACCTGACTACCTATCCGATGTATATTTCCACCCACTGCTCAGAAGTACTTCTTACCTTTGTGGTAGATACCTTCTGGCCGGATGGTCAGATGAATCGGGTCTATCAGCGCATCAGTTTTACCTGGGAGCAGAGAAAGGGTCAGTCGCTCATAAGGATGTGCCATATTTCCAACGCGATCGATTATGATATGCGCGATAACATTTATCCCGTGCATTATCTGGAACGGCATCCGCAGATGACGTTATATTGCGGGGATGATGCCAAGAAAATGCACTTTAAGGGCATTCAGAAATCCATCCTGTATACCAGCCCCGCCCATATCCTCTATATGGAGAGCCGCGGCAATCATACCTTCCTCCATATGGATTCGCAGATCTTTGAGTGCAACGAAAGACTATCAACAATCTACAAACGTGTGAGTGACAGCTTTATCCGCTGCCATTCCAGTTATCTGGTAAACCCGATGCATGTTCAGTCCATCAAACGCTTTGCTCTGACCATGTCCGACGGCGTCAAGATCCCGGTCCCGGAGAAAAAGTATACGGCGATCAAGGCAGCGCTGTTTCAGCCAAAAGAAGAAAAAAATTGACTGTGAAACCGAAATGTGATACCATTGCAACCAACAAAAGCAAAGAGGCTCAAAAAAGTCTCTTTGCTTTTTCTTTTTATAACACAGATGAAAACTTCAACATACAAAGGGGGTGTGATGGATCATGCGGAAAATGGAAACCAATGATTGGATCATCCTGAACAATATCATATACAAAATCCATACGACAGAGTGCTTTAATGACATGCGATATGAATTGTTGGAACAGCTCAGGATGATCCTGGATTTTGACAGCGCAGATTTTTATATGGCATCGAGGAATGAAGGGAAGCTTTTGTGCGATCCGGTAACCTACAATTGCGATATGGATCTGTCGGAGCTTTATGAGAATCTGGATTACAGCAGAGGGATCGTGGCCAGCGGCAAGACGCTGATCTACCGGGAGACAGACATCATATCCGACGAGGCCAGAGTACAGACGGATTATTACAAAAAGGTATATAAGCCCAACAACTGGCATTATGCCCTGCAGATCGTGATCGCGAGACACAAGAAATTTCTGGGAGCAATCACGTTTTACAGGACGATCGGGAAAGAGGATTTCCATTATGACGACATCTTTGTGCTGGACATGTTAAAGGATCATCTTGCCTACCGGCTTGAGCAGTTTTACAGATCCGGTGAGACAGGCTCGCGCAAGCTTACGGTGACGGAGGCAGTGGCAAAATATGATCTGACAAGGCGGGAGCATACGATTTTAAAGCATCTCGTATCGGGAATGGACAACGCAGATATCTGCGAGGAGCTTGTGATCACTTCCAATACCTTAAAGAAGCATATCCTGAATATTTATCGGAAAATGGGTATAAAAAATCGTATTCAGCTCTTTAAAATGGTAAGAGAGTGTGATTAAATACTCCTTTTTAAGCAGAAAAATGGTAAAAGGAAAGAATTGAATTCGAGATTTTTATGGGTTATAGTCATAAAAACAAAGAAACAAAAGCAAAGGGCAAAGGGGCTTATCCGTTTTGGATAAGCCCCTTTTCAGTATCGCACGAGGAGGATGAGGTTATGAAAGAATTAGTACTTTTGATCAGACCTGAGAAGCTTGAGGATGTAAAAAAAATCCTGGATGACATCAATTGCGGAGGAATGACCCTGTCAACGGTAATGGGCTGCGGTACGCAAAAGGGTATAAAGACGGACAGTAAGGAAGCGGTAAATGAGATCCGAGGCTTTAAGACAACGATCAATCTGCTTCCGAAAATCCGGGTAGAGGTGGTAATCGAGGATAAAGACGTAGAGACTGTGATCGAAAAGGTTCGAGAGACCTGCGAGACCGGTCATGTGGGAGATGGAAAGATCTTTATCCGAAATATCGAGGACGCGATCAGGATCAGAACCGGTGAGAGAGGTACAAAAGCACTTTAAGGATAAAGAGGTGATCGGATGGGAAAAATAGTTGAGATAGAAGGCGTAAACAAGATATATGGGAGCAATCATGTAGTGAGGGATTTAAACCTCTCGATCGAGGAGGGGGAGTTTTTAACGCTTTTAGGTTCTTCCGGCTGTGGGAAAACCACAACCCTGAGAATGATCGCCGGCTTTGAAGAGCCGACAAGCGGAACCATCATGGTTGAAGGCGAGCGTGTTGAGGACAAGGAGCCATTTGAGAGAAATGTCAACACGGTATTCCAGTCATACGCACTTTTCCCACATAAGACCATATATGACAACATCGCATACGGGCTGAAGATGAAGAAGGTTCCAAAGGCAGAGATCAAGGAAAGAGTCACGGAGATGATGGATATGGTCCAGTTAAGCGGATTTGAAAAACGATATCCATCTCAGCTGTCCGGCGGTCAGAAACAGAGGGTTGCCATTGCCAGAGCACTGATCAACCGGCCAAGAGTCCTGCTTTTAGATGAGCCGCTCGGAGCCCTGGATCTAAAGCTTAGAAAGCAGATGCAGTTGGAGCTTAAGCGCCTGCAGAAGAAGCTGAATATCACCTTTATCTATGTCACCCATGATCAGGAGGAGGCGCTCACCATGAGCGACCGGATCGCGGTCATGCATGACGGAGTCATCGATCAGCTGGCAAGTCCCACGGAGATCTATGAGCATCCCGCAACGAAATTTGTGGCAACCTTTATCGGAGAGACCAATATCGACGATGGCTGCATTACAAAGATCCGGGACGGCGTTGCAACGATCACACTGGAAAACGGAGCCGTATCCGTTCGGTGTCCGGAGGAATTTAAACTTTTGGAATACGCAACCATATCCGTGAGACCGGAAAAGATGAAATTTTCCACCACTCCGGTACCCGGCTTTGAACTGGAGGCTCAGGTAAAGGATTACATCTACGTAGGATCGGTGCTCAAATGCATTGTATCCCTTCCAAACGGCAACGAGCTTCGGATAGAACGGCTGGCGGGACAGGAGCTTCCGCCGATTGGAAGCAAGTGTTATCCATACTGGAACGTGGATGATGCGGTGCTGATCCACAATGAGAGTCATTATATCTTTGAAGCCTTAAACAATATCAAACTGGCTTAGGGGGGTGTTTTCATGAAGCCTAAGAAAACAAAGCACGAGTTTCGGGCAAATACCCTGCCTGCGATCATAACCGTAGGACCGGTTACCTTGATCATGGTGCTTCTGATCGCGGTTCCGTTAATCTATGTTGCCGTGATGAGCTTTTGCTCGATCGATGAGTTTTACAATGTGACCTTTCATTTCACCCTGGAGAATTATGTAAGACTTGCCAATGCGGATTATTTAAAGATCTACGCCCAGTCCATCGGCATAGCCCTGCTCACCACCCTGATCTGTATTCTGGTGGGTTATCCCTTCTCTTATATCATCGCAAGGACGAAGAGCAAACGGAAAAAGATCCTGTATATGCTGGTCATCATTCCGTTCTGGACAAACTCTCTGATCCGCATCTATGGCTGGAGAAACTTCCTTGGAAGCAGCGGTTGGCTGAATGGTCTCCTGATGAAAACCGGACTCATCAGCCAGCCCATCGATCTTTTGTATAAACAGGGGACAACCATACTGGGTATGGTTTACTGCCTGATCCCGTTTATGATCCTGCCCTTGTATACAGCGATCGAAAAGCTGGAGGATCCATTGCTTGAGGCTTCAGCGGATCTGGGAGCCAGACCGGCAAGCACCTTCTTTGAGGTGATCCTTCCGCTGACATCGAGCGGTATTTTCTCAGGAAGTCTGATGGTATTTATCCCTTGTCTTGGTTACTTTTTTGTATCCGATATCCTGGGCGGAGGTAATTCCGACGTGATCGGCAACCTGATTGAGAGACAGTTTCAGAGCGGAAACAACTGGCCGCTGGGTGCTGCGTTGTCGATCATTTTGATCGCGGTGACGCTCATTTTGGTAAAGGTTTATCAGAAGCTGGGCGGAGACATGGAATCCCTTGGGGTGTAGGAGGTGCTTAGATGAAGAAGAAAAAGAAAGCAGAACGAAAGAAGCGGCTAAGCATTGGCTTTTGTACCCTGGTGTATCTGTTTTTGTTTATGCCGATCTCGGTCATTGTGGTGAATTCCTTTAATGCCACGACGACAAAGCCCTATATGAGCTGGAAGGGCTTTACCTTAGACTGGTATGTGAAGCTGTGGTCCAATACGTCACTTCTGGAGTCCTTTGGAAACACCATGATCATAGCGGCTGTGAGTACCCTGCTTGCAACGATCATCGGCAGCCTTGGTGCGATCGGAATGTACCGGTACCGATTTAAGGGAAAGGCGCTGATCGACGGGCTTCTTTATATCCCCGTAGTCATCCCGGAGATCGTGCTTGGTATCTCCCTTCTTACCATATTTGCGAAGGTGAATATCCCGCGCGGCATGCTCACTCTGATCCTTGCCCATGTGACCTTCTGTATCCCGTTTGTCATCTTCAATGTCCGGGCAAGACTTGCAGGCTATGACAGCTCCATTGAGGAAGCCAGCATGGATCTGGGAGCAAACCGGCTGACCACATTTTTTGAGGTAACACTTCCGGTGCTGGCACCGGGAATTTTGGGCGGCGCACTGCTCGCCTTTACCCTGTCGATCGATGATGTGATCATCAGCTACTTCGTATACGGACAGACAAAAACCTATCCGTTAAAGGTCATGGAGAGTGTAAAGAGCGGAGTGGCGCCGGATGTAAACGCGCTGTCGACGATCATCTTGGTGGGAACCATCCTGTTTGTCGTGCTGACGCAGGGAGACTTGTTTAAAAAGAAAAGCTGATCAGGAGGAATGATTATGAAAAAAAGATCTTTATGTGCGGTAGTTGCAGGAACCATGGTATGCACGATGCTTGCAGGCTGCGGCAGCAGCTCAGAAAGTGCAGGAGGTGCAGGCAGTGCGGAGCAAAAGGGAGAGCTCAATGTCTTTGTGTGGACGGAGTATGTGTCCGATGCTGCAGTGGAAGCATTTGAAAAAGAAACCGGTGTCAAGGTTAACGTATCGACTTACTCCTCCAATGAGGATTTGCTGGCAAAGCTGAAGTCCGAATCCGAGGGAACCTACGACGTGATCCAGCCATCTGATTATGCTGTTCAGTATCTGATTGCTCAGGATAAGCTGGAAAAGCTTGACAAGGAAAAGCTTACCAACCTCTCCAATATTGATGAGGCCTATCTGGATGAAAGTTATGACCCAGGCAATGTATACAGTGTACCATATGAGGGCGGCGTAGCCTGCATCGCGGTCAATACCGCTCAGGTTGACAAGGACATTACCTCTTATGGAGATTTATTTGATCCATCTCTCACAGGAAAACTTGTTGTCCTGGATGACTACAGAGCCGTGATCGGAATGACCGAGCGTTCGATGGGCTTATCCATGAATGAGACAGATCCGGATACCCTGTCAAAGGTAGAGGAGAAGCTGCTTACCCTGAAGGATAATGTAAAGCTTTATGATTCCGATTCACCAAAATCAGCCCTGATCTCCGGAGACTGTGCGGTCGGTATGATCTGGTCGGCAGAGGCAGCCCTTGCCATGGATGAAAATCCGGATATTAAGATCGTATATCCGTCTGAGGGTGCCTACGTCTTCCTGGACAACTGGGCAATTCCGAAGGGCGCAAAAAACTATGACACAGCCATGGAATTCATCAACTACATGCTTTCAGCTGATGCGGCAAAGATGAACATTGAGGACTTCCCGTATCTGTGCCCGAACAAGGCAGCTTTGGAGCTGATGGGCGAAGAGTATGTCAATAATGAAGCCAAGAACGTGCCGACCGATGTGATCGCAAACGGTGAGTTTGTAACCTATCTGGATAAAGACACTCTGGCAATTTATGATGAGATGTGGACAAAGCTGAAAAAGTAAGATGGAGGAACAGGCACATGGACTACCCGAAAATTGATTTTCTGTATCTGAATGAAAAGGACATGATCGAGGCAGGTGTCCTGGATGCGAAAACGTGCATCGAGACCATGAGAGATACCCTGTCTCTCTTTGGAAAAAAGGATTTTCTGCTGGGAGGTCCAAAGGCAGATGAGCATGGTCTGCAGATGAACTTTCCGCAGAAATCCGATATAGAGGGCTTCCCTCTGGATGACGGACCAGACCGAAGATTTATGGCAATGCCGGCTTATCTGGGAGGCAGATTTCACATTGCTGGGCAGAAATACTATGGCTCCAACAGCCATAACGCATCCCTGGGATTGCCAAGATCCATCCTGATGGTGACCCTTTCCGATGTGGATACCGGAGCACCAAAGGCCATCATGTCGGCAAACCTTCTCTCGGCCATGAGAACCGGCGCCATGCCGGCCATGGCGGCAACCTATCTTGCAAACAAGGATTCTAAGGTATTGTCCCTGATCGGACCCGGGGTGATCAATAAGTGCGCCCTCACGTGCTATATGGAAGTCCTTCCTTATATAAAGAAGATCAAGATCAGAGGAAGCTCATCCAAATCAAAGACAGCACTGGCCATGAAGGAATATATCGAGGAACACTATCCGCAGGTGGAAGAGATCGTGATCTGCGACAGCTTAGAGGAAGCATGCAGAGATGCTGATGTGGTGTCTGAAGCCATGTCCGTAACAAAGGAAAACATGGAAGAATTCAAGCTGGAATGGTTCAAAAAGGGAGCCACCGTCTTCAGCCTGGGCTCCTTCCTCTATCGCAAATACGATGATTTTAAGAAAACCACGATGGTGGTCGATAACTACGGAATGTATCAGAAATATCTGAGCAATTTTATTGCTAGAGGACCGGTGGATGCGTTTGGAAACAAGAGAGAATGGGTCATCATGGGCATCCATTTTGTACATCTTGTGGAGACGGGACAGATCAAAAGAGACCAGGTGATCAATCTGAGCGACATTGTAAACGGCAAGTCTGAGGGCAGAAAGGATAAGGACGAGATCGTGATGTGCTCCATCGGAGGCATGGCGCTGGAGGATCTGTCCTGGGGGTATGACTGCTATCAGAATGCCCTCAAAAAGGGACTTGGCACTTCGCTCAATTTATGGGACGCACCGTACATGAAGTAGAACGCGTGTGACAGCATGAAGCAGTCACGCAGAACGGAGAATAGCATGCGAAACGTAAAGATAGCCGCAACTCAGATGGCCTGCACCTGGGACCGCAAAGCTACACTGGAGACAGCCGACCGGCTTGTGCGCAAAGCGGCCAAACAGGGTGCAAACATCATCCTGCTCCAGGAGCTTTTCGAAACGCCGTACTTTTGTCAGCTCCAGAAATTCGAGTACATGGAGCTTGCCACAGCTTTGGAGGAAAATCCGGCCGTGAACCATTTTAAAAAGCTGGCAAAGGAACTGGACGTAGTTCTTCCCATCAGCTTTTTTGAGAGGGTCGGAAACACCCAGTTTAACTCCATCGCCATCATAGATGCAGACGGAGAAGTCCTTGGCATATATCGAAAAACCCACATACCGGACGGACTTCCTTATGCGGAAAAATTTTATTTCACACCGGGAGACACCGGCTTTCGGGTTTGGAATACCAAGTACGGCAGGATCGGCGTGGGCATCTGCTGGGATCAGTGGTTCCCGGAGACCGCCAGGAGCCTTGCCCTTCTCGGTGCAGAGATCCTGCTTTTTCCCACTGCCATCGGTTCCGAGCCAACCCTAGAAAAGGACTCCAGGATCCACTGGAGAAATACCATGGCGGGACATGCCGCAGCCAATATGATGCCCCTTGTGGCCTCCAACCGGATCGGCAGTGAAACGGATGAGGCTTCCGAGATGACCTTTTACGGAAGCTCCTTTATCGCAGATCAGCATGGAGAAATCGCAGAACAGGCCGATGACCATACAGAAACGGTTCTTGTGCATGAATTCGATTTAGATGAGCTGGCCAGGGAAAGAAGAGAGTGGGGTATTTTCCGGGACAGACGTCCGGACATGTATGGCACCTTACTGACGCACGGATAACGGTTTCATAAGAGAAGCTACGGAAAGCAGAGGAAAAACAATGGCAGGAAGAATCAGAACCGGCAGCCCCAAGCAGGACGGCTACAGGATGCCGGGCGAGTTTGAACCCCAGGAAAAAATCTACATGATATGGCCGGAGCGGACGGATAACTGGAGAGCCGGAGCCAAACCGGCACAGGAGGCCTATGCCAATGTAGCAAAGGCAATCAGCCGGTTTACCCCGGTGACAATGCTTGCAAATCGGAGTCAGTATGCCAATGCCAGAGCTCGACTGCCAAGAGAGATCCGGGTTCTTGAGATGAGCTCCAACGATGCCTGGTGCAGAGACAGCGGCCCGACCTTTCTGGTCAATGATAAGGGCGGGCGCAGAGCCTGCGACTGGAGCTTTAATGCCTGGGGAGGTCTGGTGGACGGCCTGTACTTTCCCTGGGATGCAGACGATGCCATAGCAGAAAAAATCTGCGAGCTAGAAGACATCGACAGCTACAGGCTGGATGATTTTGTCCTGGAGGGCGGAAGTTTCCATGTAGATGGAGAGGGAACCGTCCTTACCACCGAAATGTGTCTTTTGTCCGAAGGCCGAAACAGCCATATGCCGAAGTCTGGCATCGAGGAAAAACTCAAGGAATATCTGGGCTGCGAAAAGGTACTGTGGCTAAAGGACGGCATCGACCCGGACGAGACCAATGGACACGTAGATGATGTGGCCTGCTTTGTAAGGCCGGGGGAGGTAGCCTGCATTTACACAGACAATCCGGCAGACCCCTTTTATCAGGTGGCTCAGGATAATTACAAGGCTCTCTGTGAGATGACCGATGCCAAAGGCCGAAAACTCAAGGTGCATAAGGTGTGCACCCCTTCAAAGCCGGTGCTTTTAGAGGGCGCAGAAACCATCGATCAGGTAGCCGGAACCGTGCCAAGAAAAAACGGAGAACCCTGCATCGCCTCCTACCTCAATTATCTGGTGACAAACGACGGCGTGATCGTGCCGCAGTACGAGGATGAAAACGATCCGCTTGCCATAGTGCAGCTTCAGGAAATCTATCCGGACAAGGAAATTGTGGGAGTCAAGACCAGAGAAATCGTGTATGGGGGAGGGAATATCCACTGTATTACGCAGCAACTACCGGCGAAACTACTTAAAAAGTAGTATCCATACTCAAAAAGAAGTAGAAAATTGGGACAAGCTAGGAATTGAAGACCTGCCATTTTTGAAGTAATGTAAGTACAACAAGGGCAACGGGGCTGATGAAGACATCGGCTCCGTTTTTTGGTTCACGGGAAGCTGCATCCTGCGAATCAAAACATTTCGCGAGAATTTGCACTCGGTGCATTCTCTTTCATTCAACGAAAACCAGTACAACAAACACTGTGGTAAAAGGAGGATCTATTATGTCATATCCAACGATCGATTTTATTTTCTTGTCTGAGGAGGACATGATCAAGGCGGGTGTCAAGGACATGCCGGCCTGCATCGATGCCATGGAGGAGGTGATCAAGTGCCTGAATGCCGGAGACTATGTGATGGGCGGAGAAAATCACAATTCTCACGGCAGTCAGGTATCCTTCCCGAAGGAATCACCGTTCCCGAATATGCCGCTGGATGAGGGGGACGACAGAAGGTTTATGGCAATGCCGGCATACATCGGAGGTCCCTTCGATCTGGCCGGCATGAAATGGTACGGAAGCAACAGCAACAACAAGACCAAGGGGCTTCCAAGATCCATCCTCACCGTGATGTTAAACGATAAGGACACCGGCGCACCGCTGGCACTGATGTCCGCAAATATCTTAAGTGCCATGAGAACCGGAGCAATCCCGGGAGTGGGAGCTCGCTACCTGGCACCAAAGCACGCGACAGTTTGCGGAATCTGCGGACCGGGAGTCATGGGAAAGACTTCCCTCGCAGCCATCTTAGCCGAGTGCCCGGATATTAATGAGATCAAGGTAAAGGGCAGGGGAGAAAAATCGCTTCATGCCTTTATCGAATATGCAAAGGCAAAATATCCGGAAATACCGGTGATCAGACCGGTGGATACCGTAGAGGAGCTGGTAAAGGACAGTGACGTGATTTCCTTTGCAAACTCCGGAAATACAGATCCAACCACTTACCCGCTGGTCAAAGGAGAGTGGATCAAGCCCGGAGCCTTGATCATCGGAGTCAGCTGCTTTGAGCTGGATGCAGCCTACATGGCAGATACCGACAAGTGCAGGTTGGTCGTTGACAACACCGCACTGTATGAGGCTTGGGCAGAGGAATTTCCGTATCCGTCCTTTGGCGCAAACAACATCATCGGCTCCAAATTCACCGATATGATCCATGACGGCCTGATCGAGAAAACAGATATGTATGACCTGGGAGATATTATTTTAGGAAAGAAAAAGGGAAGAGAAACAGAGGAACAGGTTGTGATCTTTTCCGTAGGCGGCATGCCTGTGGAGGATGTAGCCTGGGGCAAGCATTGTTATGAAAAAGCACTTGAGCTTGGTTTGGGACAGAGCTTAAGACTCTGGGAAAAACCGGATTTAGCATAGCAGGCCGCAAGAAAGGAGATACATTATGGCAGAGAGAATCAAGGAGCATCCGATACTTGGAATTCAGGAAAAGGGTCAGCTGGTAACCTTTACCTTTAACGGAAAAGAGCTGGAAGGCTATGAGGGCGAACCGATCGCAGCGGCACTGAAGACAGCCGGTCTCATGGTTCACCGGTATACCAAAAAGGAGCACAAGCCAAGAGGCATCTTTTGTGCGATCGGCAGATGTACCGACTGCGTCATGGTGGTGGATGGAGTGCCGAATGTGAGAACCTGTATCACACCTCTTGCAGCCGGTATGGATGTGCGCACCCAATATGGAGTATCCGATCAGCCATTTGACAAACAGTAAAAATCTAGTCAGACGGAGCAGGACATGGAGGAGAGATCAGTATGAAACGATATGATTTGATTATAGTAGGTGCCGGACCTTCCGGCTTGTCAGCAGGAATCGAAGCCGCAAAAAGGGGCTTAAAGGTCGTGATCTTTGATGAGAATGAAAAGCCCGGCGGACAGCTTTTTAAACAGATCCATAAGTTTTTTGGCTCAAAGGAGCATCGTGCAAAGGTTCGCGGCTTTGTCATCGGCAAGCAGCTTCTTGAGGAGGCGGCAGAGGCCGGAGTTGAGGTAGTCCTGAATGCAACGGTAATCGGCCTTTATCAAGATAAGGAGGTTGTTGTAAAAAGAGGAGATGAGATCGAGCATTTTAAAGGCAATGCGATCATCATTGCCACCGGAGCAGCAGAGAACATGGTTACCTTCCCGGGCTGGACATTGCCTGGTGTGATCGGTGCGGGAGCAGCCCAGACTATGATGAACCTCCATGGCGTGCTTCCGGGAAAAAAGGTATTGATGCTTGGCTCCGGAAACGTAGGACTGGTAGTTTCCTTTCAGCTTGAGCAGTGCGGCTGTGAGGTCGTTGCCTTGGTCGATGCGGCACCGAGAGTCGGCGGATACGGCGTCCATGCGGCAAAGGTAGCCCGTACAGGAGTACCGTTTTATTTATCCCATACCATCGTAAAGGCCGAGGGTGAGGAATGTGTCACCGGAGTGACCATCGCCGAGGTGGACAGCAAATTTCAGTTCATTCCGGGCACCGAAAAGCATTTTGATGTCGATACCATCTGTCTTGCAGTCGGACTCTCACCGATGTCACAGCTTTTAAAGATGGCAGGCTGCAAGATGGAGGACAATCCAAAGCGCGGAGGACAGGTGCCGATCTGCGATGCGTACGGCAGAACCTCCCTTCCGGGTGTCTTCGTGGCAGGCGATGTATCGGGAATAGAAGAGGCCTCCTCCGCCATGATCGAGGGACGGATGGCAGGAATTGTTGCCGCCGAATACCTTGGATATATGGAACAGGCGGAGCTGGATACGGAGCTTGGTTCCCTGGATGAAGCTCTGGACGGTCTTCGTCAGGGCATGTTTGCACCGAAGAATCGAGGTAAGCAGATCGAAACCACCGATGAGGGTATTGCGATCTCCACCAATCTTTTAAAGCATGGTTTTGTAGCGGATGATGAAATCGAACGCTTCCCGGGCGTGACGCACAGAGTAGGGATCCATCCGGTGATGGAGTGCACTCAGAACATCCCCTGCAACCCCTGTCAGGATGCCTGCAAAAAGGGCTGCATCTCCATCGGCTCCAATATCACCTCCCTGCCGATCGTTGTGGAAAATGCCAAGTGCATCAACTGCGGCATGTGTGTGGCAAGCTGTTCCGGTCAGGCAATTTTCCTGGTCGATGAGAACTGTGGAGATGGAACGGCAACTGTCACACTTCCCTATGAATTTTTACCGCTGCCGGAGGTTGGCACAAAGGGAAAGGGACTCGGAAGAGACGGAAAAGCAATCTGTGACGCAGAGGTTGTATCAGTCAAGAGCAATAAGGCCTTTGACAAGACCAATCTCTTAACCATAAAAGTTCCGAAGGAATATGCAATGAAGGCAAGATTTTTCAAGGCTGTGTAGGAGGTATGCATGATGAATTCAGTGAATGACAGAAGCAGAGATATCGGCCCCTTTGTTCCGGGTCCGGATGATGATATGCTGATCTGCCGCTGTGAGGAGATCACAAAGGGAGAGATCAGAAAAGCCGTCCACGACGGAATGTGGACCTTAACCGAGATCAGACGATACTTACGAACCGGCATGGGACTCTGCCAGGGACAGACCTGTAGCAAACTGGTAAAAGGCATCGTGGCAAGAGAGCTTGGCATATCTCCGGCAGAGCTTGAGCCTGCGACCAGCAGGGTGCCCATGCGTCCGATCGAGATGAAGATATTTGCAAAGGAAGCATCAGAAAAGGAGGGCGAATAGTATGAAAACAAAGGCAGAGGTTGTGATCATAGGCGGTGGGATCATCGGATGTGCCACAGCTTATTATCTGGCAAAGATGGGAGCCGATGTGATCGTACTGGAAGGCTCTGACCATATCGGAAACGGCGGCTCCTCCAGAAACGGCGGAGGTGTCAGACAGTCCGGAAGAGACGTAAGAGAGCTTCCGCTTGTCATGTATGGAATCAAAAATCTGTGGCCGTCCTTGTCTGAGGAGCTGGAGGTGGACTGTGAGTATCATCAGGACGGAAACCTGCGCCTTGGAAAGACAGAAAAACACAGAGAGATCCTGACCCGACTTGCCGACAATGCAAGGAAGGTGGGACTGGACGTCAGGATGATCGACGGAGATGAGGTCAGAAGCATCAATCCGTATTTGTCCGACGAGGTGATCTGTGCCAGCTGGTGCCCGACCGACGGACATGCAAATCCGCTCACCACAACGCTTGGATATTATAAGATGGCAAGAAGGCTTGGCGTAACCTTCATCACCGGAGAGCCGGTTGTAAAGCTTAAGACTATAAAAGGAAAAATCCGTCAGGTGATTACTCCGAATAACACCTATGAGGGCGAAAGCGTGCTGGTGGCAGCAGGACTGGATTCCAGAGAAATCCTTACCACCGTAGGAATCGATATCCCGATGACCAATTCTCTGATCGAGTGCCTTGTGACCGAGGCACAGCCGCATATGTTTGATCAGATGCTTGGAACCGCAGAGGCGGACTTTTACGGACATCAGACAAAGCACGGCTCCTTTGTGTTTGGCGGTTCCTCAGGACTCGAGCGGTATAATAAGGACAACGGCACACCAATCTGCTCCTCCAAAACCGCACCCTGCATCTGCCGCGGCATCATGAAATATTTCCCGGATCTTGCGGATGCAAAGATTGTCCGTACCTGGGCAGGCTGGATGGATGCGTCCTCCGACGGAGTGCCGTCTCTTGGCACCGTGGATGAGATACCGGGACTCTATGTGGCCTGTGCATTTAACGGGCATGGCTTTGGAATCGCACCGGCAGCAGGAGAGCAGCTGGCAAAGCTCATTGTGACCGGAAAGACCGATATCGATCTGAGTGCACTGCACTATGACAGATATAAAGCGAAGATTTAGTAGAAGGAAACATCGGAGGAAATCGAATGAATAATTTCGTATTTAATATCCCTACAGACATCCGATTTGGAAAAGATCAGATCCAATGTCTGCCGGAGGAGCTTGCAAAGTATGGGAAACGGGTTCTTCTGGTATATGGCGGCGGCAGTATCAAAAGAAGCGGACTCTATGATCAGATCATGGAACTCCTTAAGGACTTTGAGGTGTCAGAGCTTTCCGGCATAGAGCCGAACCCGAAGCTTTCTTCCGTGGAACGGGGAGCCGCAATTTGTAAGGAAAAGGGCATCGACGTGATCCTTGCTGTTGGCGGCGGAAGCACGATCGATGCCTCAAAGCATATCGCAGCTTCGGCCTGCTACGACGGACAGCCCTGG
The DNA here is from genome assembly GCA_963589345.1 of uncultured Selenomonadales bacterium. GTDB lineage: Bacteria > Bacillota > Clostridia > Lachnospirales > Lachnospiraceae > Brotaphodocola. Next base: position 5,312 of record CAVALB010000009.1, on the reverse strand, counting down.
GATCTGGTTTTAAACAGGAGCCTGGTGAAAAAGGCTCTGCCAGTTGCGGTGGTCTTAACCATCTGCGCCACCGGCTCAGAGATGAATTCCGGTGCAGTCATCAGCAATGAAGAGACCCATGAAAAGCTGGAGATCAATACACCTCTGCTGTATCCGAGACTGTCGATCTGTGATCCTTCCTATTTATATACCCTGCCTGCAAGACAGACCGCAGCAGGTTCTGTGGACATCCTGTCTCATGTCATGGAGCAGTATTTCCAGCCAAACGATGAGGCCTACATCACGGATGCCCTTAGCGAGGCTGTTATGAAGACCGTCATAAGATATGCAAGAAAGGCCATCGACGAGCCGGAAAATTATGAGGCTCGTTCCAATCTCATGTGGGCCTCAACCGTGGGGCTGAATCATCTGCTCACGGTAGGAAAGGGCGGCGCCTGGAGTGTACACCCGATCGAGCACGTGGTGAGCGCCTATTATGACATCACCCATGGAGTAGGGCTTGCCATTCTGACACCGGCATGGATGGAATATGTACTGTCCGACCGGACCGCCGCTCGCTTTGCCCGCTTTGCCAGGGAAGTATTTGGGGTGACGGAGGCAGACGATATGACGGCTGCAAAGCTTGGCATAGAAAAAGTCCGGGAATTCAATCAATCCCTCAATATGCCGACCAAGCTGTCCGAGGTTGGAGTAGATGATGAAAAGTTTGATGAGATGGCAGCGGAGGCCGTAAGAACCAGCGGACTTGCAGCCAGGGCATACGTCAAGCTGGACAGCTCAGATGTGAAGAAGATTTTGATGATGTGCAAATAATAGATCCCTGTTGATCAGGATCCTATCCAATAAAAATAGAAGCATCTCCCAAAAGCTGAGAAATGCTTCTATTTTTTATAACCGTTTAGAGCCCAACATCATTTCATAATTTCATAAATCAGATGTGAGATTTTGCCTGCATTGCTTTTTTATGGCCAATCAGGGCAGCGTGGTGTCGCATGAGGAAAGAAGGATTGTTCCTGCTTTTCCGCCAACCAGCTGCAGATCATCGCCTGAGGCACTGACGGTATAGGTGACATCGGATACGTGGTTGTCTGAAAAATCCAGAGCCAGCTGATCGCCTTTTAGCGTATAGTGGAACGTATAGTCCGTATCTGGCAGGATGAGAGAACCGCTTTGATCCTCATCAAATTCCAGGAAGGTGATATCATCCACAGACCAGGTGCCGATCAGCTGCGCTGCAAGATCTGCCGTGGCGGTGTTCAGTTCAATATCTGCGGTTAGGATCTCCTGGGCATTGGACGCGGTGGCAAGTTCCACGTCCATTTCCAGCTCTTCCTCGGCTTCTTCGTCATTAGCCTGCAGGTCATCCTCCTCGTCGTTCCTGTCCGCATTCGAGGCAGAGGCGAGCTGTGCGTCGGAAGATTTCGTATTTTCTGTTCTATCATCGAGCAGCTCGATCTCATAGTAGTCGGCCTCATCCTCATCTTCGTCCTTGTCTGCGTTCGAAGCGGTAGCAAGCTGCGTATCAGAATGCTTTCCGGTTTCCTGATGCTCCTCTGCGAAGACCAGAAGCGGCATGGAAGAGGCAAGCAGACAGACGATAAGCAATGCGCTCAGCTTTGCGCGTTTATTTTCATTTCTCATGATAATCTCCTTTCTGCATTACGGCTGCCATACGCCGTCCTGATCTACCTGATAGTGATCCGGTGTTGTGGTATTGCGAAGAAGTCGTCCTTCCCCGGCACCTGCTTCGGTGGAGAAGTAGTACCATTTTCCGTCGATCAGCTGCCAACCGGTCAGCATTTTTCCGCTGTTGGTTCCGACAATCGGATTCAGATAATAGCGCTCCCCGTTTCTGTCCAGCCAGCCGGTCTTCATGTATCCGTCGCTGTCAAAATAGTACCAGGATTCAGCACCAAGCCAGCCAAGCTTCATCCAGCACTCCTTCGGGTAACTGCCATTATTTCGTTTGAAGTACCAGCCCTTTTCATTCATAGCCCAACTGCCGCTTGTGGAGCTTCCTTTGTCATCGTCATGATCGCGGCTGTCAGAGCGGGTGACAGTATTGGTATTTGTCTTGGTATCGTCAGGCTTTGTGGTGTCTTCAGGTTTCTGGTATCCGCAAACACTGCAGACATCGCCCTGATAAGTATGTGCTGCCTGCTCCTTGATGCTGCCTGCGAGGTCAGAACACTCTTTACCGAGATCACAGATCAGCCAATGCGAGGTTTCATCCTTCTGCCAGTCCGCCTGTGCCGGAGTTGCCGGATAGTGATGTCCGTTAGCTGGGATACGAACCTCGCTAGCGCTTGTTGCTTTGAGTGCAGTTTTATCCTCAAACAGACTGTCACAGCCGCTGCATTTGTAATATGCGAGATTTCCATCGGTTGTGCAGGTAGCATCCTGTGCTGCCACGGGTGTCAAATCATGTACATGCGTTCTTTCATATCCGCAAACACTGCAGGTATCGCCAATGTAAGTGTGTTCAGACTTGCTTTTTTCACTGCTTGTCAGATTGGAGCAGTCGCTGCCCAGAACGCATTCCAGCCAATGTGATTCCTTATTCTTCTGCCAGTCCTCCTGTGTCGGATTTTTCGGATAGGAATGACCGCTTGCTTGTAAGACCTCGCCACCGGCTTTCAGTTTGTTAGCCCCGGCTTCATCAGCAAATTTAAGACCGCACTCACTGCAGGTCCAGTATGCAATGTTTCCGGATTCTGTGCAGGTGGGTGTTTTTTTCTCAGTCTTCACCAGCATCGATTGTCCATCGCTATTGGTATGCTTACATTCATAGTTGCAATCCGTGCATTTTCCGTCTGACCATGTATGTTCTATATGATGAAATGTTGGGTTTATGCCTGTCGGAAAGCTACTCCGGATTTTCTCCCATTCCTTTTCTGTACCAAGATAAGTTACAGAATTTAGACTGGAGCAATCAGCAAAAGCACGATCCCCGATACGTGTGACACTGTTCGATATCGTGATGTTGCTTAGTCCACGGCAATCATAAAAAGCAACATCTCCGATACTTGTGACGCTGTTCGGTATTGTGATGCTGCTTAGTCCACGGCAACCCATAAAAGCACGATCTCCGATACGTGTGACACTGTCCGGTATCGTGATGCTGCTTAGCCCACGGTAACCAAAAAAAGCATAATCCCCGATACTCGTGACACCATTTTCTATAGAAACAGCAGTGATTGATTGATAGTAAGGATCCCACGACGGCAAAGAGTATGAGGTAGTATTCATGTCTCCCGTCCCACTGATGGTCAGCGTTCCGTTTTCCAGCTTCCAGGTCAGGTTTTCTCCGCATCTGCCACTCACCGTATCCGCTGCATAAACGGTCATACCTGTCCATTCCGTAAAAGGTGCAGCCCATGCCGATACCGCCAGAAGGCACGCCAGCCCCACCGCAGTACATCTGTTTCTGTGTGTTTTCATATCCTTTCTCCCTCCGCCATAGACAGTTTTTCTTATAACAGATCTGCAATTCAATATTTAGAATTGCATCATATTTCTTGCCACTACAATGGGCGAAAATTAAATTGCTTGTTATTACACAAAAATAACTTGCATTAAGTAAGAAAAGAGCCATCTGATTCGTGAAAATCAGATGGCTCTCCTCTTGTCACTTGAATTTAGTTACCTAAATTCAAAGCAATTGCGATTCTATTATGATCACGGATCACATTCGTTATATCTCCGGGTCTACTTTTGCCTTCTGATTCAGGGTTGTTCCGCTGATAGAAATGGTTCTGCTATTTACCAGCGGCATCGTTTTGTCAAAGGATGTTGTCCAAGGCTGCCATACAAGGCCGGTCTTTCCTTCTGCCTTTACATGAATATCTTTAGCATTTGCCGGCAGGGAAATAACCTCTTCGAATTTTGCTGTTTTGTTCTTACCGTTCTGGCTCCATTCTTTTGTCGTGAGGATTTCATTTCCCTCTTTATCAAAGGAAACTTCTTTCCAGTCCACATGAAATCTTGCTATATAGGCTCCGGTATGAACCAGCTTAAGTGTGCCTGAAGTGAATACCTCACTCTCCGATGTGATGTACTCACTCTTTCCAATGATCTTTGCTGTGACATTGTCCCTTAAAAAGGCAGTTGTATAGCAAAGCTGCGTTGCTGGGTTTTCTTTCCCCAGTACGATTCCTTCTTCGATCACCTTGTTTAAGTCATCCATGATTTCATTTATACTGCCGGAAGTATTGATATAAACTGGTTTCCCTCCCATGACAACCACTTTTGTCTGAATACTGGTAGCGATATTTTTATACTTGCCATCGAGGTCCACATCCATTTTAACACCATTGTACTTCATGGTTCCATTCACAAATGCTTCCAATTCCTTGGATGAAGAGGAAGACTCCATCAGCAAATAGATTTCTCTTCCATACTGTACGTTCTGTACGTAAACCGGCGGCTGATCATCGCAAATGTTTTGACTGATATCTTCCCATGTGACATCGTCTGCAAACACATCAGCTGGATGTTTTGGCGGTTCTACTGAGACGGTGTAATAAATCTGTTTGAACTGCATCAGGTATGCAGATTTTTGCTGAGATTGAATTACATTGAAATCGATTTTTAGTTTCGCTTTCAAATAGTTCACATCACAGCCGAAGTTTAGCGCCATTGATTTTTCATCATAAAGAATGCTGGAATTATATTGAACGTTACACTTGATGGCATGATCCTGACTCTTGTCATCATACCAATTTTCTAAGATTTCATTGATGGTGGCATTTACCTCTGCGTATTCAGGATTGTCCACGTTCTTACTGCCATTGTGCGTCAATCCGGGCAAATCTACTGTAAGCTTGATCTGTGCTCTTTTTGCTGCAAGCGTAGTCGGTGATCCGCCAACCAGATCACTATTTGCTATCAGAAGCGCACCGGGGTAGGTACGTGATGAGTATGCGTTTGGAACCGCAATATCATAATTACTGGATATCGTGTTCTTTGTTTTGGTAGTTACAATAAATTCATCATTCTTCATTTCTCCGCTTTTTGGCACAAATTCAGAGATGGTGGTGCCATTGAAAGCCAGTACATTTTCCGGTACGTACTTTAAATTTCGGATTTTTTCGTTGATGATTTGATTGCCCATATCAATTACTCCTTTCTGCTAAGGTTTCAAGGTTTACGTCCACTTTGGATATAGAAATTGTGCTTTAAGAAACGCATTTCGTCCGCCTCCCTTCTGTAAGATTTTTAATTCAATGTTTCGATGGAATCATCATAATATATGCCGTGAGAAAAGTCAATAGTATATACAAAAATAACTTGTAAATATACAAAAATAACTT
>CAVALB010000008.1:0-61386 GCA_963589345.1 uncultured Selenomonadales bacterium | reverse complement strand
AATCAGCCTTAGAAATGCAAGCATTTCACGTCTGATTTATGAAATTTTGCTTGGTTTTGAACAGTAGCAAGATAGTGTAACTAAAAAAAAGGGAAAGGTGGTAGGAGTATGAAACAGTGGTACAGAAAATGGATTTCCGTTGTGTTGGCACTTAGCCTCATTGCGGCTCCGCTTGAACAGATCGGAGTCGGATTTGGCCGTGTAGCCTATGCGATGACGCAGCCTGCATCGGAGGACTTTCATATCAGAAGCGCCAGCGCCAGCGATGCCTTCTTTGATGAATCTTACGATACATCAAAGAAGCAGGATGCAGACGATACAGAGATCGAGGATGAGGATGATTTAGAGGATGAGGATGAAATCTTCCTCGCTACCGACTCTGATGCAGAGCCTTCCGAGGAAACGGAGCGCAACCCCTTCGATCTGGCAGATGAGGATATGCCGGCTTCCTATGAGGAGCTGTTTGGCTTCGATGAGAACATGGTATTGTCACTTGCAGAGGAGACTGAAGCAGACGATACAAGCACGGTTGCAGTGAAAAGCAGTGCTGTGTTCTCCGGTGACTTTGTGATCCGCTATACCTCTGTATCCATGGAGCAAAAGGAATTTAAGGTCACATCGGATATGAAAAAAACGGCAAACCTCCTTACCACTCCGCATACGGTGGATTTCGAGGACGGAACCTACCGGGGCTTTCGCGTGGTTTCTCTGATGCTTGAGGTTACAGAGGCAGGTCAGGATGATTCGGATGAAGAGCATACCCTTGTTTTTTATGTGGATGAGATCGTAAGCGGCAATTTCTATATCAATGTGAAGATGGAGATGAGCGGCGGGAACCGGTTTGCGGAAGGCCTGTACTATACGAAGGACGTAAATGACGAGAGCGGTACCTGGAAGGCTTATTCGGATGCCGGTTTCACCTCTGGACGGTATACGATCAAACTGAAAACCCCCTACGGAGCCTTTGTGGCAAAACCGGCGGATGCAGTCGCAAAAGAGGGCAACAGTAAGGCGCTCATCCTGGTGCAGACGGGAGATGAGTCATTGCAGACCGGTCCTGAGGAGGATGCAGAGGCACTTCGCAGTGCACTGACTGGCACCGGTGAGTTTTTGGATGAAAATATAACGGTGATGGAGATTCCGCAGGATACAGATGAGGATTATAAGACGCAGATCTGGAACTGGATCGATGAGGTTGCAAAGGAAGAGCGTCTGACCCTGATCGCCTACACAGGTCATGGAGATTATCACGATGACGGAACCTCAGAACTGAGCCTTGGAGGTGCAAAAAAGCAGAATACGATCCAGGCCGTGGAGTTAAAACAGCATGTGGCGAAGCTTTCCGGCAAGGTGATGCTTGTTTTGGACTGCTGCTTTTCCGGCGGAATGATCATGCCAACGATGGATCTGGAGGATGAAGCTTCTACAGTTGATGTCGATAAGGCTCTGCAGGAGGAGCAGGAAAAAGCAGATCAGTCACTGAAAACCTTTGTGAAGGATTTTCGAGGTGCGAAGGCAAAAACAGAGGATACTTTAGGACCTTCTTACTATATCTATGCAGCCGCCTCTGCTTATGAGACCAGCATTCAGAAGCAGACCGGAGGTGAGCTGATCACTGCCCTGTGTCATGCTCTGGGCTATGACAGAAACGATGCCGCTTACAATATCTATGCGGGAGATATCGATTCCAATTATGAGATCAGTGCAAAAGAGCTTAAGGACGCAATTCTTAGAACCTGCAGCGTGGCAACCCCATCCATCTATTTGGCGAATGACGCAGAGACACTCTTTACCTACGGGGAGGAAAATGGCATACCGGCGGTTCTTTCGATGACTACGGTGGACGGTGATCAGAATATCCTTGTGCAAAGCGATAACAGCATTCAGGTGAAGGTCAAGGTAAAAAACTACAGCAGTAAAACCATTACCTTTGATGCGATGATGGGTGAAGTCATGAGTTGTGCCATGGATACTCCGGGAACCTGGGAAAATGTGGCCGAATATTCTTCCGGTAAGCTGATCTGCCATGATGACATCAATCAGCACGAGCTTGCGGCGGGCAGTGAACAAACCTTTACCTTAACCTTCCAGGCTGACAAGGAGGATGCAGTCTGGCTGAAGAAGGGTGGAAGATATCTGGTACGCATCTGGGGATGTGGAGATACCGATCCCACCTGCTATGCGATCTCTGATTTTTATATCGGATCTGCAAAGATTGCGAAAGCGCCGGATCCGGAGGCCTTTGACTTGAAGAAACCGGCCTGTGTATATTCTGCTTCAGAGGCTGTGGAGGTTTCTTCCATCCTTCCGATCAATGTGGCCTTCGATCAGGAACCTGTGGATAAACAGGGATATGCCGCCTGCACTCTGACAGCCCGGTACGTGGATCTTGGCGAAACGGATGGCAGTCTGAAAGAAGAGGATCGTGGCTATTATTCCGAATCCGGAAATCTGATGTTAAACGGCAGAGAGGTTTCCGATGATGACTTTGCGGGTAAGTGGATCGATATCTATACGGATGTGCGCCCGGTCTATACGCGCAAGGACGTTTTGGGTGATAACGATAAGGAAACCGTGACCGGAAGCTGTTACAATTATGAATGGAATGTTACCGGACTTACAAAGGGACATTACTATCTGCTTCAGATCCTTTGCAATTACGATAATGACAGCAACAGCAATCAATCAATCTTTACCTTTATTAAGGCAGCGGATCCGTCGGCAAATATTGCCCATGTGATCAGTGAGCTGAATATCCGAGCTTATGAGCTGGCATCCTACAGCGGCGGCGGTATTGCGCTGAAAGGAGACTGGGCAGGCTCACAGCGTACCGTAAAAGCAACAACCGACAGACTGGAAAATTACTGGAATACCTATAATTATCTGTATAACGCAAAAAGCGAGGATATCACGTATTCCATTGCGACCAAGGACAGCACCGGCTGGTATGAATGTCTGGAAGATGGTTCTGTTCGCGAGATGAAAGAAACAGAAACCTTTACAGATGGAAAGGATTACGTAAACCGCCTGATCATGAAGATCGATGCGGATTACAATGCAGTCTTTGCCAACTGGGCCAATGTGCAGGTGGGCGGACATTCCCTCGTTGATCTGGATGGACTTTCCAGAAAGCTTTCCGACGATAAAAAAACACTGACGGTTTATATCCTGCACAAAAACGTGACGGTGGACGATTCCGGCTTCCATGTTTACCTGGCCGGAACCAAAACACCGGTGACGGAAAAAACAAAGCTGGAGGTGGGATCTGAGATTGATGTTTATACGACGGAGGGCTGGAGCATCAATGCGGAGGATGATTCCGGATTACAGTCTGTTTCCGGCGACTTTGATGGGTTTGAGAGGTTTAAGGTTCAGTCTGATCAGACTAAGATTCGGCTCCTCCTCTACCATAAACTGAAATATACGACAGAGGACGATCGGGATTGTGCCTGCGCGACGCTTCTGTTTGAGCATGAGATCGCAAATCGCAGCAGTGAGATCGGAAGCGTCTCGGTTCCGAAAAAGACCTTTTATGCCGCAGGAAGCAAAAAATTGGATCTTTCAGGCTCTGTGGTGACACTCTACGATGCAAACCGAAAAGCTACAGAAATTGCCTTGAGCACCTTTTTGAATAAGTACAAGACAAAGCTCTATACCTCTTCGGATGATGAGAATTTTACAGAATGGACGGATGATAACTTCAATCAGCTTGGCACCTGGGAGCTTTTTGTAGGCTACAACGGGGCATACTACCGCGCCTTTACCATTCAGGTAGGTTACGAGCAGGGAGATGATTTTACCCTGCAGGGGAACCTGACCTACAATCAGCAGGGAGATGCAAGCTATGTTTCCGATGAGGATCAAAAAAAGGTTGTGCTCTTTGTTACAAGCAGCTTTGAGGCAACGGATGAAAAAAACGGCATCATCACCTGCGAACATGATCTGAGGCTTCCGGCAGAGGAAACAAGTCCGGAGGATGCTCAGAAGCTGTATCCGGCAGACGGGGCAAAATTTTCTTACCTGCTGCCTTATCCGGATCTTTCATATCCGCCGGTCAGCGGAAAAAACTATGAGTACAAGGTGGTTGATGCGGATGTCAATGTTCCAGTTTCCATCGAAAAACGTGAGAACGGTTTATGGGTGACCACGACCAGAAACGGAGAATTTCAGGTTCAGTATTCCTTAAGCATTGGCGGAGATGACGGAGGCATGATCGTGCCGGACGAGGATAAGGACGATACGGATTCTGCCTCCCGCGGCAGCAGTCATTCTTCTGAAAAAGAAACATCTCCTGTGCGCACCTACGGAGAATGGATCCAGGAAACTTCTGCTTTCACACAAAAAACCTACCGTTTCCGAATGTCAAACGGCGAATATGCGACCGGCTGGAGGTGGATCTTCTGGCAGGGACTGGAACGGTGGTTCTATTTCGGAACAGATGGCATCATGCGTACCGGCTGGGTGCTGGATAACGGAAACTGGTACTACCTGCGTCCGGATGGAGACATGGCAGTCGGCTGGATCCTCGACCAGGGCAGATGGTATTACCTTCAGGCAAACGGCAGCATGGCAACCGGCTGGATCCGTGACGGCGGCAAGTGGTATTACCTGCAGCCGGATGGTGCACTGGCAGAGGATGCAGATCATACAAAAACGGTTTGACAACGGATGAAACAGGACATAAGGAGATTACAGAATGGAAAAGATTACAAGTTTTACGATCAATCATTTGAAACTGCTTCCGGGCATTTATGTTTCAAGAAAGGATAAAGCGGGAGATAGTATCATCACCACCTTCGATATTCGCATGACAAGACCGAATTATGAGCCGGTCATGAATACGGCGGAAATGCATACGATCGAGCATCTGGCGGCAACCTTTCTTCGCAATCATGACGGGATAAAGGAACGAGTGATCTATTTTGGCCCAATGGGCTGCCGCACAGGTTTCTACCTGCTTTTAGCCGGTGACTATGAATCCTGTGACATTGTGCCGCTGATGCGGGAGATGTTTTCCTTCATCCGCGATTATGAGGGCGAAGTGCCGGGAGCCAGCGCAAGGGACTGCGGAAACTATATGGATATGAACCTTCCTATGGCGAAGTGGCTTGCAGACCGTTTTCTGCGAGAAGTCATGGATCATATCGATGACAGCCGCCTGCTTTATCCGGAAGACTAACAGAAAGGAAATCGAATCATGTTTGACGACGTATATCAGTTATATATGGATGAGATCGCCGAGATCTGTCCTTTAGAGGCCGAAGAGGAGCTGCGGCTTTTGGAGCGGCTGAAAAGTGGAGATACTACAGTCCGTTCCCGCCTGATGGAAGGCTATCTTCCGTTTCTGGCTGAGACTGCCAAGACCTACGCAGATCAGGGACTTCCGATCGGAGATCTGATCCAGGAGGCCAATATGGCCCTGATCATGGCAGTGGATCAGTACGAAGACGGGGATTTCAAGAGCCAGGTACAGGCACTTGCCGGTGAGCGGATCCAGGCTGCCTTAAGTGAACAAAAGCAGGAAAAAGAGGTTGAGGAAGAGGTTCTGGCCCGGATCAATGTCTTAAAAGAGGTTTCGAAGCGTATGGCTGAGGAACTGGGACGGGAAGCTACCGTGACAGAGCTTGCCCAGAAAATGAAAATGACCGAGGATGAGATCAAAGAGATCATGAAGCAAACGCTCGATGCCATGAGTGTAAGCCCGGATGCCGAAGTTTAATGAGTTGATAAGAAGTACTAATAAATACCATAAGATATATTAATTTTATTTATAATATATCTTATGGTATTATAATATAAAGATTTTTTGGAATTTCCAGAAACCCCTAAAACAGGATGATACATAACAGGAGGAACCACATGAGTGTAAAACGCGTGTATGTAGAGAAAAAACCGGAGTTTGCCGTGAAGGCAGGAGAGCTTCGCGAGGAGATCAGCAGTTATCTGAGCATAGACACCGTGACCGGAGTCCGTGTATTGATCCGCTATGATGTGGAAAATCTGTCCGATGAGACCTATAAGCAGGCTCTCGTTACCATTTTTTCCGAGCCGCCGGTTGACTATGTTTATGAAGAGGATTTTCCAAAGCAAGAGGGGGATACGGTATTTTCTGTAGAGTATCTGCCGGGACAGTTTGACCAGAGAGCAGATTCTGCAGAGCAGTGCGTCAAGCTGTTAAAAGAGACCGAGGAGCCGGTCATCAAAACAGCAACAACCTACGTGTTGTCCGGAAAACTCACAGAGGAACAGATTGCTGCCATCAAGTCCTTCTGCATCAACCCTGTGGATTCTCGTGAAGCCGGAAGCAAGAAGCCGGAAACGCTTGTAACCGTGTTTGAAACACCAGCCGATGTAGCTTCCTTCGATGGGTTTACTACCTTCCCGACCGCACAGTTGAAAGAACTCTATGATTCCCTAAACCTGGCTATGACCTTCCGTGATTTTGAGCACATCCAGAACTATTATGCGGGGGAAGAGCATCGTGACCCGACCGTGACCGAGATCCGCGTTCTGGATACCTACTGGTCTGATCACTGCCGTCATACCACCTTCTCTACGGAATTAAAGGATGTCACCATCACCGACGGCGATTACAAGGCACCGATCGAGGCTACCTATGAAAGCTATCTGGCAGACCGCGAGGTTCTTTATAAGGGACGTGACGACAAATTTGTCTGTCTGATGGATCTGGCACTTTTGGCTATGAAGAAACTGCGTGCAGAGGGAAAACTGGAGGATCTTGAAGTTTCTGACGAGATCAATGCCTGCAGCATTGTTGTGCCGGTAGAAATTGACGGTGTGACTGAAGAATGGCTGGTGAACTTCAAAAACGAGACCCACAATCATCCGACCGAGATCGAGCCCTTCGGTGGTGCTGCGACCTGTCTTGGCGGTGCAATTCGTGACCCGCTTTCCGGCCGTACCTATGTATATCAGGCTATGCGCGTGACCGGCGCAGCTGACCCGACCCGTCCGCTTTCTGAGACCTTAAAAGGTAAGCTGCCGCAGAGAAAGTTAGTTAACAGTGCCGCAAACGGTTACAGCTCCTACGGCAACCAGATCGGTCTTGCTACGGGCTATGTAAAGGAAATCTATCATCCGAACTATGTGGCAAAGCGTATGGAGATCGGTGCCGTCATGGGTGCTGCTCCGAGAAAATATGTAAAGCGTTTGAATTCCGATCCGGGTGATATCATTGTGCTGCTTGGCGGACGTACCGGCCGCGACGGAATCGGCGGTGCTACCGGCTCCTCTAAGGTACATACAGAGGCCTCCATTGAAGTTTGCGGTGCAGAGGTTCAGAAAGGTAATGCACCGACCGAGCGCAAGATTCAGCGCATGTTCCGCCGTCCGGAGGTCAGCGAGATCATCAAAAAATGTAATGACTTTGGTGCCGGCGGTGTTTCAGTAGCAATCGGTGAGTTGGCAGCAGGGCTTCAGATCGATCTGGATAAGGTGCCGAAAAAATATGCCGGTCTGGACGGAACCGAGATTGCCATTTCCGAGTCTCAGGAGCGTATGGCTGTGGTATTAGATCCGGCTGATGTTGAGAAATTCCTTGGCTTTGCTGCAGAGGAAAACCTGGAAGCTATTCCGGTTGCAGTGGTAACAAAAGAGCCGCGCCTGGTGATGAACTGGAGAGGCAAGACCATCGTGGATGTGAGCCGTGCCTTCTTAGACACCAACGGAGCTCATCAGGAGGCCAAGGTTGTCCTGGAAACTCCGGTAAAAGAAGGGAATCCTTTTGTTAAGAAAGAAGTGGCAGACGTGAAAGCTACCTGGCTGAATGTCTTATCTGATTTAAATGTTTGTTCTCAGAAGGGACTGGTGGAGCGTTTTGACGGTTCCATCGGTGCAGGCAGCGTATTCATGCCGTACGGCGGCAAGTATCAGTTGACCGAGACTCAGACTATGGTTGCAAAGCTTCCGGTTCTGGAAGGCAAGACCGATACCGTGACCATGATGAGCTATGGCTATGATCCGTATCTGTCCAGCTGGAGCCCGTATCATGGTTCTGTATATGCCGTACTTTCTTCCGTTGCAAAGATCGTGGCAAGCGGCGGTGATTTTAAGAAGATCCGCTTTACCTTCCAGGAATACTTTAAACGCATGACCGAGGATCCGACCCGTTGGGGAGCTCCGTTTGCAGCCCTGCTTGGTGCCTACAATGCACAGCTTGGTTTTGGCCTTCCGTCTATCGGCGGTAAGGACAGTATGTCCGGTACCTTCAACGATGAGAAGCACGGTGAGATCAATGTTCCGCCGACTCTGGTTTCTTTTGCTGTGGATGTCGATCATTATCCGAACATCATCACACCGGAGTTTAAAAAGCCGGGCAGCAAGATCGTGGTATTCAACATCGAGAAGGATGAGTATGATCTGCCGGATTACGCACAGATCATGGATGGTTATGAGAAACTGAATGCCGACATCAAGGCCGGACGCATCCTTTCGGCATATGCGGTAGAGGGTCACGGACTGGCTGAGGCTGTCAGCAAGATGGCATTCGGCAATAAGCTTGGCGTGAAGATCGAACACAATGTGGATCCGAGAGATTTCTTTGCAGCAGGCTGGGGCAATATTGTCTGCGAGGTTCCGGACGGAAAGGTGGGCGAGCTGTCTATCCGCTATACCGTTATCGGTGAGGTGACAGACAAGGGTGTCTTTGAGTACGGCCCGGTATCCATCACGATGGATGAGGCATTAAATTCCTGGAATAAGACCTTAGAGAGTGTATTCCCAACCACCTCCGGTGTGAAACAGGCTGAGGTGAAGTCGGAGCTTTACAAGACAGATAAGATCTATGTATGCAGCCATAAGCTGGCACAGCCGACAGTCTTCATCCCGGTATTCCCGGGTACCAACTGTGAGTATGACAGCACCAAGGCCTTTGAACGCGCAGGTGCAAGGGTTGTGACCAAAGTATTTAAGAACTTAAGCGCAGAGGATATCCGTGATTCTGTAGAGGAATATAAGAAAGAGATTGCAAAGGCCCAGATCGTGATGTTCCCGGGCGGATTTTCCGCAGGTGATGAGCCGGAGGGCAGCGCAAAATTCTTTGCAACGGTATTCCGCAATGCAGTTATCAAAGAAGAGATCGAGAAGCTGTTAAATGAACGTGACGGTCTGATGCTTGGTATCTGCAACGGCTTCCAGGCCCTCATCAAGCTTGGTCTGGTTCCGGAGGGACGCATCTGCGAGCAGACAGCGGATTCTCCGACTCTGGCTATGAACACCATCGGACGACATATCTCCAAGATGGTTTACACAAAGGTTGTCACCAACAAGTCTCCGTGGCTTGCAGGTGCAGAGCTTGGCGGCGTATACTGTAACCCGGCATCCCACGGTGAGGGACGATTCGTGGCAAATGATGCATGGTTAAAGAAGCTTGCAGCTGCCGGTCAGATCGCTACACAGTATGTGGATGAGAACGGCAATGCCACCATGGATGAGTTCTGGAACCCGAACGGCTCTTACATGGCAATCGAAGGTATCACCAGCCCGGATGGACGTATCCTCGGCAAGATGGCCCATTCCGAGCGTCGCGGTGAAGCTGTGGCTATGAATATTTACGGCGAGCAGGATATGAAGATCTTTGAGAGCGGCGTGAAGTATTTTAAGTAAGTCGGTTTTATGAAAGAAAGGTTGCCGCAGCTATGGCTGCGGCGGCCTTTCTTTATGATGAAGTATTGACAGAAAACAGGAATTAAAGTATCATGTGGATTAACTGCCTCGGAAAAATCCGGGAGCAACATGAGGAGAGACAGCGATATGAAAAAGGTTGTGAAATTTGGCGGCAGTTCTCTGGCGAGTGCCCGTCAGTTCAAGAAAGTCGGAGACATCATCCGTGCAGACAAGGCAAGAAGATACGTTATTCCGTCTGCACCGGGCAAGAGAAACAGTAAGGACACTAAGGTAACGGATATGCTGTATGAGTGTTACGGAGCAGCATCCACCGGAGGAGCTTACAAAAAACTCCTGGAGGCGATCAAGGCACGGTATCAGGAAATTATCGACGGCCTGGATTTAAACTTAAATCTCGATCACGAGTTTGCTGCCATTGAGGAAAACTTTGTAAAAGGAATCGGCAAGGATTATGCAGCATCCCGCGGTGAGTATTTAAACGGCATCGTGATGGCAAATTATCTCGGCTATGAGTTTATCGACGCAGCAGAGGTGATCTTCTTTGACGAGAACGGCAACTTTGAAGCAGAGCTTACCAACAAAGAACTGTCTGAGCGTCTGGAGCATGTGGAACGCGCGGTAATCCCGGGCTTCTATGGTTCAAAGCATGACGGCAGCATTAAGACCTTTTCCCGCGGTGGCTCCGATGTGACCGGTTCCATCGTGGCTCGTGCGATCCACGCAGATCTGTATGAGAACTGGACCGATGTATCCGGTTTCCTGGTAACGGATCCGCGTATCGTGGAAAATCCGGAGGTCATCGAGACCATCACCTACAAAGAGCTTCGTGAGCTGGCATACATGGGTGCCGGAGTGCTTCATGAGGATGCGATCTTCCCGGTTCGTAAGGAAGGCATTCCAATCAATATCCGCAATACCAACCGTCCGGAGGACAAGGGCACCCTTATTGTGGAGAGCACCTGCAGAAAGCCGCGCTACACGATTACCGGTATTGCCGGAAGAAAGGGCTTTTGCTCCATCAATATTGAAAAAGCCATGATGAACTCCGAAGTCGGTTTTGGGAGAAAGGTGCTTGGCGTATTTGAAAAATACGGCATTTCCTTCGAACATATGCCATCCGGCATCGACACCATGACCATTATGGTACATCAGTCCGAATTTGAAGAATTTGAGCAGTCTGTGATCGCCGGTATCCACCGTGCGGTAGAACCGGATCAGGTGGATCTGGAGTCCGATCTTGCCCTGATCGCTGTTGTCGGCAGAGGCATGAAGGGAACGAGAGGAACCGTCGGCCGCATTTTCTCTGCGCTGGCACATGCGCGCATTAATGTAAAGATGATCGATCAGGGTTCCAGTGAACTCAACATTATTATCGGTGTGAAAAATTCTGATTTCGAGACCGCCATCAAGGCCATTTACGATATCTTTATCACGGCAGCAATCTAAACATTGGTTTTTGAAAGGGAATCCCACGCAGGGCTTTTGCCGGCGGGAGATTCCCTGTTTCACTTTCGGAGAAAATGTGCTATACTCGATGTACACTTATAAATGAGGTGGAGTGAATGAAGAAGAAAAGCAGCGGTCTTGTGCCTGGTGTGCTTTCCGCAAACAAGGCGGCAGCACATGCGGCTGCTGTATTTTTTGCTGCTGTCATGTTGTCTGGATGTGCCGGACCCTCAACCAGAGTGCTGCCGAAACGACAGGGCGGTACGATGCAGGATGTGCCGGATGAAATCCCGGTGGTGGAAGAGGTCAATTCCTTTTATCTTCAGGAATCACTGCAAATCTTATCGGAATCTGAGCGCCCTTCGGGAAGCCGCAGGGAGGATTATGCTGCCCGCTATATCCAGAAGCTTTTAAAGGATTATGGCTATACTGTGAACCGTCAGCGCTTCCGGGAAAAGACAGAGCATGAGGAATTGCTCGGAACCAATGTGACTGCGGTACGTGAGGCCGAAGATCCGGATGCAGATATCCTTTTGATCTGCACGTGGCATGATTCCATGCCAAACAGTCCGGGAGCCGGAAAGAACGCTTCCGGCGTTTCAGTCTTTTTAGAGACAGCTCGCATTCTTTCCGGTCTCCCGACGGATACCGAGCTGCGTTTTGTAAGCCTTTCCGCCCATGAAAAGGATGCCCTTGGAGCTGAAATATATGCAAAAGGGCTTTCCAGACGGGAACGGGAACGACTGATCGGATGTATCATCCTTGGCCCCGGAGGAGCCGTGGATACAGAGGGGACGGTGCTCGCTACACAGGACGGAAAAGGGACCATGCTGGGAGAACTGTTACAGAAAGCTGCGACTGAGGTTACCGGAACTACCTGGCAGTATGTGAAAAGGGCAGGATCGGAAAATGGAATCTTGGCCTCCTATGGGATTCCGTCTGTACAAATTGGTCAGCATTATGACAGCTTTGACTTCGGAACACCGCTTGATACCGTGGAAACGGTAGATGCGGAATGTCTTTCGGAAATCGTGGATACGGTCTGCCAGGCTGTTTCCGGCATTATGAGCCTGGAAACGCCGTCCATGAGAGCAAAGGCACATTTTGAAAATAACTGGAATGAGTTTACCTATTCTCAGGAGCCGGAAGAGAAGATTCCGTTTGGAATATCTCCTGGAAGTCTTCAGGCAAGCCTTGGGGTTCCCGGACAGTTCGCAGTGGTAAACCGGGACGCGAAGAATCGCCCTATTGAGAAATATCAGTTTACGATGAATTGGTTTCACATGGCAGAGCTCTTTAAAACCTGCTATTATTTTACGGATGAACAGCTTGATCTGGTCAGTCTGACTCCGGAAGAAGCCAAGGTGACGGCAGAAGAGATGCAAAAACAGCTTTGTGCCTTATACGGGGAATCGTCCGGAAAGAACCAGGGACCGTACGGCACAGATGCTGTCTGGCTGGATGCGAAGAACGGTACAAAGATCGAGCTGATTCCCGGAAAGGAAGGCTTTGAGATCGAGCTTAGCAGCTACACACCCGAGAAGCAGCTGATTGCACGGTTTGACCGACATGGAAATCGTCTGGATGAGGGAGATGCACTTACATCCGATGAGGAATCTCTGAAGGAGCTCTGTCATACCGTGCTAAGCCCGCAGTCCGAACCCTGCCCGAGCGCAGAGCTGGTATTTACATCGGACGGAAAGGGTGCAGATGTAATCTCTGTAGAAAAAATGGGCGTATCGGCGGATGAACGGGCCGAAAAAGAACACGATGGTGAAGAAACAGGGGAGTCTTCTGATATCTGGGAGGTTCACATTGATCCGGCTGATTTCCTGTCTTCGGATGGAGATTTGGCAGATCGGACGTGGACATTAAAAACACTGGTGCGCACATACGGACAGCTGCTTTCTGAAGCAGATCCAGAGCTCTATACAAACGGCTACGAAGCATTTTTACAGAAAATCCGGGATCGGGATGCACAGAACCAGGATCTACAAAACCAGGATTCACAAAACCAGGATCCACAGAGTCCGGATGCACTGAATCGGAATGCAGAGGCAGGAACCGACATCTTAAACAGTCAGACGGATCTTCCTGAGTTTGCAGATGCCTTTTGCATGTATGTTCTGGCAGAGCTGCCGTCCGGCGGCGTTGGAAGCTATCAGGAGTGCGTACATTATTTTGATCAGTTTGAAGAACTGAATACATATCGCAGTACCGTGAGGACAGCTCTGGGACTGCAGACGGAGGAATAAACGATGAGTCAGGTGATCATCATAGGCGGCGGTGCCGCAGGCATGATGGCGGCGATTGCCGCAGCGCGTGCCGGGCATAAGGTCCGCATCTATGAGAAAAACGAAAAGCTTGGAAAGAAGGTCTATATCACCGGAAAAGGCCGCTGCAATGTGACCAATGCCTGTGATACCGAGGAGCTGTTTCAAAATGTGGTCCATAATGCCAAATTTTTATACAGCAGCTTTTATGCCTTTACAAATACCGATGTCATGGAGCTGATCGAGCACTATGGGTGTCCGTTAAAAACAGAACGAGGCAACCGTGTGTTTCCGGTTTCGGACAAGTCTTCGGATGTCATCCATGCGCTGGCTGTGGCACTTCGGGAACTTGACGTGGAGGTGGAGCTTCATGAAGAGGTGGCCAAGGTGCTTGCCGAGCAGGGACGGGTGACAGGTGTGCGTTTAAAACGTAGTTCGAGGGACGTTTTTGCAGATGCCGTGATCATAACGACCGGCGGACTGTCTTATCCGTCCACCGGCTCGACCGGAGACGGCTACCGCTTTGCAAAAGAGCTCGGACATTCCATCACGGAGCTTTCTCCTGCCCTTGTGCCCTTTGAAGCAGAGGACGATGCATGTAAAAAGCTGCAGGGACTGTCGCTTCGCAATATCCGTGCAGAAATACGAAAAGGAAAAAAAGTGCTGTATTCGGAGTTTGGGGAGATGCTGTTTACACACTTTGGTGTGAGTGGGCCGGTTCTCCTTTCTGCGAGCAGCTATGTGGCAGACCGGATCAAAAAAGAGCCGCTAACCTTATCGATCGATTTAAAACCGGCGCTCGGCGAGGAACAGTTGGATGCCCGTATCCTGCGGGATTTTGAAGAAGCAAAAAATAAACAGTTCAAAAACTCCTTAAACCAATTGCTTCCGGCAAAGCTGATCCCGGTCATCATAGAGCGAAGCGGGATTTCACCGGAAAAGAAGGTCAATGAGATCACCAGGGAGGAACGTAGCCATCTGGTACAGGCTGTGAAGGATTTTCGTATCACACTTACGGGACTTCGGGATTACAAAGAGGCGATCATCACTCAGGGAGGTGTATCTGTGAAGGAGGTCAATCCGTCTACCATGGAATCCAAAAAGACAGCAGGTCTTTATTTTGCGGGTGAGGTGCTGGATCTGGATGCAGTGACCGGTGGGTTTAATCTGCAGATTGCCTGGTCCACCGGATATCTGGCAGGAAGCTCTGTTCCGATGGTTTAAGCCTAACAGCAGGTATTACAATTCTGAACAAGGAAACAAGGAGAGTGCAGGTTATGGAAAAGCATGCATTTAATATTGCAATCGATGGACCGGCAGGTGCCGGAAAAAGTACCATTGCGAAGATGGTAGCAAAGAAACTGAACTTTATTTATGTAGATACCGGCGCCATGTACCGCGCGATTGCGCTGTATCTTTTACGGGTCGGTGTGGATACGGCAGATGAGGCCGCTGTCAGCGAGGCGGTAAAGCAGGCGGATATTACCATCCGTTATCAGGACGGAGCACAGCAGGTGATCTTAAATGGAGAGGATGTGTCCGGCATGATCCGTACGGAGGAGGTTGGAAATACTGCCTCTGCAACAAGTGTGTATCCGGCAGTACGCGCACATCTTTTAGAGCTTCAGAGGAGCCTTGCAGCCAGTCAGAATGTCATTATGGACGGCCGCGATATCGGTACCTGCATTCTGCCTGAAGCAGAAGCAAAGATCTACTTAACAGCCGGCAGCCGGGTACGTGCACTGCGTCGATACAAGGAACTGGCAGAGAAAGGCTGCGTATGTGATCTGGAAGAAATCGAGCAGGATATCATTGAGCGGGATCATCGGGATATGACCCGGGAAATCGCACCGCTTAAGCAGGCCGAGGATGCCGTGCTCCTTGACAGCTCCGAGATGACCATTGACCAGGTGGTGCAGGCCATCATTGATACCGCAAAAAAACATGGCCTGAAGGAGGAAGCCTAATGGAGGTCATCGTTGCGAAAACAGCAGGTTTCTGTTTCGGCGTAAAGCGTGCGGTGGAGCAGGTCTATGAGCAGATCGAGAAGGCAGAAAATCATGTTTATACCTATGGCCCCATCATCCACAATGAATTCGTAGTGCGGGATCTGGAAGAGAAGGGGGTACAGGTACTGAACACGGAAGAGGAACTGGCGGCTCTTACTGACGGGATCGTGGTGATCCGTTCCCATGGTGTCGGTAAGCATATCTATGATCTTCTGGAACACCATCACATCAGCGTAGTGGATGCAACCTGCCCCTTTGTCAAAAAGATCCACAGGATCGTGGAAGAACAGACCAAAGAGGGGCGGCGCGTGGTCATCATCGGAAATCCAGAGCATCCGGAGGTGCAGGGAATCCGCGGCTGGGGAGATGACACGACCCTGGTGGTGGAAAAACCGGAAGAAATTGAGGCTTTACCGATCAAAAAACAGGAAAAGCTGTGTATCGTAGCTCAGACAACATTTAATTACAAGAAATTTCAAGATTTAGTTGAAATATTTGAGAAAAAGGGTTATGATATACTTGTTTTAAATACGATTTGCAATGCAACACAGGAGAGACAAGTGGAAGCTAGACGTATTGCTTCTGAAGTGGACGCTATGATTGTCATAGGAGGCAGGCATAGTTCCAACACACAGAAACTCTACGAGATATGCCAAAAGGAATGTAAGAATACTTACTTTATCCAGTCACTCGGCGATTTCAATCCTGAATGTGTGAATTCTGTGCGCAGCGTAGGTATTACAGCAGGGGCATCCACCCCGAATCAAATTATTGAGGAGGTTCATACTAATGTCAGAATTAAGTTTTGAACAAATGTTGGAGGAATCATTAAAAACAATACGTACGGGAGAGATCGTCACTGGTAAAGTCATCGATGTGAAAGAGGACGAGATCGTCCTGAACATTGGATACAAATCCGATGGTATTATCCCGAGAAATGAGTACACCAACGAAGCAAACGTAGATCTCAGAACCCAGGTTCAGGTTGGCGATGAGATGGAAGCAAAGGTCGTAAAAGTAAACGATGGCGAAGGTCAGGTTGCTCTGTCCTATAAGAGACTGGCTGCAGACAAAGGAAACAAGAGACTGGAAGAGGCTTTTGAGAACCACGAGGTTCTTACCGCTAAGGTTGCACAGGTACTGGACGGCGGCTTAAGCGTTGTTGTTGATGAGGCAAGAGTCTTCATCCCGGCAAGTCTTGTATCCGATACTTATGAAAAAGATCTGACCAAATATGCAGGTCAGGATATTGATTTTGTGATTACCGAGTTCAATCCGAAGAGAAGAAGAGTCATCGGTGACAGAAAACAGCTTATGGTTGCTAAAAAGGCTGAGATGCAGAAAGAACTGTTCGAGCGCATCAATGCAGGCGATACCGTAGAAGGTACCGTTAAGAACGTTACCGATTTCGGCGCATTCGTTGATTTAGGCGGTGCTGACGGTCTGCTTCATATCTCTGAGATGTCCTGGGGTCGTGTTGAAAACCCGAAAAAGGTATTCAAGACCGGTGACCATGTAAAGGCTCTCATCAAAGAGATCAACGGTGAGAAGATTGCTCTGAGCTTAAAGTTCCCAGATCAGAATCCGTGGACAAATGCAGCTGAGAAATATGCTGTAGGAAACGTTGTAACCGGCCGTGTTGCACGTATGACTGATTTCGGTGCATTCGTAGAGTTAGAGCCGGGTGTAGACGCTCTGCTTCATGTATCCCAGATTTCCAGAGATCATGTAGATAAACCGGCAGATGCTCTGTCCATCGGTCAGCAGATCGAGGCAAAGGTTGTTGACTTCAACGGCGACGACAGAAAGATCAGCTTAAGCATGAAGGTTCTGCAGGCTCCGGCTGAGACAAGCGAGGCAGACGCTGAGTAATCTTGTTTATAGATTCTTTGTTATATAAAAAGTAAAAAGCAGGCACTGTGATATGGAATACATCATTCTATACCACGGTGCCTGTTTGCATAAATAGCACATTTTGCTACTGCATATACGAAGGAGGGAAGTGTTATGTTTCGAGATCTGGTATTGAAAAATCGCAGCTGCCGCGGATACAACAAAAAACGCAGGGTGACAAGGGAGGAACTTTTACAGCTTGTGGATCTTGCAAGACTCTGCCCGTCTACAGCGAATATCCAGCCGCTCTGTTTTTACCTTGCATGGGAAGTCGAGGAAGTGGCAAAAATTCAGGAGCAAACCCGTTGGGCCGGAGCGTTGAAGGACAAGAAGCTGCCGCATCCGGGAATGGAGCCGCCGGCTTTTATCGTGATCTTGCAGGATACAAGCATCCATGATTCTCTGACGCGCTTTCAAAAGGATGTGGGAATTGCTGCTCAGACCATGCTGCTTGCGGCAACGGAGATGGGGCTTGGCGGCTGCATGATCGGAAGCTTTCATGCACAGAATATAAAAAACATCCTCAACTTGGATGAATCCTATGTGCCGATGCTGGTCGTGGCCATCGGAGAGCCGGCAGAAGAGATTGTTTTAAAGGATATCGAACCCGGAGAAAGCACAGGTTATTATCGCGATGAAAAAGAGGTTCATTATGTACCGAAACGCAAATTGAAGGATATTGTGTTTACGGCAGAGGAAAAACACCTATGATGACGTTGGCACAGATCAACTATTTTTGCATGGCACGTCGTTTAAAGAGTATTACTTTTCTTTTTTTGTCTACAAGAATTGTCAGAAATGTGCTATGATAGGAACAAGTATGTGAAGGCTGTTGCAAAGAACAACCGAAGAGTATATCAAAATGTACAGGAGGACAAAATAATGGAATTTGAAAAACTGATCGAAGAGCGCAGAAGTATCCGCAAATATGACAGCAGCAGACGTGCGACAAAGGAAGAGGTGGAAGCTATGGTTCAGGCAGCTATTCAGGCTCCCTCCTGGAAAAATTCACAGACAGCACGTTATTACGCAGTTTTGGAAGAGGAGCTGTGTGAAAAGTTTTCTGAGAGCTGCCTGCCGCAGTTTAATCAGAATAATTCCCGCGGCGCTTCTTACCTTGTGACAACCTTTGTAAAGAATCATTCCGGATTTAACCGCGAGACCGGAGAACCGGACAATGAGTGTGGAAACGGTTGGGGATATTATGATCTTGGCTTACAGAATGAAAATCTGATCTTAAAGGCCAGGGAACTTGGTCTTGACACCCTGATCATGGGAATCCGTGATGCTGAAAAAATCCGTGAGCTTTGCAAAATTCCGGAGACCGAACAGATCGTATCTGTGATCGCAGTCGGATATCGTGATATCAATCCGGATAAGCCAAAACGTAAAACACCGGAGAATATCCTGACCTTTTGTTCCTTCCGGTAAAAATTCGAATGGAAGCACCAATGGCGGCGGCTAGAATTCACCGCTCCTTAAGGGAGAAGATGATTTTTACGAGATGTTTTTTGCTGATTTATAAAGGCAGCAATCAAACATATTGAGACGGAGAATAACAGGTGACAGAAAAAAGACTGAGAAATGGATATACAACCGGGACCTGTGCGGCGGCTGCAGCGAAGGCGGCAGCCGCGTTTTTATTATGTGGAAAAGAAAATCCAGGTTATTCAGAACTTACACTTCCCGGAGGAACCTCTTGCCAGATTTCGGTAACACAGGATGAGACGAAGCAAGGAGCAGGGTGTCCGGCAGCCTGCTTTTTTGTGCAGAAGGATTCCGGGGATGATCCGGATGTGACCAATGGAACCAAGGTATTTGCCAGTGTGCGCCAGGCAGACCGGAGCGAATTTGAAACCTTATGCCAAACCGGTCCCGGATATGATCTAAAGGAATACCCGCGGCTGTATTTAAACGGAGGTCCGGGCATTGGTATGGTGACAAAGCCGGGCTTAAGCTGTCCGGTGGGGCATTATGCCATCAATCCGGTGCCGCGCAGAATGATCCTTGGGGCTGTAGAGGATGTTGTGCAAACTGCTGCTTTTGAGGAATATCTGATCGTTACCATTTGGATCCCGGAGGGGGAAGCACTGGCTTTTCAGACCTTTAATCCAAAACTGGGGATCCAAGGAGGCATTTCTGTTCTCGGCACTACCGGGATTGTAAAACCTATGAGTGAAGAAGCACTGCTTGAGACGATTCAGCTGGAAATCCATATGAAGGCGGTGAACGGGGAGAAGGTGCTATTGATGGCACCCGGAAACTACGGAGAAGAATTTTTAAAGAAAGAATTGGATGTTCCGATGAGAAGTGCGGTGCTTTGCAGTAATTTTGTAAAGGATGCCGTCTTGATGGCAAAGAAAGAGGGCTTTCGGAATCTTCTGTTTGTGGGCCATATCGGAAAGCTGATCAAGGTGTCCGCCGGTGTGGAGAATACCCATTCGAAATATGGAGACGGCCGTATGGAACAGGTGGCTGTGCTGACAAAAGAACTGGGATGTCCAAAGCTGCAGGAATCAATTTTGTCCTGCAACACAACGGATGATGCGCTGGCGCTTTTAAAAGAACATGGTCTTGCAAAGCCGCTTCTCTGCCATACCGCATATTATGTGAAATACTGGATAGAAACCTGGAGCGACGGACAGATCACGGCGGAAGCAGTCACCTTTTCCACGGCGCATCAGATCCTTGGCGCTACAAAAAATTGGCAGAGTGCTTTTGATGCATGGAAGGATTCTTTATGAAACTTGCAGTGATCAGCTTTACCAGAGCAGGCGAAGGGGTCTGCGAAAAATTGACAAATGCGATGAAAGCCGCCGGAACGGAATGCTGCGGCTATACCGGAAGAAAAACAGGCAATGCCGGTTTGGCGTTGCAGCCTATATCAAAAACCCTCTCAGAGTGGACCGGGCAGCAGTTTTCCACCTGTGACGGACTGATTTTTATCGGTGCAGCCGGGATTGCGGTGCGATTGATTGCGCCATACCTAAAAGATAAGTTTACGGATCCGGCTGTGGTCGTGGTGGATGAGGCAGGAAAATTTGCCATTTCCCTTCTTTCTGGGCATGTAGGCGGTGCAAACCGCCTGGCAGAACAGACAGCGGCACTTTTGAATGCGGTTCCGGTCGTGACAACGGCTTCGGACGTGCGTGGAAGGACTGCCATTGATGTCTGGGCAGAAGATCATGGTTTCGTGATCACAGACCGGAAGCTGGCAAAAAAGATTGCGGCGGCGATCCTGGAAGGAGAGAAGATCGGATTTTTCTGTGATACTGCAGTCTCGGTACCGGATGAAACCGGTTATGATGTGAATGTGGTGCACCGACTGAATGTCTGGGTAACCTGTCAGATGCAGGAAAAGCCGGATATGCATGATCCGGCCCCGGAAAAAGTAGCCGTTTATCCTGAGTCCGGCTTAAAAGAGCTTGATCCGAAGCCGAAGAACGTTGCCGACCTGCAGAATGTGAAATTCCTGCGCCTGGTTCCAAGGATACTTGTGCTTGGCATTGGATGTCGCAGGGATACAAAAAGAGCGGCAATCGAAGCGGCAATCCGTAAGACTTTGGCAGAGTATAAGCTTGATATCTGCGGAGTGTCCGAAATGGCAAGCATTGATTTAAAGAAGGACGAGGCCGGACTGATGGAAACAGCAGAAGGGCTTGGCGTCCCTTTTTCGACATACAGCAGTGAAAAACTGGCAGCTGTACAGGGAGACTTTACAGAGTCTGGGTTTGTGCGTCAGATAACGGGAGTCGGAAATGTATGTGAGCGGTCAGCGCTTTGCTGTGTGGGAAGAGGCGGACGGCTGATCGTAAAAAAACAGGTGCACACCGGAGTGACGGTGGCTGTGGCAGAGAAAAATTTGGGGGATTGCAAAGGCGAAGCGACAGCCTTACAGGAACCAGAACAGAATGTTGAACAAAGAGAACCGCAGACAGATTCAGAAGGAGAGGTATCAGCATGCATAGACAGGCATCCGTTGTGATATTTGGCGGAACATCCGAAGGACGGGAACTGGCAGAATATGCCCAGGAGCATCAGATCCCAGTGTTGGTCAGCGTAGTGTCCGGTTACGGGGAAAGTCTGCTGAGAGAAAGCGACATGGTTCAGGTACATACCGGAGCACTGGATGAAACAGCCATGCGGCAGTTTTTACAGGATGCAGCACCGAACCTGGTATTGGATGCCACCCATCCTTATGCCAGAGTGGTGACAGAGCAGGTGGCAGCGTTGTGCCGGAACCTGGAAATTCCATATCAACGTGTCTTAAGAGGGTCGGAACAGGCTGTTTCCACAGAAAACGGGGATAACACGACGAAAACGGCGCCTGTGTATGTGGTAGATTCGCTGTATGATGCGGTGAAATGCCTAAAAAAAGATGACCGTCCGGTCTTTCTTACCACTGGAAGCAAGGAACTGGAAGTCTTTGCGGAGGATCCTGCTTTGCGGGAACGCATCTATGCCCGGGTACTTCCGGACAGTCAGGTTTTAAAAAAGTGTGAGGATCTTGGTATTCACGGTGCTCATGTCATTGCCATGCAGGGGCCGTTTTCTACGGAATTGAACTGCGCTTTGCTGCGCGCGATAAAAGCGGGGTGGCTTGTCACGAAGGAAGCCGGAAAACGCGGCGGTTTTGCGGAGAAAATGCAGGCAGCCAGACAGTGCGGCGCATCCTTGGTTGTGATCCGGCGCCCGGTTCTGGAGGAGGGAATTTCGCTGGAAGAGGCGAAGCGTCAGATGGATGCGTACTGTGTGCATCCGTCGGTTGCGGACAAACTGTCGGATTCCGTTCAAAATCCAAAGCCGGACATGGCACAAAACCAGAAACAGAATTCGGTTGATTTTGATATGTCCGGGAAACAGAATGCTGATCCTGAACAGGCGCACAGGGTCAGCTTCACCCTCAGCGTGATCGGCATGGGCATGGGCGGCGGAAAGCAGCTTACCCTGGAAGCGCTGGAAGTGCTGGAGCACAGTGATATCGTGTTTGGCGCGTCCAGGATGTTAAAAGACCTGGCACCGTGGATTCAAAAAAAACATCAGGAAGCCTATTATCAGCCGGAAAAGATTCTGGACTGGATGGAAACGCATCCCATGTATCAGCATGCTGTGGTGGTCTGCTCCGGTGATACCGGATTTTACAGCGGCAGCGGCAGTATGATGCGGGAATTAAAAAAACGCTTTGGAGAGCAGACTGCGATCCCCTATGAGGTGAAGGTTTATCCGGGCATTTCTTCGGTGTCTTCCCTTGCGGCGCGGTTTGGAATATCCTGGGATGATGCCTGTCTTGCCAGTGCTCATGGGCGGGACTGCGATGTGGCAGCATTGTTAAAAAAACAGAAAAAAGTATTTCTGCTGTTAGACAGCAATATGGATTTGAAACAGGTTTGTCAGGTTTTGAACGATGCCGGTATGGGTGATACCCTGATTTATGCCGGTGTCCGTATGGGATATGAAGACGAACGTAAGATTTACGGAACAGCAGAAACGATGACGGAAATTGAGACGGACAGTTTGACAGCTGTATTTCTGGAGCGAAAAATCAATGAGAGATGAATGGTTTATCCGGGGAGATATCCCCATGACAAAAAGCGAAGTACGGGCGGTTTCCATTTCCAAACTGGAACTGTACCGGGACAGCATTGTGTATGATATCGGAGCTGGAACCGGTTCTGTTTCTGTGGAGGCAGCGCTGCAGGTACCGGAGGGGCATGTGTATGCCTTTGAACAGAAGGAAGAAGGCTGTACCCTGATTCGGGCGAACGTAAAGAAAGCGGGAGTGAAAAACCTGACCATAGTTTCCGGAAAAGCACCGGAGTCGCTATCCGGTTATCCGGCACCGGATCGGGTGTTCCTCGGCGGAAGCGGCGGTAATATGGAGAAAATCCTGGATTTTGTAACCGAGTTAAATCCGGCAGTCAGGATTGTGATCAATGTGATTGCCCTGGAAAGCCTGTCTGAGGCTATGGCCTGGTTTCGGAAAAGAGGATGGGAGCCTGAGGTGATCTGCATGCAGGTATCACGCAGCGAACAGCGCGGCCCCTATCATATGATGCAGGCTCAGAATCCGATTTATATTCTTACAGCACAGGAACAAGAAACCAGCAATGTTATGCATTGGGACTGTGAAGGGTTTCCCCGTATTCTTTTGGCGGCTCCGGGAAGCGGAAGCGGCAAGACCCTTCTTGTCACCGGTCTTTTAACCCTGTTTAAAAACCGCGGTATCCGGTGCCGTTCCTTCAAATGCGGACCGGATTACATTGACCCCATGTTTCATAAATATGTTCTGGGTATTGACAGCTGCAATCTGGACAGCTTTTTCCTTCCGAAAGAGGAACTGCAGGCGCTGTTTCGAAAGCGGGCAAAAGCTGCAGAGCTTTCTGTTTTGGAAGGTGTGATGGGATATTATGATGGGATTGGCGGAAATTCCCTTTCTGCCAGCACCTATGAAGTGGCAAAGATCACCGATACCCCGGTTATTCTTGTGGTGGACGGTAAGGGAAGCAGCCTGTCTTTGGCGGCGCAGATCAAGGGCTTTCTGGATTATCAGAAGGACAGTCATATCTGCGGTGTGATCTTAAATAAAACAAATAAAATGGTAGGCGAGCGCCTGCGGCCTGCGATTGAAAAGCTGGGTGTGAAATATCTTGGTGCAGTGCCGGTCTGTGAGACTATGGACATCAAGAGCCGTCATCTGGGGCTTACCATGCCGGAGGAGCAGAGCGAGTTACAGAAACATCTGAATGCCTTTGCCAAACAGCTGGAGGAGTGTTTGGATGTGGAGGAAATTCTGAAACTGGCGGGGTATTCCGAAGAAACATTATCGGAAGCCGGAACGTCTGTGCATGCAGGTTCAAATTTGACCATGACAGGCTCCGGGCAATCCGGACAGACAGATTTAAACCAGTCAGAAACCAAATCGGATGAAATCCGGACCCCGGAATCTGAGAGCAAAGGCGTCACCCGCCGTATGGCAGTTGCCATGGATGAAGCCTTCTGTTTTTACTACCAGGAAAATCTGGACTTTTTTAGGCAGCAGGGCTTTAAACTGATTCCATTTTCCCCGCTCCACGACGCAGCGCTTCCGGATCAGATCCAGGCCATTTTACTGGGAGGCGGATATCCGGAACTCTACGCAAAGGAACTGTCTGCCAATCAGCCGATGCTTGCGGCTATCCAAAATGCCCATGCAGCCGGCATCAAAATCCTTGCGGAATGCGGCGGCTTTCTGTATCTGCAGGAACATCTGGAAGATGAAGCAGGAAACAGATATCCCATGGCCGGCCTGATCCATGCAGATGGTTTTCGTACGGGGAAGCTTGGCCGGTTCGGTTATATTTCCCTGGAGAAAAACGGAACGTACCAGATCAAGGGGCATGAATTCCACTATTGGGACAGTACGGCACCGGGAACAGCGTTTCATGCGGCAAAACCGCAGTCGAACCGAGGGTGGGACTGCATGTATCAGACGGATCGGCTGCTTGCAGGCTTCCCGCATCTGTACTATTTGTCCGGTCCGGATCTGATCCTGAATTTTCTAAATGGAGATAAGCAATCATGATGCATCTTGTAACCGGCGCTTCCGCCAGCGGAAAGTCTGCCTATGCGGAAAATCTGCTCGTACATGCAAAAAACGCAGAAAAATATTATGTTGCCACCATGCGCCCCTGGGGCGCAGAGGGAGCAGCCCGGGTGAAGAAACACCGTGCCATGCGGGAAGGGAAAGGGTTTCAGACAATCGAAGCCTTCCATACCATGGAAGATCTGAAGCTTTCACAACAGGGCAGTCTTATGCTGGAATGTATGTCGAACCTGTTGGCCAACGAGCAGTTTGAACTCGGCGGCACGGATGTGGAGATCATGAATCGCATCAAGCGGGGCATTCAAAATTTAAAGGAACAGACGGATGACCTGATCATCGTGACTAATGAAATTTTTTCGGATGGTTGCCGTTATGACGCAGAGACCGTCCGGTATATAAGACTTCTTGGAAGAATCAATATCTGGCTGGCCGAGAAAGCAGACACGGTGACGGAAGTTGTGTATGGAATTCCCATCCGGCAGAAAGGAGAAGGCAGCGATGCGTGAGCATAAGAACACAGAAGTGGGCAGCGGCAAGGATGAAAAAAACGTGACAAAAAGTACTGGGGCGCAGAGTTTGGGAACACTCCCGACATTTCTGGAAAGCTTTGTTATTGCCTTCTCGATGTATTCCAGGATTCCCATGCCCTTTGTGGAGTGGAGTGAACGCGGCATGAAATATGCCTTCTGCTTTTTTCCGCTGATCGGTGCAGTAATCGGCGCTTGTGTCACTGTTTTTGCCTGGGCAGCGGCGCGGGTAAACCTTGGCGTTTTTACGTTTGCCCTTTTGGGTACGGCCATTCCGCTTTTGATCACCGGCGGGATCCATATGGATGGATTTCTGGATGTAACGGATGCCAGAAGTTCCTTTCAGAGCCGGGAACAGAAACTGGAAATCTTAAAAGATCCCCATGCGGGGGCCTTTGCCATTGCCGGGTGCGGCGTTTACCTGCTGCTTTATGCGGCAGCCTTTGGTGAACTGCGAGAAAAAGCATTTCCTGCCATTACCGGAATTTATGTGATGACGCGGGCATTGAGCGGCCTTTCTGTTCTCTGCTTTCCGAAAGCAAGAAAGGACGGACTGGCAGCAACGTTTGCTAAGGGAACCGGAAGCG
This sequence comes from uncultured Selenomonadales bacterium, assembly GCA_963589345.1. Classification (GTDB taxonomy): domain Bacteria; phylum Bacillota; class Clostridia; order Lachnospirales; family Lachnospiraceae; genus Brotaphodocola. The sequence goes on along the minus strand of CAVALB010000008.1, from coordinate 35,424 downwards.
GAGCACCGACGGTGAAAGGAGTGCTTGCAATTTGGCTGTTTGCCGGGATCGTATTTGTGTTTTTGACATCCGGACCGGTCACGGCAGTGATTCTGACAGCAGCTGCGGCGGCATCATTTTTGCGGTATCATCATATGGCCATGCATGAATTCGGCGGAACTACCGGAGACCTGGCAGGATATTTTTTGCAGACCGCAGAACTTGTGATGGTTGCGGCCTTGGCCGTGTGCGGCAGAATATAGACTGCATTTTAGCACAGGTGCATGAAAGATAGATAAACACAAGAAGGAGTTTATATACTATGATTCTTGTCATTGGAGGAAGCTTTCAGGGAAAGAAGGCATACGCAGCGAAAATCTGCGGCGAAAAAACAGTGCTTGCGGATTTTCAGGAACGCATCCGCGCCGTGGTAAAAGCCGGAGAAGATCCGGAGGTGTTTACCAGACAGATCCTTGAGGATCCACCGGAGGTCATCACGTTAGATGAGGTGGGCTGCGGCATTGTTCCCATGGAAAAGGCAGAGCGGGATTACCGGGAAGCAGTGGGACACGCCGGACAGATCTTGGCGGCGGCAGCAACAGAAGTATATCGGATGCAGTGCGGCATTGCATCCAGGATCAAATAATAAAAACAAAAGGAACGAACGCAGCATGAGAGTAACACAGCTTTGGATGGAATACGCGGCAGCAGCCTGCATTGGCTTTTTGATAGATTTTATTGTAGGAGATCCCCAGGGACTTTGGCATCCGGTCTGCGGAATCGGAAGCCTGATTTCCCGTATGGAAAAGCACCTTCGCAGGCGGGTGGCAGATACACCGGAAAACCTGCTTCTGGCAGGAGCAGCGCTGGCGGTGACCATCCCCTGTGTGACGGTGGTCATCACGGTACTGATCCTGCTTTTGGCAGGTTTGATTCATCCGCAGTTTCGTTTTGTGCTGATGTGTATTCTGGATGGCTGGATTCTGGCGGCTCGTTCCTTAAAGACGGAAAGTATGAAAGTATACCGGAAGCTTATAGAAGAGGATTTAAACGGAGCCCGCTATGCAGTGTCTATGATCGTCGGGCGAGATACAAAGAATCTGACTGCCGAGGGTGTTACGAAAGCGGCGGTGGAGACAGTGGCAGAAAATGCCTCCGACGGCGTCATTGCCCCACTGTTATTTTTGTTTTTCTTTGGACCGGTGGGAGGCTTCTTTTATAAAGCAGTCAATACCATGGATTCCATGGTGGGCTATAAAAATGAAAAATATCTGTATTTCGGACGTGCAGCAGCAAAGCTTGACGATCTGCTCAATTATATTCCGTCAAGGCTCACCGGCCTTGCCTTTGTGGCGGCGGCCTGTCTGATCCCAGGAATGAGCGGAAAAAATGCCTTTAAAATCTGGCGCCGGGACCGCCGCAACCACAAGAGCCCCAACTCGGCACAAAGTGAATCTGCCTGTGCCGGGGCGCTGGGAGTACAGTTAGCTGGCGATGCCTGGTATTTCGGTGAGCTTTATCACAAGCCGACGATCGGTGATGCCCTTCGGCCGGTGGAACCGGAGGATATCAAAAGAGCGAACTGCCTGATGTATGTGGCGTCGCTTCTGACTCTGGCAGTCTGTGTGGCAGCAACGACGCTGCTTAACTGTATGATTGCACCGGGAGGTATGGGCCTATGAAAAAGCAGCAGACACCCGCCCGCCATGGCGGTGATATTTACCGGAATCCGGTTCTGCATGATTTTTCCGTCAACTTAAATCCCTTAGGCCTTCCGGAGGGGGTAAAGCGCAGGCTGAAAGAGACCGTGGAGGACTGGGCTTGTTATCCGGATACCCAGTGTGAGGCACTTCGGGCGTCGCTTGCCGCATTCCACCGGGTTTCTGCAGATACCATTCTCTGTTCGAACGGAGCAGCAGATTTGATCTATCAGCTGGTGCGAACGCTGAAACCAAAACAGGCGATTTTGCTTTCTCCGGGATTTGCGGAATATGAGCAGGCGCTGAAGCAGGCAAATTGTGAAATCCGCTATGTACGGCTGAAGCCGGAACAAAAATTTCTTCCGGATATGCGTCAGTTATGTGAAGCGATCACGTCAGACACAGACCTGGTATTTTTCTGTAATCCAAATAATCCCACCGGACACGCAGTACCAAAAGACCGGCTCCTGGAGCTTGCGGCGCGCTGTGAGGAGACAAAAACGCGGCTGATTCTGGATGAATGCTTCTGTGATCTTCTGGATGAACCGGAAGCATTCAGCCTTGTTTCAGAAGCAGAACGTTTTTTAAGCCTCTTTATTCTGCGGGCCTTTACGAAGACCTATGCCATGGCCGGGCTGCGGCTTGGCTACGGGATCTGCGGGGATCTTGAGCTTTTACACAAGCTTACCCTCGGGCGTCAGCCCTGGAGTATTTCTGTGCCGGCTCAGGAAGCCGGCTGCGCGGCATTGGAGGAAACCGCCTATTTAAAGGAAGCGCGGACACTTTTAAAAAGCGGCCGGAATGATCTGGCCGGAGAGCTTCGTCGTCTGGGCTTTGTGGTTTATGAGTCAGACATCAATTTTATTCTGTTTTTTTATGAAAAAGAACCAAAGCCCTTGTATTTGTATGAAGCCTGTTTAAAGCAGGGAGTTTTGCTGCGGGACTGCAGTAATTTCACGGGGCTTTCTTACGGCTATTACCGCGTCTGTGTCAGCAGACAGGAAGAAAACCGGATCCTGATCCGGACACTGGAACAAATTCTTAAGACCGCGAAAGGAGATGCCGGATTATGAGCTTATATCGGATCATTCTTGCAGACGATGAGGAAGAGGTGCGTAAGGGCATCATACGAAAAATCGACTGGAGCCGCCTTGGCTTTGAGGTGGTGGGAGATGCGGAAAACGGTGCGGAAGCACTCGAAAAGATCGAACAAAAGGAGCCGGAGGTTGTCATGACGGATATCCGTATGCCCTTTATGGACGGACTCACCCTGGCGGAAAAGATCCGGCAGAAATATCCCTCTATGAAGATCCTTATTTTTTCCGGATTTGATGATTTTGAGTATGCCCAACAGGCAATCAAATTGAATGTGACCGAGTACATCCTAAAGCCGGTAAATGTGGAAGAACTGTCGGAAATCCTGACCCGCGTCAAAAAGAACCTGGATGAGGAGATCAGCCAGCGGCGGGATGCAGCGCTTCTTCGGGAAAGCTATCAGAAAAGTCTTCCGATCCTTCGGACAGTATTTCTAAATGATCTGGTGCACGGAGCCTGCACAACCGGAATGATTGAGGAGAAGCTGAAGGAATACAATGTGGACATCCTTCATGCGAAAAAATGGCTGACGGCCCTCATCCATATCGAGGCAGAAACCGTGGATCTGCAGGATACTCTGCAAAAAGAACTGGTTCCGATCTCCGTGCATCAGATCGCGGAGGATCATTTGAAGGACTACTGTCGATTTATCATTTTCAATTCGTCCGAAGGAATTACGCTGATCGCTGCCATTGATGAAGCGCAGTCCCAGACAGAACTTCTCGATCGTCTCGGAGACATCTGCAAAGAATGCAGGAGAGTCCTTGACGTGAAGGTGACCATTGCGGTCGGACACAGCTGTCAGGAGCTTTCTGAACTTGGACGTGTATATCAGTCCTCTGTGGATGCATTAGGCTACAAAACGATCGTGGGAATCGGCCAGACGATCTATATTAACGATGTGGAGCCGGTAAGCCGCGGTAAACTTAAGTTTGACAATGCGGATGAAAATGATTACGTGACGGCGGTCAAGTTCGGACCGGAGGAAAAAATCCGGGAGACTGTAAAAACGCTGATGGGTCGCATGGATGATGCGAAGGTGCACACCAGGCAGCAACAGCTTTACATGTTGTCTCTGTTCAACTGTGTGACAAGGCTGATGCAGCAGTATGATTTGTCTGCCAGGGAAATTTTCGATACGGAAGAAACCTATCTTGATTTGCCTGCAACCATCGGAAAAGCGGAAGAATTCGGTTCCTGGATTCTGGATGTTTCGGTGCGGATCCATGAGGCTTTAAAACAGGTGCGTGATAACACAACCAAAAAGGTGATCCTGGAGGCCAAGCAGTATATTGAGTGCCATTATCAGGACCCGTCGCTCTCGGTAGAGATGATCTGCCGGGAACTGCATATGAGCCCTGCCTATTTTTCAACAATGTTTCGAAAGGCGACCGGACAGACCTATATCACCTATCTGACGGAGGTTCGTCTGAAAAAAGCAGTGGAGCTGTTAAATGAGACCGATGACAAAACTTATGTGATTGCCCAGAAGGTCGGATATCAGGAGCAGAATTATTTTAGCTATGTATTTAAAAAACGTTTCGGCATTTCCCCGACAAAATACCGCGGTTCCCAAAATGCCTGAAGGGAGGCAGTATGCCAAAGAAAAAACTGGAAGAATTTCTTGGCCGCGTCAGCATTCGATCGACGATCTATCTGTATTTTACGATCAGCGCACTGGCGGCACTTGTATTGATGGGGATTTCCTTCTACGGACGCCTGGTCGGTCAGATGACAGCGGCGATCCAAGAGGAGAATCAGACAATGCTTGCCCAGGTGGATCGCTATGTCGATTCCTATCTGCGCAACGTCATGAAGATGTCCGATACCATTTTTTATGATGTGATCAAAAACACGGATCTTTCCACCCAGAGTATCCAGGAACAGATGACGCTGCTCTATGACAGCAACCGTGACTGTGTGACCAACATTGCGCTGTTTACAAAACAGGGAGAGCTTTTGTCCGTTGTTCCTGCTGCGCGCCTGAAAAATGATATGGATGTGACAGCGGAGGCCTGGTTTCAGGATACCTTAAGCCGGACAGAAAACCTGCATTTTACCATGCCGCACGTGCAGTATATTTTCGACAACGATGAAAATCAGTATACCTGGGTAATCACCATGACTCGTGCCGTGGAGCTTACAAACGGAGGATCCGCCGAACAGGGTATCCTTTTAATCGATATTACTTACGGAAGCTTAAAACAGCTGCTTGACAGCATTTCCATGGGAAATAACGGCTATCTTTATCTGGTGAGCTCCGGCGGAGAACTGGTTTATCATCCGCAGATGCAGCTGATCGACAGCGGGCAGACGGAGGAAAATTTTCAGAATGCCGCATCTTACCGGGATGGCAACTATCGGGAAACCTATCAGGGTGAGATCCGCGATGTGACGGTGAAATCCGTGGGCTATATCGGATGGAAGCTGGTGGGGGTGACGCCGGAAAAGGGCAGCTATCTAAATACGGTGAAGACCAAGCTGTTTATGGTATTTCTGATCACCTTTTTCTTGTATATGCTGATGCTGATCAATGCATCCATTTCCTCCAGGATTACCATACCGATCCGGGAACTGGAAAAGTCTGTCAATGCGCTGGAGGAAGGAAATCTTGATGTGGAGGTATATCAGGGCGGTTCTTACGAGATCCGCCATCTGGGGCGTTCCATCGGAGATATGGCAAAGCGTATACGTGGCCTTATGCAGGATATTGTGGCAGAGCATGAGTCCAAGCGAAAGAGCGAGTTTGATACGCTGCAGTCCCAGATCAATCCGCATTTTCTCTATAACACCCTCGATATCATCGTATGGATGATCGAAAATGAGCAAAAATCCGAGGCTGTCCGTGTAGTAACTGCGCTGGCCAGATTTTTCCGCATCAGCTTGAGCAAGGGAAAAAGTATTATCCCGGTAAGGGATGAACTGGAGCATGTACGAAGTTATCTGATGATCCAGCAGATGCGGTTTAAAAACAAGTTCACATATACCATCGATGCGGAGCCGGAAATTTTGGGCAGTGCCAGCTTAAAACTGATGCTGCAGCCACTGGTGGAAAATGCCATTTATCATGGCATGGAGTTTAAAGATGGAGATGGGACGATCCGGATCTGTGCGGAAAAGAAGGAGGACGGACTGTGGTTTACGGTAGAGGATAACGGTCTTGGCATGACGAAGGAACAGGTGGATACTCTGCTTACGGATTATGCCCATGTTTCTTCCAAGCGAGGCTCCGGGATCGGTGTGAAAAATGTAAATGAACGGATCCGTCTGTATTTTGGAAACGAGTATGGCCTGACTATAGAATCCGAACCGGATGAGGGTACGACGATTCATATCCATCTTCCGGATATGGATTATTCGAAAATCCAGGAAAAGGAGAAAGGCGTATGAGAATGAGGAAGAACTGGATCTGGATCATCTATGCGGTCATGCTGGTATTTTTGTATCTTTTGTCCTCTACCAATCTCTTCATCAAGGAAAAAAAGAATGAGATCTATCCGATTTCCCTGATCCTGGATGATGAGACAGATGAGTACTGCCAGAACTTCAAAAAAGGGGTGGACCGTGCAGCCGTGGAATTAAATGCAGATGTAAGCCTGATCACCTTGTATGAGGGGGAGAATGCGGAAAGTCAGATCGCTCGTATGGCAAGAGAACAGCAGGATGGAGCAAAGGCGCTGGTCGTGATGCCTGTTGATGAGACTGCATTGGAAGAAGCACTTGCAGACAAGCGGCTCCAGATTCCGATCGTACTGGTAAATGCGGAACTGCCCCGTGATAAGGTATCATCCGTTGTCAGCACCGATCAGGACGCTTTGGGAAGAAAACTGGCTGAGGAGATGATAAAGGAAAACGGAACTAAGGTGCCGTACTATCTGTTTTATACCAGCAGGCAGTCCTCTGCAAGAACCCATTTTCAAAAAGGACTTGAGTCGGTGCTTACGGAGCAGGGCTGTGATATCAAACGATTCGGCCGCCATGGAGACGGAAGTTTTCGCAAAGCGGTCGAGGAGCTGGTTTATCCGAAAGCGGGACAGGCTGTGATCGCAGCCTTGGATGCCCAGGCGTTGTTAGAGACTGCTAAGATCCTTGCAGACAGCAGCGTATATCAGGAACATGTGAAGGGGCTGTATGGCAGCGGAACAAACACGGCAATCTTAAATTTTCTGGATCGCGGGGTGATAAACGGACTCTGCGTGACGGATGATTATAATGCAGGGTATCTGAGTGTCCGGCGTGCGATCGAGCAGCTTTCCAATCAGAGTCCACCTGCGGAAACAACGCTCAAAAGCTTCTACATTCAGAAGGAAGATCTGCGTAAGCCGGAATTTGAAAAAATGCTTTATCCCATCGAATAGGAGGCTTTTCATTATGATGAGAAAGAAAAGAACCCGAAAAAAAGGACAGAGGCTTTTGGCAGTATTTCTTCTGCTTGTCTGTCTGCAGCTATGCGGATGCAAGGCGGGAGAGACACCGAAAAAAAAGACTGCGATCCGCATCGGAGTCAGTTTATATCGCTCGGATGATACCTTTATCAGCAATATCCGTTCAGAGCTTGAAAAAAAGGCAAAGGCGTACGAACTGCAGACCGGCATTAAGGTGACATTAGATATTCAGGATGCAAAGGGAAATCAGTATACCCAGAACAAACAGGTGGAACGCTTCCTTTCTTTAGGCTGCGATGCCCTTTGCATCAATCCGGTGGACCGCACCACTACCTCCGGAGTGATCGATGCCGCGATGGCCGCAAATGTACCGGTAGTATTTTTTAACCGACAACCCATTGAGGAGGATTTAAACCGCTGGGATCAGCTTTACTATGTAGGCGTGGATGCAAAGGAATCTGCTGCACTCGAGGCCGGGATCGTGGCAGACCGTTATGAAAAGGATCCGGCCTCTCTGGATAAGAACGGGGATGGAGTCATAAGCTATGTGCTTTTAGAGGGAGAAAGCAATCACCAGGATTCTCTGATCCGCACAGAATGGTCTGTGCAGACCTTAAAGGATCTTCACGTACCGCTCAAACGGATCACCAGCGGGATCGCAAACTGGGAGCGTTCTCAGGCCTCTGCCATGATGGAGCAGTGGCTTACCGATTATCCGGATCAGATCGAGCTGGTCATCAGCAACAACGATGATATGGCTCTGGGTGCGCTCGATGCCCAGGAACGTACCGGAACCGGTAGTCTGTGTGCAGTGGGGATCGACGGAACCGTTCAGGGACAGGCGGCTGTAAGAAACGGCAGGCTGTTAGGAACCGTTTCTTCGGACAAAAGCGGCTATGCAGACGCCATTTTTACGATTGCATCTTCCGCCGGCAGAAAAGAACCGATTCCGGAGAGAATTACGATGGCGGATGGAAAATATCACTGGACAAAACAGAATATTGTCATAAAAGAAAAAATAATTCCATAAAAATCACAAAAAATTGTACAATCGAAAAAAATCCATAAACCAGAAAAGAAAATCCTATGGTAAAATGTACAATCTGAACTTATAATAGCCTTGTCAGATGGAGAAAGTAGACAAAAACGAAAAACAATGACAATTTTTATTTAAGGGAGGATTTACATTATGAGATTAACTAAGAAAGTAACCGCTATGGCAATGGCATCCTGCATGATCCTGTCCATGACAGCATGCGGCGGAAGCAAAACCGCTGAGACCACCGCAGCAGCAACTGAGGCAGCAACCGAGGCTGCAACTGAGGCAGCAAAAGAGGCAGAGACCACCGCAGAAGAGGTGAAAGAGGCAGCAGGCGGTGATTATTCCGACAAGAAGGTTGGCATTTCCATTTATAAATTTGATGATAACTTCATGACTCTGTATCGTACCGAGTTAGAGAGATATCTGGTAGAGGATCTTGGATTCAAGAAAGAGAACATCACCATCCAGGATGGTAAGGGTGATCAGGCAGAGCAGACCAACCAGATCCAGAACTTTATTGCTTCCGGCGTTGACGTTATGATCTTAAACCTGGTTCAGTCTTCTTCCGCACCGCAGGTAACTGATATGTGTAAAGACGCTGGTATCCCGGTAGTTTACATTAACCGTGAGCCGGATACCGCAGAGGAAGAGAGATGGGCTTCTGAGGGTATCAACGCAACCTACGTTGGTGCAGACGCAAGACAGTCCGGTACCTTCCAGGGCGAAGAAATCGTTGAGACCGAGAACAAGGGCGATATCAATGGCGATGGTAAAGTAAGCTACATCATGGTTCAGGGTGATCCGGAGAACGTAGATGCTCAGTACAGAACCGAGTACTCCGTAAAGGCTCTGACTGATGCAGGACTTGAAGTTGAAGAGCTTCTGCTTCAGAGAGGTGACTGGGATCAGGCTAAGGGCCAGCAGATCGTTCAGGATGCTTTAACCCAGTTCGGCGACAAGATCGAGGTTGTTTTCTGTAACAACGATGCAATGGCTCTTGGTGCTCTGCAGGCAATCGACGCAGCTGGCAGAAAAGTTAACGAGGATATCTACCTGGTAGGTGTTGACGCTCTGACCGAGGCAGTTCAGAACATCACCGAGGGCAAGATGACCGGTACTGTATTCAACGATCACATCAGCCAGGCTAAGACCGCAGCTGATATGGCTGTAAAATACTTAAACGGCGAGTCTGTGGATCCGGTTAACATGGTTGACTACGTTAAGGTTACCACTGACAACGCAGCAGACATTCTTGACATCATCAAATAGTCAGACTCTGGCCTGTAATTAACAGTGATTCATCGTTCGGGTGTGTCGTCTGACACACCCGATTTTTAAAGAAACCGGCATGGCTCTGACAGCCGGTCTGGAACCAGAAAGGAGAGAATGGGATGGCAGAGTACAGGTTGGAAATGAAGGGAGTCTCAAAAAGCTTCCCGGGTGTAAAAGCCCTTGACGGCATCAACTTAAGAGTCCGTCCCGGTACCGTCCATGCACTGATGGGCGAGAACGGAGCCGGTAAATCCACCTTGATGAAATGTTTGTTCGGTATTTACAAGATGGATGAAGGCGAGATCTATCTGGACGGCGAAAAAATGACGATTTTAAATCCGGATGACGCCTTACACAAAGGACTGGCTATGGTTCATCAGGAGCTGCAGCCAATCCCGGAGCGAACGATCGCAGAAAACATGTATCTGGGTCGTTATCCGTTGAAAAATTATGGTCCGCTCAAGGTGATCGACCATAAAACCATGAATGAAGAGGCAGCCAAATGGCTGGACAACGTAAAAATGCCTTATGATCCTAAGGCAAAACTGGGGTCTCTTTCTATTGCACAGATGCAGTCGGTGGAGATCGCAAAAGCAGTATCGATGAGTGCGAAAGTCGTGATCCTCGACGAGCCGACCTCTTCCCTTACCGACAACGAGGTAGAGGCACTGTTCCGTATCGTCCGGGATCTTAAATCCAGAGGCGTATCTATGATCTACATCTCCCACAAGATGGCTGAGATCCGCGAGATCGCCGATGATATCACCATCATGCGAGATGGTACCTATGTGGGAACCTGGGAAGTCAAAGACATCAGCGATGATGAAATCGTTCGCCAGATGGTAGGCCGTGAGCTGACCAATGTATATCCACCGATGGAAGATACGATTCAGGACGAGGTGGTACTGGAGGTAAAGGATCTGTGCAGTATCCACGAACGTTCCTTCCAGCATATCAGTTTTCAGTTGAAGAAGGGTGAGATTTTAGGCTTTGGCGGTCTGGTAGGTGCCCAGAGAACGGAGTTAATGGAAGCTATTTTCGGCATGCGTCATGTAAAGAGCGGGGAAGTCCTGATCCATGGGAAACCAATCCATGTCACAAGACCCCGTGATGCCATCCTGGATGGTATCGGAATGATCACGGAGGATCGACGCGGAACCGGAATTCTGGGATGTCTGTCCATTGCGGACAATGTATCGATCTCCTCCCTTAACAATTATCTGAAGGTCGGTCCGATGCTTGATACCGGAAAGATCGAGGAGCTTGTAAAGGACAATGTAGCAAAGCTGAGTATCAAGACTCCGAGCAGCAAAACACTGATCCAGTCTCTGTCAGGCGGTAACCAGCAGAAGGTTATTATCGCAAGATGGCTGGCCAATAATCCGGACGTGCTGATCATGGATGAGCCGACAAGAGGTATCGACGTCGGTGCGAAGTATGAAATTTACCAGATCATGATCGAGCTTACCAGACAGGGAAAATCCATCATTATGATTTCCTCTGAGATGCCGGAGTTAATTGGAATGTCGCACCGAATTCTGGTTATGTGTGCGGGCAAGCTGACCGGTGAGGTCTCCGGTGAGGAAGCAACTCAGGAAAATATCATGAGTATGGCTACCAGGTTCAATTAAGGAGGATACGAGCATGAATAAAAAGAATATCGATATTAAGAAAACACTGCTGGACAATGGTATCATCATTGTTCTGCTCCTGCTGGTTTTGATCACCGGCATCACCAAGGATAATTTCTTTTCCTGGAACAACTTATCCAATATTTCCGTTAATACGGCTGCCCGTGTCATCATTGCCTTCGGCGTCAGCGGCTGTCTGATCACAAAAGGTACCGACCTTTCCGCAGGACGTATGGTAGGTCTTGCCTCCTGTATCGCAGGTACCCTGCTCCAGACCGCGGACTACAGCGGTAAGTTCTTCCCGAACCTGGGCGATATGCCGGTACTCGGAGTTCTTGTTTTATGTATCCTGATCTGCTGCGTTTTCGGACTGATCAACGGTATTGTTATTGCGTACTTAAATGTACCGGCCTTCATCGGCACCCTGGGCATGCAGCTGGCTGTATACGGCATCTGCCTGGTATATACCAACGCAACTCCTCTGGGCGGCTACCGCAAGGCTTATACCTCCATCGCAACCGGAAAACTTTTTGGACAGATCCCGTACATGTTCATTATTGCTTTTGTGATCGGTCTTGTAATGTGGTTTGTATTCAATTACACCCGTCACGGCAAATATATGTATGCGATCGGCGGCAACGAATCAGCAGCAGAGGTTTCCGGCGTAAACGTTAAGAAAACCAAGATCATCATCTATGTAACCGCAGCAGCCCTCTATGCGATCGCAGGCTTTTTGCTTGGTGCAAAGGCCGGTGGTGCCAGCGTTAACATGGGTCAGGGCTACGAGCTGGAGGCAATCGCAGCTTGTACCATCGGCGGCGTATCCGTAAACGGTGGTATCGGTCGTATCTCCGGCGTTGTGATCGGTGTTCTGGTATTCGAGCTGTTGAAATCTTCCATGCAGTTTTTGGGTATCCAGACCAACTATCAGTACATTGTACAGGGTATCGTTATCATTGTGGCAATCGCCCTGGACATCCGCAAATACATTGCAAAGAAGTAATAAAAAGCTCAGAAAAAAACGGCATTCCCGCAAAGGGATGCCGTTTTTTCGGTTTATATCGAAGAGTTATCATTTCTTTTGACTTAGGCGGCTGTTCTGGTATTCTCCGGAAAAGGTGACATCTTCTCCGAACCAGGACGGTGGAGTAAAGTGCTTGGCCTCTTCAACGGAAGCAAATTCCACCTCTGCGAGCATCAGCCCTTCATAGGTGCCGGAAAATTCATCCAGCTCGATCACAAGGTCTGTCCCTTCTATGGCTTTTTTGTAACGGGTTTTTGTGAGGATGATCCCGTCTGCCTTCATAAGCAGGTGTTCATAAGCCGCTTTTGTGAGAGGAAGGTTGTATTCTTCCCGAGATAAAAGCCCCCTTGATTTGTAGGTGAGAACATAGTTTTCATTTTCTTTTCGCACCCGTACCACCGGATCGGTACAGAGATAGGCCTGCTCCATATGGATGGCCGGCCAACTGCGATAATCGGCTGGCGGTGCCGTGATTCGGTATTTTCGTTCGATTTCCATAATGCCTCCCGTAATGCTTTATTTAAATAGTATACAGGAAAACATTGGAAAGATAAAGGGTTTGTGGTATGATAAAAAGCAATTAAGGAAGGGAAGGGCAGGATGTGTATGAAAAAAAACGTTATTTTACCGATTTTGCTTACAGGTACATTCGCCTTAAGTGCATGTGCCGGGAAAGAGGCATCGGATGACATGCCGATCACGATTACAATGTGGAATTATTACAACGGCGCACAGAAGGAAGAGTTTGATGCGCTGGTGCAGGAATTTAATGACACGGTGGGCGTCGAGAAAAAGATCATCGTGGAATCAATCAGTAAGGGAAGTGTCACTGATCTGGAAGATAGTATTTCTGCCAGTGTGGACGGAAAAACCGGAAGCACCCCCTTACCGAATCTGGCTGCTGCCTACGCAGATACGGCCTTTGTTTTATATCAGAAGGGGTTGCTTGCAGACTTTCGCCCGTTTTTGACGAATGAAGAATATGACAGTTATATCCCCGGATATGTTGAGGAAGGCTATTTCGGGGAGGATGCTTCTATGATGATCTTTCCTATCGCAAAATCAACGGAGCTTCTCGTGATCAACGAAACAGCCTGGGAGCCGTTTTCAGAGGCCTGCGGCATTACCGGGGATCAGCTTTCTACCTGGGAGGGACTTGCCGATGCTGCCAAGGCCTATTATGAGTGGACGGATGCGATGACGGAAGAGCCAAACGATGGGAAGGCTCTCTTTGGCCGAGATTCCTTTGCCAATTATATGCTGATCGGAAGCTATCAGCTCGGACATGAGATCTACACGAATCAAGATGAGCATATAAACATTGATGCAGACCGGGACACCATGCGAAGGCTCTGGGACAATTACTACGTTCCCTATATCAGCGGCTATTACCTGGAGGAGGGAAAGTTTCGCAGTGATGACCTAAAAACCGGGCGTATCATTTCCTATGTCGGCTCCACCAGCGGTGCGGCCTATACGCCGGATCAGGTAACCTTCGATGATGGGCATACAGAAGTGATCACCTGCAAAATGCTGCCCCTGCCGAATTTTGAAGGAACCGAGCCCTGTGCGGTACAGCAGGGAGCCGGTACGATCATGTTCTCTTCGGATGAAAAAACCGAGACAGCTGCCGTGACCTTCCTCAAATGGCTGACAGAAAAAGAACAGAATATCCGTTTCTCTGCGGCCTCCGGTTATATGCCGGTCACAAAAGAAGCCAATGATATGGATGCGATCCGCTCTTATTTTCAGGAGAATGGCGAAACTCTGAACCCGAAAACGGAAGCTGCCCTTGGCACGGCGATTCCCCAGGTGCAAAGCTATAAGCTTCATACGGCAGCTCCGTCAGATGGTGCTTATCAGGCACGTGCGATCATAAAGAGTACGATGCCTGCGGTGGCAATAGAAAATCGCAGCCATGTGAAGGCGCTTTTGGCAGAAGGAGTCTCCTTAGAGGATGCGGTGGCGCAGTACAATACGGAAGAAATCTTTGAAGCGTGGTATAGCGATACAAAAAATCAGCTTGAAAATCTGGAAGACTGAGGAGTAGATTCATGAAGAATGCAAGATCTATGAAATTCAGGCTTGTGATCCCGTTTTGCCTGATCCTCATATTTCAAACCGCCTTTATGATGGTATTTTTATCAAACGGCACGGTGGCAAGAAATCTGTATTTAAGTGAAATGAACAGCCTCGAAAAGGATGCTCAGAACAGTAATCTTCTTTTAGAACGAGAGATGGTGCAGCATTGGATGACGGATATCCGCACATCTTCTAAAGTGCAGAAACAGATTGCGGATCTGTTAAAGAGGTCCGGAAAGTCAGCGGCGGACATCCACTCAGACTGGCAGCTCAACAGTGAGATTCTGCGTGAGATTACGCCGGCTCTCTTAGAGCTTTTGCACCGCAGCTATGGAAACGGAATTTATGTGATTTTGGATGGTCCGGCAGCCGATCAGAGCGTGGATGGGCATCAGGCCGGTATATCGATTATGGACAGTGACAGCAGCAGTTTTGCAGCTGATAATTCTGATCTTCAGCTTGTAAGGGGTATCTCTGCAATTTCCACTGACCAGGAAATTCCTCTTGCCAGGGAATGGCAGATGGACTTTGATATGACAGGCACAAGTGCAGAGGATTATCGATTTTATAAGCCTTTCCGCCTGGCTGTTAACCAGACGGTATCTATGCAGACAGCCGCTTCCTATGCGTATCTCGGCGATATTTCTAAGATCCTTCAGAGTGATACGGCAGGAGTCAGCTATTCCCTTCCACTGGTTTTAGACGATGGTTCTGTGATTGGAGTGCTCGGCGGAACCATGATGAAGGGGCAGATTGCGGCCTTGTTAAAGAATGAAATCTCCCGCAGCGATGCAGATACATTACAGCTCATAGCAAAAAAAGAAGCTGACCAGGATTCGGTGACGCCGGTGCTGGCTTACGGATCAGCCTTTCATCGCTGCTTTGGCAGCTGTTCTGAAATCGCTTGGGAACAAACCGGCTGGGATGGAATTCTAAAGGTGATCGACGAGCAGCAAGATGCCTGGTATGCGGCTCCGATCAGACTGTCGGTTTATGGTTCGGATTCTATGTACAGTCAGACAGAGTGGATGATCGTTGTGTTAAAGCGGCAAAGCGCAATGCGATCCTTCTATCAAAAGCTTATGAACGGACTCCTGGTTGGGTGCGTCTTTACCCTGATTCCTGCAATCCTGGTTGCGCTTTTATATGGCGAATATTTTACCCACCCGATCCGAAAACTGATCCTGAAGCTTCGTTCTTCGGAGAGCGGAAGCCGCATCAGCCTGCAGCGAACCAGAATCAGTGAATTAGACGAGCTTAGTCGTGCGATCGAAAATCTGAGCGCGGATGTAGCAGAATCTGCACTGCGCATTTCTCGGATCCTGGATGCATCGGGTGTTCCGATCGGCGTATTTGAATATATTCCGGAAAGCAAACGCGTATTTTGCAGCCGCAGCCTGTTCGAGCTGCTTGGCTTGAGAAAAACAACGGAGGATTATGTATATCTGGAACCGGAGCAGTTTGGCGAAATCATGCGGGTGCTTGGCACGGGAATCCTGGAGAATGAAAATGTCACACTCTACCAAATCGGAAACGATGAAAAAAAGCAATTTCTTCGTTTGAAGATTGTAAATACGAAAAAAGGAAATCAAACAGGCGTTCTGCTTGACGTAACAGAGGAAATAGAAAAACGGCGCAGCCTGGAACGGGAGAGAGATTATGACCAGCTGACAGGACTTTACAACCGCGGTGCCTTCCGCAGAACAGCAGAGGAACTGTTGGAAAACGGAAAAATTGCCTGTGCCGGCCTTGTCATGTGGGATCTTGATAATCTCAAATACGTTAATGACACCTACGGGCATGAGATGGGAGACCGGTATATTTGTCTCTTTGCAGACCAGCTGAAGCGGTTGTCCATGGACGGGGCGATCGTAGAGCGCCATTCCGGAGATGAATTCATGTGCCTTGTGTGCGGAGAGGATGAATGCCACATTCTGGAACAGCTTCTTCAGTTCTTTGCTACCGTGCGGGAAGCCTCTTTGCAGGTGGAGGAAGAGTATGAGCTTCCCTTACGTGTTTCTGCCGGCATATCCTGGTATCCGCGGCAGGCCAGAGATTTTACGACCCTCATCCAATATGCGGATTTTGCCATGTATATGGCAAAGCACAGCACCAAGGGCGTATTGCAGGAATTCGATTTTTCCACTTACCAGAAGAATTCCTACCTGCTTTCCGGCCGCGAGGAGTTAAATCAGCTGCTGGAACGTGACGATGTTCCCTTTGCTTTTCAGCCTATTTTAAGCCGCGATGGCAGTGTCTTTGGCTATGAAGCGCTGATGCGGCCAAAAGGAAGATTTCTGAAAAATATTCAGGAGGTGCTCAATCTTGCAAAGCATCAGGCGAAACTTCCCCAGTTTGAACGGCTGACCTGGGTGGCCGCCATGAGGTGGTTTCGCGCTCATGAGACAGATCTTCCGTCGGGCAGCCGTCTGTTTGTCAACTCCATTGCGAATACGGCTCTGCCGCCGGAATGTCTGGACGAGCTTGTGGGTCAGTATCCGGATCTGTTTGCCCGCGTGGTACTTGAGGTGACGGAAGGAGAAGAAATCAACGGTCATGATATGGCATCAAAAACCGAGTCGGTCAGACGCACCGGCGGAATGCTGGCTTTGGATGATTTTGGATCCGGCTATAGCAGTGAGGGAAGCCTTTTAAATCTGGATGTCGATATCGTCAAGCTGGACATGGAGCTTGTGAAAAACATCCATGAGCGTACCGATAAGCAGGAACTTGCGGCAAATCTGATTCATTACTGTAAGGAGCGCAATATTCTGGTTCTGGCAGAGGGAATTGAAAGGATTGAAGAGCTGCATACGATGCTGATGCTGGGTGCGGATCTGTTCCAGGGATACTATCTGGGACGTCCGGAGATGGAAATCCGTCCGATCAATCCTTATGTCATCCAGAAGATGATTGCTTTAAGCGAATAAAGCCTTATAAAATGTAGGTAAAATGTAACAATTGGGACTGGTAATTATAAAAAGTCTATGCTATAATGGTGAATTGAAGTGTGGCGCCCTGCCGGGACGACCATACATAGATTTAAGGAGGAACCCATAATATGAGTTTACAGGTAGAAAAATTAGAAAAGAACATGGCGAAATTAACCGTAGAAGTACCGGCAGAGCAGTTTGAGGCAGCTCTTAAAACTTCTTATAACAAAAATAAAAACAGATTCAGCGTTCCTGGCTTCCGCAAAGGCAAAGCACCGCAGGCACTGATCGAGAAAATGTATGGCGTTGGCGTCCTTTATGAGGATGCTGTTGATGAGGCTATCAATGCTTCCTATCCGGATGCTGCAAAAGAGAGCGGTCTTGAGATCGTTTCCAGACCGGAGATCTCCATTGAGCAGGTAGAAAAAGGAAAATCCTTTATCTATGTTGCCTCTGTAGCTACTAAGCCGGAGGTTACCCTGGGTGAGTACAAGGGCATTGAAGTAGAGAAAGCAAAACCGGAAGTAACCGAAGCTGATGTAGAAGCTGAGTTAAAGAAGGTTCAGGAGCAGAACTCCAGACTGGTAACTGTAGAGGATCGTGCTGTAGCAGACGGAGATCAGACCGTGATCGATTTTGAGGGCTTTGTAGATGGCCAGGCATTCGACGGCGGTAAGGCAGAGGATTATACCCTTGTGATCGGATCTCACTCCTTCATCGATACCTTTGAGGATCAGCTGATCGGCAAAAACGTTGGTGATGAGGTAGAGGTGAATGTAACCTTCCCGGCTGAGTATCATGCAGCAGACCTGGCTGGCAAGCCGGCAACTTTCAAGGTTAAGATCAAAGAGATCAAGGTAAAAGAGCTTCCGGAGCTGAACGACGAGTTCGCTGGTGAAGTATCTGAGTTTGAGACTCTGGATGCATACAAAGAGGATATCAAGAGCAAACTGGCTGATACCAAGCAGGCTCAGGCAACTGCTGAGAACGAGAACAACGTAGTTCAGAAGGTTGTAGAGAATGCGCAGCTGGATATCCCGGCACCGATGGTTGACGAGCAGGTTCGCAACATGATCGAGGACTATGCACGCAGACTGCAGAGCCAGGGCATCAGCTTTGAGCAGTATCTGCAGTTCACCGGAAGCACCGTAGAGCAGCTGCAGGATCAGATGCGTCCGCAGGCTGAGTTAAGACTTCGCACTCGTCTGGTGCTTGAGGCTGTTGCAGAAGCAGAGAAGATTGAGCCGTCTGAGGAGCTGGTTGATGCAGAGATCAAGAAGATGTCTGAGAACTACAAGATGGATGCTGAGCAAATCAAGTCCATTATGGGCGAGGCAGGCATGGCTCAGATGAAGGCTGATATGGCTGTTCAGGAGACCGTTGACTTCCTGGTAGCTGAGGCAAAGTTAGTCTAATTACTTTCATACGATCACTACACTAGGTGCAGATTTCGGGCCAGCCCTGGAGTCTGCACCTATCCTTGCAAAAGAAAGCAATAAAAAACAGGAGGATTTGACGATGGCTTTGGTACCTTATGTCATTGAACAGACCAGCAGGGGCGAACGCTCCTACGATATTTATTCCCGTTTATTAAAAGAGAGAATTATTTTCCTTGGGGAAGAGGTGACCGATGTTTCAGCAAGTCTGATCGTGGCACAGCTTCTGTTCCTGGAGTCTGAGGATCCGGGAAAGGATATTAACTTATATATTAACAGCCCAGGCGGATCCGTAACTGCAGGCATGGCGATCTACGATACCATGAATTACATTAAGTGTGACGTATCTACCGTATGCATCGGCATGGCTGCAAGCATGGGTGCCTTCCTTTTAGCCGGAGGCGCAAAGGGAAAGCGTTTTGCACTTCCGAATGCTGAAGTCATGATCCATCAGCCGTCCGGTGGTGCACAGGGTCAGGCAACAGAAATCCAGATCGTTGCGGAAAAAATTCTGCAGACCAAAAAGAAATTGAACGAGATCCTTGCAGCCAACACCGGTCAGCCGTATGAGGTGATCTGTCATGATACAGAGCGCGATAATTACATGACTGCAGAAGAGGCTTTGAAATATGGTCTGATCGACCAGGTGATTGCAAAACACTAATGCCGCCTGACTCAGGATCATATATACCTATATTTACCAGGAAAGGACAAGGTGTTTTATATGCCGACAAGAACAGATGACAGGGTCAGATGCTCCTTCTGCGGAAAGACCCAGGATCAGGTAAGAAAACTGATTGCCGGTTCCAACAACGTATTTATCTGTGACGAATGTATTGAACTTTGTGGGGAGATTCTTGCAGAGGAGCTTGAAGAGGAAGAAAATCAGGTAGAGGAGCCGGTATCTCCGTTATCCGGAATCAACCTCTTGAAACCGAAGGAAATTAAGGCATTTTTGGACGAATATGTGATCGGTCAGGATGCGGCAAAAAAGGTGTTATCCGTAGCTGTATATAACCATTATAAGCGGATTACCTCCGGCGCAGGCAGCGATGTGGATGTGCAAAAGAGCAATATCCTGATGCTTGGACCTACCGGATCCGGTAAAACCTATCTGGCTCAGACACTTGCAAAGATCTTAAATGTTCCGTTTGCCATTGCTGATGCAACAGCACTGACCGAGGCCGGATATGTCGGAGAGGATGTTGAGAATATCCTGCTCAAACTGATCCAGGCAGCAGATTACGATATCGAAAAAGCAGAATATGGTATCATCTATGTAGATGAGATCGATAAGATTACAAAAAAATCCGAAAACGTTTCCATTACCCGTGATGTATCCGGAGAAGGTGTTCAGCAGGCACTGTTAAAGATTCTGGAGGGTACCGTTGCCAGTGTTCCACCGCAGGGTGGAAGAAAGCACCCGCATCAGGAGCTTATCCAGATCGATACCACGAACATCCTCTTTATCTGCGGAGGTGCCTTTGATGGTTTGGAACGCATCATTGAGGGACGTCTGAGTGCAGGATCCATTGGATTTAATGCGGAGATCGCAGATAAAAACAAAACCGATATCGATGAGCTTCTGCGTCAGGTGGAGCCCCATGACCTCGTGAAATTTGGTCTGATCCCGGAATTTATCGGTCGTGTGCCGGTGACGGTTTCTCTGGATCTTTTGGATGTGAATTCCTTAAGCCGGATCCTTACAGAGCCGAAAAATGCCTTGACTAAGCAGTATAAGAAGCTGTTTGAACTGGATGGCGTGAAGCTGGAGTTTACTCCGGAGGCCATTGCAGAGGTTGCAAGACTGGCATCCGAAAGAAAAACCGGTGCCAGAGGACTTCGTTCTATACTGGAGTCAGTTATGATGGATCTGATGTACGAGATCCCGTCAGACAACACCATTGGTATCTGTACGATCACGAAGGATGTTGTTGATAAAACGGGAGAGCCGGAGATTGTCTACCGGGATACGGCTGTGCCGCATAAAACGCTCTCTCAGAGACTGAAGAAAGAAGCAACCGACGAAATTGCGTAACGTCGGAGCAGAAAAGTGGGAGCTTACGGCTCCCACTTTTTGCGTTATCTGTAACTGTTTGGCGATTGATTCTAAACAGTTACCATTATCTTATGTTTACAAGGAGAAACCTGATGGAAAATACTAAGATCATAACTATGCCGGTGATCGCTTTGCGTGGTTTGACGATCCTTCCGGAAATGACCGCCAGTTTCGATATCAGCCGCAAGAAGTCTGTTGCGGCAATCGAGAAAGCCATGGTGAGCGACCAGAGAGTCTGTCTTGTTGCTCAGAGAGATCCGGAGGTTCAGGATCCGACCATAGAGGAGCTTTATCATATCGGCACGGTTTCTTACATTAAGCAGCTGGTAAAGATGCCGGGCGGCATTGTCCGTGTGATGGCAGAAGGACAGGAGCGGGCAGAGCTTTTGGAGCTTGACAGCACAGAACCGGCGTTGATGGGTGAAATCCTTCTGACAGGAGAAACAGAAGTGGATATCGAAGCTCCGGCTGCAGAAGCGATGTCCCGCATCCTGAAGGAAAAACTGGAAGCCTATGGCCGTCAGCATGCAAAATTCAGCAAGGAAATCCTCCCGGGCATGATGATGTGTGACGATCTGAATAGTCTGATGCTTCAGATGGCCAGCGAATTGCCCTGGGATTATCGGATTCGCCAGAGTTATCTGGAAGAGACCACTCTGACCGGACAATACGAGGTTCTTTTGACCAATCTGATCCACGAGGTCGAAGTTTCTCAGATCCATAAGGAACTGCAGGAAAAGGTCAAAGTCAATATCGACAAAAATCAGAAAGATTATATCCTGCGAGAGCAGCTCAAGGTGATCCGTGAGGAGCTTGGTGAGGATCTGCTGTCGGATGCGGATGAATATGAAAAGAAGCTTGCATCCTTAAAGGCCGATAAGGAAGTAAAGGAAAAACTGCAAAAAGAGATCGACCGCTTAAAGGGCATGCCGGGCGGCGGTCAGGAAAGCAATGTTATCCGTACCTATATCGAGACGTTGCTTGAGCTGCCGTGGAACAAGACATCAAAGGACAACAACGATATTCAGCATGCGAAGGAAACCTTAGAGGAAGATCATTACGGACTGGAAAAAGTGAAGGAGCGGGTTTTAGAGTATCTGGCCGTTCGTATCCTGGCAAAAAAAGGCAATAGTCCGATCATCTGCCTCGTGGGACCTCCGGGAACCGGAAAAACCTCCATTGCCCGTTCTGTAGCAAGAGCCCTGAATAAGAAATACGTCCGGATCAGTCTGGGCGGTGTTCATGATGAGGCGGAGATCCGCGGTCACAGAAAAACCTACGTGGGCGCTATGCCGGGGCGTCTGGTGGACGGACTGCGCCAGGCAGGAGTAGCCAATCCGTTGATGCTTTTAGATGAGATCGACAAGGTCAGCAGTGATTACAAAGGAGATACCTCCTCTGCCTTATTGGAGGTGCTCGACGGAGAACAAAACGTCAAATTCCGCGATCACTACGTAGAGCTTCCGATCGATCTGTCCAATGTACTTTTTATTGCAACGGCAAATACGACTCAGACCATTCCTGGACCGCTCTTAGACCGCATGGAGGTTATTGAGGTCAACAGTTACACGGAAAATGAAAAATTTCATATAGCCCGCAACTACCTGGTAGAAAAGCAGAAGGAACGCTGCGGCCTGAAAAAGGATCAGCTTGTGATCTCGGATTCCGCATTAAAGAAGATCATCCATAATTATACCCGTGAGGCAGGTGTCCGAAACCTCGAGCGCCGGATTGGTGAAATTTGCAGAAAATCTGCCAGAGAATATCTGGAGCATAATAAGAAGCATATCCGAGTTACGGAATCCAACCTGGAGAAATATCTCGGCAAAGAAAAGATCACTTACGAAGATGCAAATGAGGAAGATCAGGTTGGCATTGTGCGCGGTCTTGCCTGGACCAGCGTAGGCGGCGATACTCTTCAGATTGAGGTCAATGTGATGCCGGGTAAGGGAGAATTAAAGCTTACCGGCCAGATGGGAGATGTCATGAAGGAATCTGCCATGACCGCACTCACCTATGTACGCTCGATCTGTCCAAAGTACGAGGTGCCGGACGATTACTTTGCGAAACATGATATCCATATCCATATTCCGGAGGGTGCGGTTCCGAAGGATGGCCCGTCTGCCGGAATTACTATGGCAACCGCCATGTTCTCGGCCGTGGTAAACCGTAAGGTTTCGGCCAAGGTGGCCATGACCGGCGAGATCACACTGCGCGGACGCGTGCTTCCCATCGGCGGTCTGAAGGAAAAGATCCTGGCTGCAAAGATGGCGCATATGGAAACCGTGCTTGTGCCGGAGAAGAATCGTGCAGACATTGCAGAGCTTTCCAAAGAGATCACGAAAGGCCTGACCATCCGTTATATGAAGAGCATGGAGGATGTGCTGGCTGCGGCACTGGTGCCTCATTTACAAAATAACTAGCCTATTCTTAGGCCGGTTATTTATGAAACGATGCACCAGTATAGAAATGAGAGAGAGGACGAATGATGATTATCAGAAAAGCGGAACTCGAAACCGTCTGTGGGATCACCAGCACATTGCCTGAAAATCAGCTGCCGGAGTTTGCTTTTGCAGGGAAATCCAATGTCGGAAAATCATCCCTGATCAATGGGCTTTTAAACCGACGCGCACTCGCAAGAACATCTTCCCAGCCTGGAAAGACGCAGACCATCAACTTTTATAATGTCAATGATGCCCTGTATTTTGTAGATTTGCCTGGCTACGGCTATGCCAAGGTTTCGGTGGAGGTAAAGGCAAAGTGGGGTAAGATGATCGAGCGATATTTAAAGAAATCCAAGATGCTAAGATGCATCTTCCTGTTGATTGATATTCGCCACGAACCGTCAGCCAATGATAAATTGATGTATGACTGGATCGTATCAAACGGATATAAACCGGTGATCATTGCCACAAAGTTAGATAAATTAAAGCGAAGTCAGATCCAGAAGCATGTAAAAATGCTGAGGGAAGGACTCGGTTTGGAAAAAGAAGATGTGCTGATCCCGTTTTCTGCGGAGACGAAGCAGGGAAGAGATGAAATCTGGAGCCTGATTGAAGCTTTGCAAACACCCGAAGCATCTTTTGAACAATAAAAAAGAAACAGTTACATGTATTTTACAAAAAATTTCCTTGTGGTTTTTGGAAGTGTGTGATACTTTTTACTTATTGATGTGCTCTCGGAATCTCTCCTGCACCTGCCTTTGCGGTTGAAATTTCGAGAGTACATATGAACAAAGGAGGATATGACATATGACTCAGGATTATATTACCTTTACGATCGGAGAAAAAAAGAACATCGCCCTGATCGCGCATGACAATGAAAAACCAAAGCTGATCGCATGGTGCAAAGAGCATAAGGAGCAGCTGATGCAGCATAATCTTTATGGAACCGGCACCACATCCCGTATGATCACCGATCAGACAGGACTTACCGTGAAGGGCTACAACAGCGGCCCGCTTGGCGGTGACCAGCAGATCGGAGCAAAGATCGTAGAGGGCGTGATCGACTTCGTTGTATTCTTTTCCGATCCATTGACCGCACAGCCGCATGATCCGGATGTGAAAGCACTGATGCGTATCGCACAGGTTTACGACATCCCTATGGCGGTCAATAAGGCAACCGCAGACTTTCTGATCACTTCCACATTTATGAACAATGATTATCAGCATGAGGTGATCAATTTCAAACGAAATATCGAGGAGCGCGCAGAGACGTTATAGTTTTTGCTGGAGAAAACAATGAAAGTTGTAGATATGCACTGTGATACCATATCTGAGCTGATGCATAAAAGGGAGAAGGGCGAAGCTGCCTCTATTCTAAAAAATCAGCTGGATATTGATCTCTTGAAAATGCAAAAGGGCGATTATCTGTTACAGAATTTTGCCATGTTTGTACATTTGGGAAGGACAAAGGATCCGTTTCACTATGCCATGAAGCTGATCGACCTGTTTTACACAGAGTTAGAGCCCTATGCGGATAAGATCGGCATTGTAAAGAGCTTTCGCGACATCGAAGAAAACCGGAAATCCGGAAGGATGTCGGCTCTGCTGACTCTGGAAGAGGGTGGAATCTGTAAAGGAGACTTGGCCTGTCTGCGGGATCTTTATCGTCTTGGAGCCAGGATGATGACCATCACCTGGAATTTTCCAAATGAGCTGGGATTTCCAAACGGCAAGGACGAGAGTGTAACGCCGCCAAAATCGATCCCGGACACGGTACATGGACTTACCGAGACCGGAATCGCCTTTGTGCAGGAAATGGAACAAATCGGGATGATCATTGATATCTCGCATCTGAATGATGCGGGGATATGGGATGTATTTCATTATACAAAGAAGCCGTTTGTGGCAAGTCATTCCAATGCGCGTGCCTTAGCAGGCCATCCGCGCAACCTGACCGACGACATGATCCGCGCTCTGGCAGAACGCGGAGGTGTGGCAGGAATCAACTATTACGATGCCTTTGTAAAAGACCGTAAACCCGGTCAAACACAGTTTTTGACATCCTGTAAGGATCTGGTGTCTCATATGAAGCACATGAAACAGATCGGTGGAATCGGCTGTATCGGACTTGGATCTGACTTTGACGGATTTGATACTGCGGTTGAAATGAAAGACTGCTCCGGTATGCAGCTTTTGGCAGATGAAATGAGCCGCGAGGGCTTTACTACCGGCGAGATCGAAGCAGTCTTTTCTGAAAATGTATTGCGTGTATACAAGGAACTCTTAGTTTAATGTTTCAAGACGGCAAAGCAGGATTGTTACCGCAAGAAGATCCGCACATCCTCCCGGACTGACATTTAAGTGAATAAATTTTTGATTCAGCTTTTTGAGAGCCTCCATACCTTCGCGGGTGGAGGCTCCTCCTAATTTCAGCACATGGCCAGCGGCTGATTTTACGTATCCCTGGATCACGGTGTTGCTGCGGCTTAAGACATTGGTATCATCCACATTAGCCATCAGCGTAAGCAGGGTATTCAGATAGGCCTCGTTTTCGCTCTGTCCATTATGAAATGCCGAGCGGAGTGCAGGAAGAGAGACGGAACGAATCGAGGGAAATCCTTTCTGTGCTTCTCCCCGGATCCCCTTTTTGCTGTAGCGCAGATACAAAAGTTCGCCGTTGGTTTTTGGATTTTTGCGGTCGATCTTCTGGAAATCTCGGCGCATGGCATCATAACAGAGATAGCCGGCAAGCATCAGGATTTTTTCGGCGTCAAAACGGCTGTTGCGTTTGTAAAAAAGACCTGCGGCTGCTGCAATGGTGCCCATCGAAAAGATCATGCCCTTGTGGGTGTTTACACCATCTGTGGCTGCAAACATGGCGGCTTCCGCCTCCCTCCCGATGGGGCGGATCATTTCAAAAAGGGCATTGTAATCACGTCCCTCCCAGGCGTATCCGGCTTCAAACATGCGAGTCAGATAGGGCACAATTGCGTTTGTGCTTGCTTCAAAGGTATTGTAATCCATGTCGGAATGTGCTCCGCTGTCATGCCGGTCTACCAGGCCGGGTTTCGGGGTTGCACCTACCTCAGCCATAAGCGCATAGGCACACTCCTGGGAAAAAATAGATGAAATCATAAATACCGGTCCTCCGCGTACGTTAACGTTGCATGGCCATTTTGCTCATGCGTGGAAAGGGAAGATCATCCTTTAGCCAGGATTTTCTCAATCTCTGAGGTCAGCTCTGCCACACTGTGTCTGCGGCTTCGGCTGCAGACGTGAGCCGATTCGCTGCAAAGAAGGCAGGTTCTCGGTGCAGCACCCATATCCTCTCTGGATACCTTTGTGCCGTCAGAACGGAGTACATC
The DNA here is from genome assembly GCA_963589345.1 of uncultured Selenomonadales bacterium. Classification (GTDB taxonomy): domain Bacteria; phylum Bacillota; class Clostridia; order Lachnospirales; family Lachnospiraceae; genus Brotaphodocola. Next base: position 8,977 of record CAVALB010000008.1, on the reverse strand, counting down.
GATATCGAACAGGCGGCCTGTGCGATCCTGGTCTTCCAAAGAGACCATAAGCTCCTTGATAAAATCCGGATCAGCATCTACATTATAAAAGGCTTCATAGCCTGTTTTTTCTTTTATAATCTCTGCATGCTGGATCAGAACCTGGTGACTGTTTAAAGAGGTCTCGATTCTTTGACAGCCTTCCTCAAAGGCCTTCGGCACCCCGGACAGGATCTTGACCGGCCCCGGTATATTCAGTGTGAAACTGATCAGACTTTTTTTGTATTGCTGCAGCAGCTGAGTCTGGAACATAAAACGCCGTTCTCTGGCAGACAGCATCTCCTGAAGACTTACCTCATCCATGAAAAACTCCCCCAAAATGTCTATATATGCCAATAAAGCTCCATATTTCATTCGTATGGCAAGGTTTTCACGATCATTTGGCAGAAATCGGATCAGAAGCCATCGTTTTGAAACAGAAGCTATATTGGATCTCAGAACACTACTTAGTTGTTACAGGTGTCATTATAGGTTGAATATGCAGAATATGCAAATACTTAATAAGTTATGACCTATATAAACGACTCCTTATTACTTCAACGCGTTGATTTCAAAAAAAATTAACGCGTTGAAATTGACGGGGCGAAAAAAGTGTAGTATGATGGACAAAGTGTTAGAAAACTGACGAAAAGGGAGAAAAACATTTATGAAAAAGACGAAAAAAGCACTTGCACTGATCCTCGCCGGACTTATGGCAGCGTCTATGACAGCATGCGGTTCCGGAAAAACTGCTGAAACCACACAGGCAGAGGCAGACACAAAGGCAGCAGAGGATGCTGCAGAAGCAAAAGATGAGACAACTGCTGAGGCGAAAACTTCTGACGGTGCTTCTTATACGGTAGGTATCTGTCAGCTGGTGCAGCACGTTGCACTGGATGCAGCGACAGAAGGCTTCAAGGATGCCCTGACCGAGGAGTTAGGCGACCAGGTGACCTTTGATGAACAGAATGCACAGGGTGATTCCAATACCTGTTCTACCATCATCAACAGCTTCGTTGCTGAAGATGTGGATCTGATCATGGCAAACGCGACTGCAGCTCTTCAGGCAGCTCAGGCCGGTACCGATACCATTCCGATCCTTGGAACCTCGGTAACGGAGTACGGTGTTGCACTTGGCATTGATGATTTTAACGGAACGGTAGGAGGTAATATTTCCGGTACTGCAGACCTTGCACCGCTCAACGAGCAGGCTGCTATGCTTCAGGAATTATTCCCGGATGCAAAAAAAGTCGGACTTTTATACTGTTCTGCTGAGGCAAATTCCCAGTATCAGGTAGATACTGTAAAGGCTGAATTGGAGAAGCTTGGTTATAGCTGTGAATACTATGCATTTTCTGATTCCAATGACTTAGCAACCATCGCAACCAATGCTGCAAACAATTCCGATGTCATCTATATCCCGACCGATAATACTGCAGCAGCAAATACCGAGATCATTAACAATATCTGCCAGCCTGCAGGTGTTCCGATCATCGCAGGAGAAGAGGGTATCTGCAGCGGATGTGGTGTTGCAACCCTGTCCATCAGCTACTATGATCTGGGTGTTGCTACCGGTAAGATGGCTGCAAAGATCCTGACCGGTGAGTCTGACATTTCCGAGATGCCGATTGAATATGCTCCGCAGTTTACTAAAAAGTACAACAAGACGATCTGTGAAGCACTTGGCGTAACCGTACCGGATGACTACATTGCAATTGAGGAGTAATTAATATATGATGAGTTTGGTAAATGCACTGCCTGGAGCAGTGGCGCAGGGTCTGATCTGGGGGATCATGGCGATTGGAGTCTATCTGACCTTCCGAATCCTTGATATCGCGGATCTGACAGTAGACGGTTCTCTCGGAACCGGAGGTGCAGTATGCATTATGCTCATGCTGTCCGGACATAACGTCTGGGTATCCATGGCCGGCGCTGCAGTAGCCGGCATGGCAGCCGGTCTTGCAACCGGAATCCTCCATACCTTTATGGGAATTCCGGCAATCCTGGCAGGAATTCTGACCCAGCTCGGACTGTATTCCATTAACTTAAAAACCATGGGAAAAGCCAATCAGGCGATCAATGTTGATAAATACGACCTCTTGGTTTCCTTGCGCTTTATCCGAAATGTGCCGCTTTACAAAAACACGATTTTTATTGTTGCCATTGCGATTGTTCTTTTGATCGTTGTGCTTTACTGGTTCTTTGGCACAGAGCTCGGCTGCTCCTTAAGAGCGACCGGCTGCAATGATAAGATGGCTCGGGCACAGGGTATCAACACGGATTTTAACCGTGTGCTCGGCCTCATGATCTCAAACGGCCTGGTATCTCTTTCCGGAGCAATGCTTTGCCAGTATCAAGGCTTTGCCGACATCAATATGGGACGCGGTGCTATCGTCATCGGACTGGCAGCTGTTATCATCGGTGAGGCAATTTTTGGCAAGATCTTTCGAAACTTCGGGTTTAAGCTCCTTGGTGTGGCGCTCGGCTCTATCATCTACTATCTGGTGCTGCAGATCGTGATCTGGCTTGGCATTGACACGGATCTTTTGAAGCTTTTATCCGCAGGAGTTGTTGCAGTATTTTTGGCTATCCCTACCTGGAAGAGCCGTTACTTTTCAAATATGGGAAAGAGAGGGTAGGAAATCATGCTGGAGATCAAAAACATTACAAAAACCTTTAATAAAGGAACCGTAAATGAAAAAAAGGCTCTGCGAGGCGTCAATCTTACGCTGAATGACGGTGATTTCGTTACGGTGATCGGAGGAAACGGTGCCGGAAAATCAACGCTTTTAAATGCAATTGCGGGAGTCTGGCCAATTGATACCGGCTCCATTCTGATTGATGGAAAGGATGTCACCCGTTTTCCGGAATACAAGCGTGCTGCCTTTTTGGGCCGTGTCTTCCAGGATCCGATGAACGGAACGGCGGCAACCATGGGCATTGAGGAAAACCTGGCGTTGGCATTGCGCAGGGGAAGAGTGCGAAGCTTAAAACCCGGCATTCGAAATGAGGAGCGAAAGCTTTATGTGGACATGCTGAAGCGTCTGGGACTTGGCCTGGAGGATCGTCTTACCTCAAAAGTAGGTCTACTTTCCGGAGGACAGCGTCAGGCTCTGACACTTCTTATGTCTACGCTCCAGAGACCGAAGCTTCTGCTTTTGGATGAGCATACAGCGGCTCTGGATCCCAAAACTGCCAAGAAGGTGCTGGATCTGACTGCAGAAATGGTGGATGAGCAAAAGCTCACAACCTTGATGATCACACACAACATGCGGGATGCAATCCAGATGGGAAACCGTCTGATCATGATGCATGAGGGCAATGTGATCTACGATGTAGCCGGAGAAGAAAAAAAGAAGCTTTCCGTGGAAGATCTGCTTCATAAGTTTGAAGAAGCAAGCGGTGAAGAATTTGCCAATGACCGCATGATGCTTGCGAAATAAGAGAAATATAGTAAAACCGATGGGGAGCAAAGTATTTGGCACTCCATCGGTTTTGTGCTATACTAAAGGTACCGATAGAAAGATCATGATTTCCAAAGGAGGATTTCTTATGGATAAAAGCAAACTGGTAATTACCATTGAACGTCAGTACGGAAGCGGCGGACGTATTGTCGGAAAAAAACTGGCCGAAGAACTGAATATTCCTTTTTATGATGATGAGATCCTGAGTATGACGGCAGAAAAGAGTGCTGTCGGTGAACGGTATTTCCGTCTTGCGGATGAAAAGGCAGGCAACAACCTGTTACGCCGGATTGTGGGAAATCTGCATTTCCCGGCCGGAATCTTAAATGAACCGAAAACAGAGGGAGATGTCACATCACCGGATAATCTGTTTCGCTTCCAGTCTGAGGTGATCCGTGAATTGGCAGATGCACAGTCCTGTGTGATCGTCGGACGCTGTGCGGATTATATTCTCGAAACTGCAGGAAAAGAGGATCTGATCAAGATCTTTGTTTATGCGGATACTCCGACCTGCGTACGTCGGACCCAGGAAACGGATGGCATATCCGATACGAAGGAAGCTCTGGAAAAATTAAACCGGATCACCAAACAAAGAAAGGCTTATCACAAATACTTTACAGGCAAAGAGTGGGAGGATGTGACAAATTACGATCTTCCGATTAATGCCAGTAAACTGGAACTTGATCAGGTAGTAGCCCTGATCAAGGATTATATCCGTATGATAGGATACGACATCTGAACCGTTATCGAATCTTAACCTCGTAAAAAGGCCGTCACATTTTTGTGACGGCCTTTTTACGTACTTTTTCGATTATTTCTTTGTAACCTTTACGGCAGAAATTTCTTTGTCATTGATGGAACCATCATACTGAATCTGAAGGGTGTCTCCCTCGCTGTACTGGCTGAAATCGGTATCGCTGGATACAAAGGTGAAGAAATCACCGGTCTGTGCTTCCAGAACGATATGGTCACCGTCTTCACCAATCTGAGCAACCTTTCCTACAAATGCATTGATCTTTGCCTCTTCTGAATCCTTGGCATCGGCCATAACGATCTTGATCGCTAACGGCTCATCATCCAGATCGCCAAGATAGGTAACGGAAGCCTCTGCATCAGCCTGGATGCCGTCTTTTCCGACTACATAAGCGTTTCCGGTCAGAATCTTATATTCCTCGCCGTCAACCTCCAGCGTCATGGAATCAGCAGCTACCTCTTTTACGGTACCGTCTGCAACCGGATCCGTGGTCTGCTCTAACACGGAGGAGGTAACCTCCAGGGCAATAGCAGGGATCGGATCATCTGTGGAATCTGCAGGAACGGTAAGGTCTACCCAGTCACCTTCAGAAAGATCATATTCCTTAGTAACCTCTGCACCGGAGATATCATACTTTCTTTCCTGGCTGTCATAATCATCTTTGATCGTAAGAATATCGCCGTCGATCGCGGTGATTACGCCGCTGGTGTAATCTTCTTCAACTTCTGCCTCGGTGGAAGTCTCAGCAGCGGTTGTTTCTGCCGGTGCAGCGGTTGTTTCTTCTGCTTTCTTGGAGCAGGCTGCAGCACTGATGGAAACTGCTGCGATTGCAGTAATGAGTAACGCTTTCTTCATAATATATCACTCCTCTTATTGTTGTTTCGGCGCTGACGGTGTGTTATTTTACACCGACAACCATGAGTTTACTACAAACTACGAAAAAATACCATAGAAATATTTATGAAGTTTTCGTGAACGATTTGCTTTGTTGTATACTTGACAAGTGCATTTGGGGCGGATATAGTTGAAACAGAGATTGAAAAAACTACATTAGAAGGAAGGAATCAACATGCCAGAAACATTAAAGGTACTGGAAAACAGAAGAAGCTGCCGCGCATTTAAGCCGGAGCTTATCGAGGAGGAAAAGCTGCAGGCAATCATCAAAGCCGGAACCTATGCCGCTACCGGCATGGGCAGGCAGTCACCGATCATTCTTGCGGTTACCAATCAGGAATTGCGGGATAAGCTTTCTGCCATGAATGCAAAAATCATGGGAAAGGATGAGAGCTTTGATCCGTTTTACGGTGCTAAACAGCTTCTGATCGTGCTTGCCAACAAGGCTATGCCAACTTATCTGTATGACGGTACACTTGTCATGGGCAATCTCATGAATGCAGCCGCAGATCTTGGAGTAGACAGCTGTTGGATCCACCGCGCAAAGGAAGAATTTGAAACGCCGGAAGGAAAAGACCTCCTAAAGAGCCTTGGCATTGAAGGCGATTACGAAGGAATAGGTCATCTGGTGCTGGGGTATGCGGCTGTTCCTTTAAAAGAGGCTGCACCGAGAAAATCAGATTACGTTTACTATATTCGATAAACAGGAAAATAAGTATGGACTATTTATTTGCGCCGATGGAGGGCATTACCGGATATGTATTCCGGAATGCCCATCACCGGCATTTTCATGGGGTGAAGGCATATTATACGCCGTTTATTTCACCGAACCAGACAAGAAAGCTGACGCCGAGGGAACTCAATGATGTAAGCCCTGAGCATAACGAGGGAATTTTGGTCATCCCGCAGATATTGACGAATAAGGCAGATGATTTTTTGTGGGCAGCAGGACGATTGAAGGAGCTTGGATACCGGGAGATCAACTTTAATCTTGGCTGTCCATCGGGAACTGTGGTTGCTAAAAAACGCGGTTCCGGCTTCCTTAAATATCCGATGGAGTTGGATGAATTTTTGTATCAGGTTTGCGACGGACTTGCAAAGATGAACCTGGAGCTGTCGGTCAAGACAAGGATCGGAAAAGAAAACCCGGAGGAATTTGAAGAACTCTTAACGATTTATAATCGGTATCCACTGAAAAATCTGATCATTCATCCGCGTGTTCAAACAGATTATTATAAAAATCATCCGCACATGGAAACATTTTCACGCGCTGTGAGGGAAAGCAGAAATCCGGTCGTTTATAACGGTGATCTGTTTCAAACGGCAAAAATCCAAGCATTTAAGCAGGCCTATCCGGAGGTTTCTTCGGTGATGCTTGGCCGAGGCTTTTTAACCAACCCCGCGCTGGCGGAAGACATACATAACAAGGAGACGGCAGAAGCAGCTGTAAAAACACAGCTTACCGCTGATCGTCTTCGTTCCTTTCATGAAGATGTGCTGGCGGGATACCAAAAAGCCATTCCGGGCGATAAAAATGTGTTGTTTAAAATGAAAGAACTGTGGACTTATTTAGGAGAAGCCTTTGAGGATAATGCCAGGCAAATAAAGAAGATCCGTAAAGCTTCGCGGATGGAGGAATACCGGGCTGCGGTAGAGAATCTTCTGATGGAAAAAACGATTCGGAAAGAACCTGTATTTCCGGGATGGAATAAATGATGTTGGGATCAAAATGTATTTTGAGAGTGCATATAAAATTTGTAACTGTTCAGAACCAACCTCCAAAATGCTCCGCATTTCGTCGGTGTGGCGTATCCGCCAAATAAAATTTCAAAATTAGCCTTGGAAATGCAAGCATTTCACGTCTAATTTGTGAAATTTTGCTTGGCTCTGAACAGTTACAACTAATGGGGGAAAACCAGAGATGACAGTAAACGTAGTTGCTGTGGACAATGCGCCGGAACTTCTGGATAAGATTGAAGGGATTTTTCGCAATATAAAGGATGTGAACCTGCTTAAAACCTTTGAGGAAGCGGTGGCAGTAGTAGAGTTTGTAAAGGAAAATCAGGTGGACATGGTATTTACGGACATTGTAATGCCGGATATCAGCGGCATCAGCCTTGCAAAGGAACTTGGAAAATTAGAAAAGGCTCCGGCAGTGGTGCTGATGTCCAGTATTCCCGGATTCTCCTTGGAAGCATGGAAAATCCAAGCTTACGGATTCATTGAAAAACCATATACAAAACATGATATCGCAAACATGGTAGAGAAATTTTTAAACGGAAAGAACATTGACAACAATTTTTAAGGGCATTACAATACAGTTTCCAGGATTCGCGAAGCGGTTCCTGGAGTAGAAAAATGAAATTCAGGAGGTAACAATTATGCGTGATACTTATATTTCAGATTCTGTTTTGTATGTAGGAGCAGATGATAAGATACTGGATATCTTCGAGAGCCAGTATCCGATCCCGAATGGAGTCAGTTATAATTCTTATGTGATCATGGACGAAAAGGTAGCAGTCATGGACACCGTGGACAAGCGTGCCACAAAAACATGGTTTGAAAATCTTGAAATAACACTGAATGAACGCAAGCCGGATTATCTGGTGGTATCTCATATGGAGCCGGATCATGCTGCAAATATCAAAAACTTTGCAGAGCGCTATCCGGAGGCAAAAATTGTCGGAAATGCAAAGACCTTTACCATGATGGACCAGTTCTTTGAGATGGACCTTACCGACCGCAAGGTAGTAGTAAAAGAAGGAGAGACCTTAAATCTTGGTACACATACCCTGCAGTTTTTCATGGCGCCGATGGTACATTGGCCGGAGGTCATGGTAGCTTATGAGCAGCATGAGAAAATTTTGTTCTCCGCAGATGGATTTGGTAAGTTTGGTGCTCTGGATGCAAAAGAGGAGTGGGCAGAGGAAGCAGCCCGTTATTTCTTAAACATCGTAGGAAAATATGGAGTTCAGGTTCAGGGGCTTCTTAAGAAGGCTTCCGGCCTTGATATTCGGATGATCTGCCCGCTGCATGGTCCGATCTTAAAAGAGGATCTTGGCTACTATATTGAAAAATATCAGATCTGGAGTACTTACCAGCCAGAGAAGCATGGCGTCATGGTAGCATATGCGTCAATTCACGGAAATACTGCACAGGCAGCAGAAGAAATGGCAGAAATGCTTCGCGCAAACGGCGAAGAGGCTGAAGTATTTGATCTGTCTCGTACCGACGTTTCTCTGGCAGTGCGCAAAGCCTTTTATTATGATCGTCTGGTGCTTGCAGCTGCAACCTATGACGGCGGTGTATTCCCCTGTATGGAGGAGTTCCTTTTACACTTAAGATCCAAGAACTTCCAGAAACGTACAGTGGGACTCATCGAAAACGGAACATGGGCACCGCTTGCCGGCAAAATCATGCGCGGACTTCTCGAGCCGATGAAGGATATTACCATCCTTGAACCGGTTGTGACGATCAAATCCGCTGTACATGATGACACCCGAGAAGCCATGAAAAAGTTGGCAGACGCACTCAAATAAAAATTTATACGCAACGTCAACGTCATATATAAGGGTCCGAAAGCGCCCGCCCCACCACACATAAACGCATTCACGGCAATTTTTTGTCCGTTTTGCTCCGTCGCCTATTAGACAGGTCTACCGCAAACTCGCTCACTACGTTCGCTCAGACAGGCTCCCGACCTGTCGCTATACTCACAAAACGGACAAAATTGCCTATCGAATGCTTATTATGTGTGCTGGTGCGGGTGCTTTCTACTTTATTGGCTGCATAACATTTTTGTGCTTCAATGACGACACTGGCTTCGTTTAGCTTGTTGGCCGCGCTG
>CAVALB010000007.1:0-61590 GCA_963589345.1 uncultured Selenomonadales bacterium | reverse complement strand
TCGCGTGCTTCGCACGCTCAGACAGGTCCTCCGGGGAGACGCTATGCTCGCGCACTCATCTGCGAACGCGTCACTGGCGCGTTCTTGATATGCAATGCAAGAAAATTCCAAAGGGTCTGCGTTTTTTTTATGCCAGTCCCGGAACTTCTACTTTATTGACAATACTACGTAATTATGCCTTAAAAGCATTTTCGGCTCCGAGAAAAATTATAGCTATAAAAATATTGGAGATGCAGTTTATGACGGAAACCTGATCCAGTGGATGGAAAAATCTGTAAAGAATGAATCTTTTCATATTGAAAAAACTGTGTTATACTTAATATAACTATGCAACCCAATGAAACAGCTTCAGTCAGATGCATGATGACTGAAGCTGTTTGATGTTATGATACAGCAATTGAATTTTCGGAAAGAAAGAAACATGAGAACAAGCAGATTACATACCGGTTTTACGGATCTATTGAAAAACAGAGGAAGTGGGCAGAAAAAAAGCGCATACGGCAGAAAAAAATCGGTCGTTCGTCTGGCAACTGCACTTTTTGGCATATCCCTGGTCCTTTGGGGATGTACGCCGTCCGTGGGCAACCAGGGAGCTTTTGATGCATCTTCTGAGGAAAGCGGAAAGCTGAAGGTTGCGGTGACCCTGTTTCCATATTATGATTTCGTGCGACAGATCGCAGGAGACCTGGTTGATCTTCAAATGGTGATCCCGGCTGGCATGGACAGTCATTCCTTTGAACCTACCCCTGCTGACATACGTACGATCCAGCATGCGGATGTCCTCATCAATAATGGCGGTACTATGGAGCACTGGCTGGACGAGACGCTGGCAGCTCTTGACACAACGGATATGACCATAGTCACCATGATGGACTATGTAGATACCGTGGAGGAAGAAATTGTGGAGGGCATGGAGGATGAGGAGCATGACCACGATCATGCTCATAGCCACACCCATGAGGAAGACGATCACGACCACAGCAGTGAGAGCCCAGAGGAACATGCAGCGCACGCTCATGAAGAAGACATTCACGACCACAGCGATGAGAGCCCGGAGGAACATGCAGCGCACGCTCATGAAGGGGATGTGCATGATTATGTAGATCATGACGGTCATGAGGAAGAAATTGAATATGACGAGCACATCTGGACTTCTCCCGTCAATGCCATGAAACTGGTGGATGTGATCTGTGATACGCTTGCAAAGGCGGATCCGGATCATGCAAAGGACTACCGGCAGGGGGCTAAAAACTATAAAGAGGAGCTCGAAGAGATCGATGCGGGATTTCGCGAGGTTTCTGCAAATCGTAAAAGGAATATGATCGTGATGGGAGACAAGTTCCCCTTCCGTTACCTGGCGGATGAATACGAGCTGGACTACCGGGCGGCCTTTTCTGGCTGCAGCTCCGATACAGAACCCAGCGCCAAGACCATCGCCTATCTGATCGACAAGGTAAAAGAGGAGCAGATCCAGGCTGTATATTATCTGGAGCTGAGCAGTCACCGGGTCGCTGAAATCATCGGGGAGGAAACAGGAGCAGAGCCGCTGCTTTTGCATTCCTGTCACAATGTAACCAGGGCGCAGTTTGATGCCGGCATTACCTATGCACAGCTTATGCGTCAGAATATAGAGAATTTACGAAAAGGAATCGACTGATGAATCCGATTATTAAATGTGAACATACTGATTTTGGATATGAAAACCACGATGCAGTGATCGATCTGAACCTGGAAATCTTTCCGGGAGATTATCTCTGCGTGGTGGGAGAGAATGGTTCCGGAAAAAGCACCCTGATCAAGGGAATGCTGGGACTGTTAAAGCCGACAGGAGGCACCCTTACTGTGGCAGATGAATTAAAACGGGGCGGGATCGGTTATCTTCCGCAGCAGACTGCGGCACAGAAGGATTTTCCGGCTACCGTACAGGAGGTCGTTTTGTCCGGTACCTTAAGCCGCCGAGGAAACCGCCCGTTTTATTCTCTGTCAGAGCGAAAATTGGCGGCTCATAACCTGGAACGGCTCGGCATAGAGCATTTGAAACAAAGATGTTATCGGGAGCTTTCGGGCGGTCAGCAGCAGCGTGTGTTGATTGCGCGTGCCCTCTGTGCAACGGATCAGCTTCTGATCCTGGACGAGCCGATCACAGGTCTGGATCCGTCTGCCATTCAGGATTTTTACCACTTGATCCGGAAACTGAACAAGGAGGACGGGATCACCATTATCATGGTTTCTCATGATATCGGCAATGTGATCAGTCAGGCGAACAAGATCTTACACCTGCATCGGAGCGTGGTCTTTTGCGGATCGGCGGAGGAATATAAAAAGAGCATGGCCGGCAAAGAATTTCTGGGAGGTGATGAAGCATGAATATGATCTGCGAAATGCTTTCCTATCCCTTTGTGGTGCGCGCCCTGGTGGGCGGCGTTCTGGTATCCTTATGCTGTGCACTGCTTGGTGTGAGTCTGGTGCTGAAGCGCTACTCTATGATCGGAGACGGACTTTCTCATGTATCCTTCGGAGCCCTGTCGATCGCCGTGGCGGCAGGCTGGTCGCCGCTTAAGGTTTCGATTCCGTTGGTGGTGCTGGCCGCATTTTTTCTGCTGCGCATTACCGAACACGGCAAGGTGAAAAGCGATGCGGCAATTGCCATGATCTCTGCCAGCTCCCTGGCTATCGGCATTATTGTCACATCTCTGACTACCGGTATGACAACGGATGTCAGCAGCTATATGTTCGGAAGCATCCTGGCTATGAGCAGAGAGGATGTGATTCTCAGCGCAGTGCTGTCTGTCATTGTGCTGTGTCTGTTTGTATTCTGCTACAACAAACTGTTTGCGGTCACCTTCGATGAAAACTTTGCAAAGGCGACCGGTGTAAACGTAGAGCTTTATAACGTGCTGATTGCAGTGCTGACAGCGGTTACCATTGTGCTTGGCATGCGAATGATGGGTGCTATGCTGATCTCAAGCCTGATCATCTTTCCGGCGCTGACCTCCATGCGGATCTTTAAAAGCTTTCGGGGCGTGGTGATCTGTTCCGGCGTGTTGGCTGTGATGTGCTTTTTGCTTGGAATTATCTTTTCCTACGGATTTTCAACCCCGGCGGGAGCCAGCGTAGTTCTGGTAAATCTTGCGGCCTTTGCTGTATTTACGGTAGTGCAGGGGATAAAGCTGCATTTTCTGAAGAAATAATACTGAGCAATTTTAAAATTAAGACTCCTTTTTTCTATAATATGGAAAGAAGGAGTCTTTTTTATTTACCACTCTGTTGAAGATCTGTTGCAACAATAACGATAACAAATTCTCAATAAGGAGTTATGCGTTTGGTAATACCTTACAAAAATTATAAAAAAATTGAAAAGTTATTGACTGCTAACCTGAGTTAGCCTATACTAATTTAGAGTTAGCGGAAACTAATTAAAAGAGTATAATAAAGAAAGAAGATGAATGATATGCCACTTACTATGGCGCCGGTTGGAGAGGCAAGCACGATCCAGAGAGTCGGAGGCAGCGAGGAGACCAGACGTTTTCTGGCAAATCTGGGATTTGTAGTTGGAACAGAAGTGACCGTGATTTCTGCGATCGGAGGAAACGTGATCGTAAACGTCAAGGATTCCAGGGTTGCGATCAATCAGGATATGGCACGTCACATCATGGTAGCATAATTGCCTTCATGCTGTGCGTAACTATATAAGTCAGCTGTCCGAAAAGCATCGGATCGCTGCCAAAATGCAAACGTAATCTGTAGCTTCGCTGCGGCATGGGAACAAGGCGAAGACAGTGATTTTTGGGAAAGGAGAGTAAGACGATGACTTTAGGTGATGCAGCAGTTGGAAGTACTGTAGTTGTAACAAAGATCAGCGGTGACGGTGCTTACAAACGTCGTATTATGGACATGGGTATCACGAAAGGAAGCGAGCTTTACATCAGAAAAGTTGCTCCTCTTGGAGATCCGGTTGAAATTACCGTCAGAGGCTATGAGCTTTCCGTCAGAAAAGACGATGCTCAGTGTGTAGAGGTAAAATAAGTAAATCACATAACCTGACAATGAAGAGAAAAGAGAGCGAGGAAAAAAATGGCAATTAAGATTGCACTTGCCGGTAACCCGAACTGTGGTAAAACAACCATGTTCAATGCGCTCACCGGTGCAAACCAGTACGTTGGTAACTGGCCGGGCGTTACGGTAGAGAAAAAAGAGGGTAAATTAAAAACAAAAGGAAAACATGAGGATGTGATCGTAACCGACCTTCCGGGTATCTATTCCATGTCTCCGTACACGCTGGAAGAGGTTGTCAGCCGTGACTACGTGCTGAAGGAAAATCCGGATGTGATCGTGGATCTCGTGGATTCCACCAACATCGAGCGTAACCTGTATCTGACCACCCAGCTCATTGAGACCGGTGTACCGGTAGTAATCGCATTAAACATGACCGACCTTCTTGAGAAGAGAGGTATGAAGATTGATGTTGAGCGTCTCTCCATGTTAATGAACTGCCCGGTGGTTGAGACCTCCGCATTAAAGCAGACCGGTCTTGACAAACTGATTGATAAGGCGGTTGAGGTTGCTCATAAGAAGGAACATGATCTGCCGAAGGAAATTTTCTCTGATGAGATGGAAAAGGCAGTAGCTGCAGTAGTTGCAGTTCTTCCGGACAGCATTTCTGCTGACAAGAAGAGATGGTACGCTGTAAAATTCCTGGAGAATGACAGCAAGGTTGTTGAGAGCGTAGCCCTTCCGGCATCTGCAGCAAGCACTGTGGAGTCTGTAAGAAAAGAACTTGAGACAAAACACGATGATGATATGGAGAGTATTGTAACCGATGAGCGTTACAAATTCATCCAGAAGGTCGTTTCCTCTTCTGTAAAGAAGGGCAAGGATAAGATGACCGTATCGGATAAGATTGACCAGATCGTAACCAACCGTATCCTTGGTATCCCGATTTTCATCGCGATCATGTGGGTTGTTTATTACATTTCCGTATCAACCGTAGGTACTCTTGTAACTGACTGGACCAACGATACCTTTGTTGGCGCGATTCAGGATGTGGCAACCACCTTCTTAGAGGGTGCAGGCGCAAGTGATTTCATCATTAGCCTTGCAGTTGACGGTGTCATCGGTGGTCTGGGTGCTGTCCTTGGCTTCATGCCGCAGATGGCAATCCTGTTCCTCTTTTTGTCCATCCTTGAGGACTGTGGTTACATGGTACGTATCGCCTTCGTTATGGACCGTGTGTTCCGTCACTTCGGTCTGTCCGGTAAGAGCTTCATTCCGCTGCTGATTTCTTCCGGTTGCGGCATTCCTGGAATTATGGCTTCTAAGACCATTGAACAGGACAATGACAGACGTCTTACCATCATGACCGCTACCTTTGTTCCGTGCGGCGCGAAGCTTCCGGTTATCGCTCTTATGGGCGGTGTTATGGCCGGCTATGTAACCGGTTGGGATATTGCAGGTATGATCACTCCGATCATGTACTTTGTAGGTATCGTTGCAGTATTAGTTTCTGCAATTATGTTGAAGAAGACCAAACCGTTCTCCGGTAAGCCGGCTCCGTTCGTTATGGAGCTGCCGCAGTACCACATCCCGTCTGCAAGAACAGTGCTTCTTCACGTATGGGAGAGATTAAAAGGCTTCTTCATCAAGGCAGGTACCGTACTGTTCTTAGCTTGTGTAGTAATGTGGATCTTAAGCACCTTCGGTGTTGCTGATGGTCAATTCGGTATGGTTGAGGATTCTGCAGACAGCCTGATGGCTATCGTTGGCGGCGTGATCGCTCCGCTGTTCGCACCTCTTGGATGGGGCGAGTGGCAGCCGGTTGCAGCAGCAATCTCCGGTTTCAGTGCAAAAGAGGGTATCGTTTCTACCATGGGTGTACTTGCAAACGTTGCAGGCGACACCGAGGATGCAGAGAACGTTGCTGCAGGTGTTGGCATGTGGTTCCCGACCGCACTGGCTGGATTCAGCTTCTTACTGTTCAACCTGCTTGATTCTCCGTGCCTGGCAGCAATCTCTACCATGGCAAAAGAGATGCAGAGCCGCAAATGGTTCTGGTTTGCAATTCTTTTCCAGAACGTATTTGCCTATGCAGTTACTCTGGTTGTTTACCAGATTGGTTCCTTCCTGTTCTATGGTTCCTTCGGTGCAGGCACTGTTGTAGCATTTGTAGTATTACTCTTCATGCTCTTCATGCTTTTCCGTCCGGATCCGTACAAAGATCAGAAGACCTATGCAAAGAGATCCGTACAGGCTGCTTCCTAAGCAATCTGTATCCATTTTGAAATGAAATTAGCAGCTTTGGCTTTCATCGGCCAAGGCTGCATTGAAAGAAGGGAAACGAAGTGTTAGCAGATATTGTTGTAGTGGCTGCCATCGCCGGATATTGCTTTTTTGTGATCAAAAAACAACATGATCAGAAAAAGTCAGGCGGATGCAGCGGAGGCTGTGCCGGGTGCGCAGGCTGTGCGAGCTGCCATCCTTCCGCTCCGAACTCAAAAAAGTAATGCAATACAGTTAGATCAGAAGGGCAGTAAACCTGCCCTTTCAAAAAAAACAACGGTTAGCATAAACTAACTATGATAATCAAAAAGGAGGCATTTTTATGTCAGCTGAGGCAAAAAAAGGATTTATTATTTCTGAACTGAAAAAGAATGGCTGCCGGATTACCAGCCAGAGAAAACTTTTGATCGATGTGATCTTACAGGATGAGTGCAGCTGCTGTAAGGAAATCTATTATAAGGCAGCAAAGCGTGACCCAAGTATCGGTATGGCTACAGTTTACCGTATGGTAAAAACTTTGGAGGAAGCAGGACTGATCCAGAGAAAAAATATGTACCGGATTGATTATGGCATGAGCAGTGAGAATATGGCCTTTGCATGAAATGCAAAAGATACAGCGGGGAATTTGCCAAATTCGGAAAATGAAGAAAGGAAAAGGTGATTAATGAGAAAGATTATCATTAATCACCTTTTCTCGTTTATCCGGGGAGAAAAATAAAAAAAAGTGCTTGCAATTTCGAAATCATTGCGTTAGAATACGCGTTAAACATAAAAATATTTGTTGGGAGGAATTCAATCATGTTAAACCTTTTAAAAGTATTAGATGTGAAAAAGTCCGGTATTTTTGCAGCAGGTGTTCTGTTTGGTACTGCCGGTGTTAAAATCCTTGCAAGCGATGACGCTAAGAAGGTTTATACAAACTGCACAGCTGCTGTCCTTCGTGCAAAGACATGCGTGATGAACGTAGCAGCAAGCGTACAGGCTAACGCAGAGGATATTTATGCAGAGGCACAGCAGATCAATGAGGAGCGTGCAGCCAAAGCAGAGGCAGCAGCTTTCGCAGATGAGGCAGCAGAGGCTGAGGATGCTGAGGCAGAAGAAAAGGCAGAAGACGCTGAATAAACTTAACGCGGCAGCATGAAACTTCTGTTAGAGTAATGCATGAAAAGTAACGCATTGCGTTGCGTGAAAGCTGGAAAGGGGTGCGGCATCTTGCTTTGCATCCCTTTTTCCTGCATCGGTTGATAACGAAAAGAGGAATACATCATGAAATTTGTAATAAAACATGAGATTCGCGGAAGGATCCGTGTTCAGTTAAAAAACGGACGCATGAGCACGGAACAGGCGGATATCCTGCAATATTATTTCAGTGCAAAACCATATGCTATATCCGTGAAAGTGCGGGAACGCCTGAGTGAAATCGTCATCCATTATGACGGAGATCGGGATGAGATTGTCCGTGACTTACAGACATTTTCCTACGCGAAAGCGGAAGTGCCGGAGTCTTATATCCAGAACTCGGGTCGTGCCTTAAACAGTGAATATTGGGAAAAGCTGATGACCCGTGTGATTTTGCGTGCCGGAAACTGTCTCTTTCTTCCGGCCGGAGTGCGGGCAGTCATTACCTCTGTAAAATCCGTAAAGTATATATGGAAGGGAATACGCACCCTGGCAGCAAGAAAGATCGAGGTCCCGGTTCTGGATGCAACCGCCATCGGTGTTTCTATTATAAGAAGTGATTTTAATACAGCAGGCTCCGTCATGTTCTTACTCGGGATCGGGGAGATCCTGGAGGAGTGGACGCATAAGAAATCCGTAGGAGATCTGGCGCGCAGCATGTCCTTAAATATCAGCAAGGTATGGCTGGTAAGCGGTGGTCAGGAGGTACTGGTTCCGGCAAACACGATCCAGAAATCCGATCATGTGCGTGTTCATATGGGAAATGTGATCCCGTTTGACGGCGAGGTCGTAGAGGGCGAGGCTATGGTGAACCAGGCTTCCCTGACCGGAGAATCTGTTCCGGCAGAAAAGGTGGCGGGAGCTACCGTATATGCGGGAACCGTGGTAGAAGAGGGTGAGATCACCATCCGTGTCAAGGAAACCGGAGGCTCCAGTAAATTTGATAAGATCGTGACCATGATTGAGGAATCGGAAAAACTGAAATCTTCCCTGGAAGGCAAAGCAGAGCATCTGGCTGACAGCCTGGTTCCCTACAGTCTGATCGGAACCGGTCTTACCTGGCTGATCACCAGAAATCCGGCCAAGGCACTTTCTATCCTGATGGTAGATTTCTCCTGTGCATTAAAGCTCGCTATGCCGATCTCGGTTCTCTCTGCGATCCGCGAGGCTAATACCTATGACATCACCGTTAAGGGAGGAAAATACCTTGAGGCCATGGCCGAGGCAGATACCATCGTCTTTGATAAGACCGGTACCCTGACTAAGGCACAGCCGACCGTGGTGGATGTGGTATCCTTCAACAATATGACCGGAGATGAGCTTTTGCGCATCGCAGCATGCTTGGAGGAACATTTCCCACACTCCATGGCGAAGGCTGTGGTGGATGCGGCTAAGCAGAAGCAGTTGGTTCATGAAGAGCTGCATACCAAGGTGGAGTACATCGTGGCCCATGGTATTTCCACAACTCTGGAAGATGCAATGGGCGATAAAAAGGCGATCATCGGCAGTGCGCATTTTGTATTCGAGGATGAAAAATGTACTATTCCGGAAGGAAAACAGGAGGTATTTGACGCCCTTCCTCCGGAATACTCCCACCTCTATCTGGCGATCGACGGAGAGCTGGCTGCGGTAATCTGCATCCAGGATCCGCTTTGTGAGGAGGCAAAAGCTGTGATCACATCCCTGAAGGAAGCAGGCATCAGCAAGGTGGTTATGATGACGGGAGACAGTGAGCGGACAGCCAAGGCGATCGCACACCTGGCAGGTGTGGATGAGTATTATTCCGAGGTTTTGCCGGAGGATAAGGCAAGCTTTGTGGAAAAGGAAAAAGCACAGGGCCACAAGGTGATCATGATCGGAGACGGCATCAATGACTCACCGGCTCTTTCCGCTGCAAATGTCGGAATTGCCATCAGCGATGGAGCAGAGCTTGCAAGGGAGATCGCTGATGTCACCATTGGTGCAGATAATCTGTATGAGATAGTCACCCTGAAGCTGATCAGCAATCACCTGATGCAGCGTATTCACTGGAACTATCGGACCATTGTCGGATTCAATGCAGGCCTGATCGTGCTCGGTGTTCTGGGTGTGCTGGCGCCGGCCACCTCTGCTCTTTTACATAATACCTCTACCCTGGTGATCAGCTTAAAGAGCATGCAGAACCTGTTGGGAGAATAATGAAAGAGCTTTATTTGAGAATCTTTCTCCCCTAAACGATGGAGGGATCTTCCGAAAAACACTGGACTTGTCTTTGAATATCGTTTATGATAATAGTATTCCCACCATGGCACAGGAGGTTGTTGTATGCACGAATCAGGGGAAAATTATCTGGAAACAATATTGATGATCAAAGAAAAAAAAGGGGTGGTCCGCTCAATTGATGTGGCACGTACACTGAATTTCAGTAAGCCAAGTGTCAGCAGAGCTATGGGTCTTTTACGCGATCAGGGCTTTATATCCACAGAAGCCGGCGGCGATATTAAGCTTACGGAAGCCGGACTGATCAAGGCAAAGTCTATTTATGCGCGTCATCTTCTTCTTACTGCTTTTTTGCAGGAGGTGACCGGTGTTTCGGAAGAGCTGGCAGAGGAAAATGCCTGCCGTATGGAGCATATCCTGGACCAGGAGGTTGTTGACGGGATCAGCAGTTACATGGAGAAGCAAAAAAAAGCGGACACCGATGTGTCCTCGCAGCATATAGAGAAGCAGCAATAGAGGTTGCCGGACATGCAGCGCATGGACAGTGACGAATAAGAAAGAGCGTATGCCGGGCACGAGTGTCCGGCATATTGACATTCTGAGTGTTTTGTGACAGAATGAGAGGGTGGTAGCGGCTGCTAACAGCCGTTACGAAAAGAAAGAATGAATACGAAAAGAAAGGATTAACATGACAAAGATTGATATTATTTCCGGCTTTTTAGGAGCTGGAAAAACTACTTTTATTAAGAAGCTTTTACAGGAAGCAATTAAGGGTGAGCAGGTTGTTCTGATTGAGAACGAATTTGGTCAGATCGGAATCGACGGAGGATTTTTGAAGGATTCCGGTATCGAGATCCGCGAGATGAATTCCGGCTGCATCTGCTGTTCTCTGGTAGGAGATTTCGGTAAGTCTCTGGAGGAGGTGCTGACCAAATACAAACCGGAGCGTGTCATCATCGAGCCGTCCGGAGTCGGCAAGCTTTCCGATGTTATGAATGCGGTTCGCGACGTTGCAAAAAACCTGGATGTAAAGCTGAACAGTGCCGTGACGATCGTGGATGCCACCAAGTGCAAAATGTATATGAAAAATTTCGGTGAATTTTTCAATAACCAGATTGAAAATGCAGGAACCATTGTCATGAGCCGTACGGATGTGGCAGATGCGAAGAAGGTTCATGCCGATGTCGATCTGCTGCGTGAGCATAACAAGGACGCAAGCATTGTTACCACCCCGATCGACCAGCTGACCGGTGCACAGCTTTTAGAGCTGATCGAAAAACCGGATACCATGATGGAGGAACTGTTAGCACAGGTAAAAGAGGAACATGCACACCATCATCACCATGATCATGACGGACATTGCGGCTGTGGCTGTGAGGACCATGACCACGAGCATGAAGAGCATGAGCATCATCACCACCACGATCATGACGAGGAGTGCGGCTGCGAGGATCATGAGCATGAGCATCATCACCATCATGACCATAATGAGGAGTGTGGCTGCGAGGATCATGACCACGAGCATGAGCATCATCACCATCACGACCATGACGAGGAGTGCGGCTGCGAGGATCATGACCACGAGCATGAGCATCATCATCACCATGATCATGACGAGGAGTGCAGCTGCGGCTGTCATGACCATGATCATCACCATCATCATGCAGATGAGGTATTCTCCAGCTGGGGCCTTGAGACCATCGATGCCTGCACCAAGGATCAGCTCACGGCAATCCTGGAGGAACTGGCTTACGGCAATGAATATGGTGATGTTCTCCGCGCAAAGGGCATGCTTCCGGGTGAAAAGGAAGGCGAGTGGTATTACTTTGATATGGTGCCGGAGCAGTATGAGATCCGTACCGGTGCACCGGATTATACCGGAAAGGTATGTGTCATCGGAGCAAATCTGAAGGAAGAGGCATTAAAAGAGGCCTTTGGCAGAAAGTAATCAAAACGGATAAGGGCAGGTAGAAAGTATGGGACCAATGATTGACGATGAAGTAACTCCGGTATTTCTGATCAACGGATTTCTGGAAGCCGGAAAAACGGAGTTTCTTTCCTTTACGATGGAACAGGATTATTTCCAGACGGAGGGAAAAACCCTTCTGATCGTATGTGAAGAGGGCGATACGGAGTATGACGATGCTCTGTTAAAGGATACAAAGACATCGGTGGTTTATGTGGACAGTCTCGATGAGATCTCGCCGGAGCGCTTGACAGAGTTGGAGCTTTTACACCAGCCGGAGCGTGTGCTGATCGAATGGAACGGCATGTGGAATCAGGATGATCTGAAGCTTCCGAAGGACTGGACGATCTATCAGCAGATTACGATCGTCGACATGTCTACGTTTGAGCTGTATGTGAAAAATATGAAATCACTGCTCAATGCCATGGTAAAGAATTCGGAGCTGATCATCTGCAACCGCTGTGACGGAATCGAGGATCTGGATCGCTATAAACGTATGTTAAAATCTATGAACACCCAGTGCGATATCGTGTTTGAGGATGAAAACGGTGAGATCGATGAGATTTCGGAAGAGGATCTTCCGTATGACATGAAGGCCGATGTGATCAAGATCAGTCCGGAGGCTTACGGAATCTGGTATATTGACTGCATGGATAAGCCGGATCGTTATAAAGACAAGGTGGTGGAATTCACGGCCATGGTCATGAAATCGCCGAATTTTCCGAAGAACTATTTTGTTCCGGGGCGCATGGCCATGACCTGCTGTGCAGATGATATGACCTTCCTTGGGTATATCTGTAAGGCGAAGGAAGCCAGAAATCTGGAAACACGCCAGTGGGTGACCGTGCGTGCCCGGGTTGCAATTGAATTCTGGCAGGACTACAATGGCGAAGGACCGGTGCTTTATGCTGAGTCCGTTGAACCTGCAGAGCCGATCAAGGATATTGTGACATTTGGGTAAAGACAGCTTGTGGGAGTGCAAAGCACCAAACAACCCGTGTAACCGGATGTTTGGCTTTGAACAGACATAAAAGAAGAATGTAGTGTAAAAGGGATGGGAAGAAAAATTAAAATCAGGAAATTTAGTTCCTTCAGTATCGTGATCACGGTGCTTTTGACCATCCTGTTTTGGACGGTATCGGTACACAGTATCAGGCAGTTTAAAATCCTTCATGAGGCAACAGAACAATATATTCTTTGTGAACAAGAAGCAAAAAATCTGCAGGATGCATCCGATTACCTGACGGAACAGGTCAGGCTTTATGCTATGACCGGTCAGAAGACTTATCTGGATCTGTACTTTGAAGAGGCGAAAAGCACAAAACGCAGAGAAAATGCAGTGGAGAATCTGCGTCCGTATTTTGATGGAACAGAGGCCTTTGAAGCACTGACACAGGCTTTAAATAATTCTAAGGAGCTTATGCAGCTGGAGTACTATTCCATGCGATTGGAAGCGGAGGGAAACGGTGAGGATCTGTTGCAATTTCCGGAAGAAATTCAAAATATCAGTCTTCCGGATACGGACATGCACCTTTCTCCTAAGGCCAAGCGTGAGCGGGCAATAGAGGCAGTGTCCGGTCAGGAGTACCAGGAACAAAAGTCGAAGATCAACCATGCGGTTTCTGACTGTATGGAGAAGATGCTGGCTCAGACAAGAGCAAAGCAAGATCATGCCAATCGCATTTTTTCGGATTTATACTGGAAACAGGAGGCAGGACTTTTATTTCTTGCCTTGCTGATGTTGGCACTGTGTCTGATCATGCGCCATTTTGTGGTACGGCCCTTAGATCATTTCGGACAAAGCATCGAAAAAAGGGAGCTCTTCCCTCTTATGGGAGCGTTGGAGCTTCAGCAGTTAGCTGATACCTACAATCGGATCTTTCGCGAAAATGAAGAGACTCAGAAGCTGATCCGCCATCAGGCAGAACATGATGCTTTGACGGATCTCTTAAATCGAGGATCCTTTGAACGTCTGTTAGACATTTATGAGAAGGGCAATGCATCCTTTGCCCTGATCCTGGTGGATGTGGACAATTTTAAGACTGTCAATGACACCTACGGACATGCGATAGGCGATGCGATTTTAAGACTGGTAGCAGATTCACTGAAAAAAGCATTTCGAAGCGTCGATTATGTATGTCGGATCGGCGGAGATGAGTTTGCTGTGATCATGATCGAAATGAGAAGTGATCTGGATTATACGATCAAAGAAAAGATTGCGGTGGTCAATGAGCGTCTTTTGTCGGGAGATGGAAATCTGCCGACCGTTACCTTAAGCGTGGGAGCTGCCTTTTCTGATCGAAAAAAGCCGGAGGAGACTCTGTTTAATGAGGCTGATCAGGCTCTCTATGATGTAAAGGAACACGGAAGAAACGGCTGCAAAATTTACGAACCATTTTAAAGAAAATGAAAACGAAAAATGGGATTTGCAATCATGCAAATCCCATTTTTGTCGTTGTCACGAAGGTTTACGCTTCGATGGTCGTACCGGCCTTGCCGCTCGCAGCTTCCTCAGCCTTGTTCATCGTGGTGATGATCGCACTCCGTCCCTTTCCGGCTTTGATAAAGGAAATGGCAGCTTCTACCTTCGGCAGCATGGTGGAAGCACCAAACTGGCCGTCGGCTGCATACTGTTCAGCTTCCTCCACCGTGATACGGGAGAGTTTTTTCTCGTCTGCCTTGCCGTAGTTTAAGGAAACCTGCTCGACATCGGTAAGGATCATGAGAACGTCTGCATCAATCTCTTTGGCGAGAAGTCCGCTGACTGCATCCTTTTCGATCACGGCACTGGCACCGCGCAGTTCACTGCCCTGCTCGAGTACCGGAATACCGCCGCCACCGCAGGAAACGACGATCTGGTCAGCATCCATCAGGGTGCGGATGGTATCGATCTCGACAATTCCGACCGGCTTCGGAGCAGACACGATACGCTGCCAGCCCTTGCCCGGGACTTCGGTTACATAGTTGCCCTTTGCCTCCTCGGCATCGGCTTCTTCTCTGGTCATGTAACGGCCGACCTTTTTGACCGGATTATAGAAGGATTCATCGTAAGGGTCAACCATCACCTGCGTGAGGACGGTAGCTACCGGTTTGTAGATACCGCGTTTTAACAGGGCAGACCGAATCCCGTTCTGAAGATCGTAGCCAATGTAGCCCTGGCTCATGGCAGAGCATACAGACATGGGAGCCGGAGTATAACCTTCCTCCTCATGGTTGAAGCAAAGCTCATTCATAGCCGTATGGATCATGCCGACCTGCGGGGCGTTGCTGTGTACAACTGCGACCTGCCAGCCGTTCTGGATGAAATCTGCAATTAATTTTGCCGTAGAAGCCACGGCCTTTTTCTGCTCCGGAAGATTGGTTCCCAGGGCATCGTGGCCAAGCGCCATAACAATTCTTTTCTTTGCCATATGCTTGAATCCTTTCTCTACATCATGTCTTAGTGCTGTCCGAAAGGCGACGTACTATGCAGAAACATCAGAACACGGACAGGTTAGTTTGGGTTCATTATAGTGTTTTTGCTTGAAAAATGCAACCGTTTTATGGTATAGTTAGGCTATGTTGCAAAAATGTAAACAAAGAGAATCGGCATGAGATGGAAAGAACATCAGGGCCTGCAGACAGCGCTTTGTCTGCTCGGGCCGCTTGTTTTTTATGAAGTATGTATGGAGCTTGCATCCTGTTTCTGTACGCTATTTCAAATACAGGATGCATTGGCTGTTACAGGGGGCGGGGCACTTTTCGCGCTCCCGTTTCTGTTTGCTGCTTATAGGAAAAAGAAAAAACGAAATTTAAAAAAAAGCAGAGAGGTCGTTGCACGGGGCTGTCTGTTTTCCTTTCTGGCCGGTGTCGGTGCCTGCCTTTTTTTGAATATCGTGATTCTTGAGCTGCTTCCTGCTTCCCATGGCTGGGAAGAAACCAGAGCCATCCTGTATGAAGCCCCGCTTCTTTTTCGTGCGGTGGTAACAATATTTCTTACACCCGCAGCGGAAGAGCTGATCTTTCGCGGCTTGATGCGAACAACATTGCAGCAGTACATGGAGCCGGTCTTGGCCATGCTTTTTGGTGCGGCCGTATTTGGCCTGTATCACGGTAATGTCAGTCAGGGAATTTATGCCTTTTTGCTTGGCATCGGTCTGGAACTGGTATGTACCTGGAGCAAGTCTCTCTTGCCGGCCTTTTTTCTGCATGCGGGAGCCAATGCGGCTGCGCTGTGTTTTACACAGCTTCAAACCGTCATGCAGAACCTGTTTTCTAATTCGTATGCCTATGCGTTTGCAGCGGCTGGGCTGTGCCTGGCTGCGCTGGCATTTTATAAAACCAAGGAGGTTTTTGTGAAGTCATGAAATTATTGTCGATCGCAATTCCCTGTTATAATTCAGAGAGCTATATGAGAAATTGTATTGAGTCTTTGCTTCCTGGCGGTGATGAGGTGGAGATCCTGATTGTCGATGATGGTTCTGTCAAGGACAATACCGCCCTGATCGCGGATGAGTACGAGGCGAAGTATCCGGGCATCTGTCGGGCAATCCATCAGGAAAACGGCGGACACGGCGAGGCGGTGAATGCAGGTCTTCGGGCAGCCACCGGCATTTATTTTAAGGTGGTCGACAGTGACGACTGGGTCAATGCAGAAGCTTATAAAGAAGTGCTTGAAACTCTGCGAAGTTTCGTGATGGGAGAGCAGACACTGGATATGCTGATCACCAATTTTGTATATGAGAAGCAGGGAGCAAAGCATAAGCGCGTCATGCAGTACCGGACGGCTTTACCGAAACGCCAGCTTTGCACCTGGAAGGATGTCAAGGTATTTATGCTGGGACAGTACATCCTCATGCATTCGGTGATCTACCGGACTCAGATGCTTCGAGAGTGTGGATTAGAGCTGCCGAAGCACACCTTCTATGTAGATAATATCTTCGTGTTCCAGCCGCTGCCGTATGTAAAGACCTTCTATTACCTGGATGTGAATTTCTATCGGTATTTTATCGGAAGACAGGATCAGTCGGTCAACGAACAGGTTATGATCGGGCGTATTGACCAGCAGCTTCTGGTGACAAAGCTGATGCTTGGCTATTATCACAGTGCAAAGATCACCAACCATAAGCTTCGCCATTATATGGTGCGCTATCTGGAGATCATGATGACGATCTGTTCCATCCTTGCCATCAAGTCCGGAACCGATGAGAACATGGCAAAGAAAAAACAGCTCTGGGAGGAACTGCGGGAGCAGGATCTGGCACTTTATATGCGTCTGCGCTGGGGCTTCCTCGGTCAGAGTATGAACCTGCCCGGAAAGAGCGGCCGTACCGTTTCCATTGCCGGTTACAAGATCAGTCAGAAATTCTTCGGATTTAATTAGTTTATGAAAAATTTAGAATTGACGATGGTTTTAAAATAGTGTATCATTATTTCGTTCGTATTGATAAAGAAATACAATGAAAAGATACCGGTACACTTGTTTGTATCTGTTTCTTA
Source organism: uncultured Selenomonadales bacterium (assembly GCA_963589345.1). Lineage (GTDB taxonomy): Bacteria > Bacillota > Clostridia > Lachnospirales > Lachnospiraceae > Brotaphodocola. Next base: position 44,492 of record CAVALB010000007.1, on the reverse strand, counting down.
TTGAAACAGGGTGGTTTCAAAATAGGAGAAGATGTCCGTCCCTGAAGGGGACGGACTTTTTTTGTCCTTTATTCGAAATCCCGTATGCGTAAGGTGACTGCCGACAGCAGACTTTAAGCAAGCAGGGTGTCTGAAAACCATAATCGCAACAGGTTCATGCATAGGGTGACTGCCGACAGCAGATCCTTTGTATGTCAAAAATTCGTAAAACAGGTAGTATACGGTAGCGCAAAAGGAAAGGGGTTATAGGTTATGAAAACCTACAAAAAAATCATGAATGCCCTGGCAGGTCTGGAAAAACTGGTGCTTGAGATCGCAACGGTTCTGATCCTGATCCTGACAGTGGGCAATGTATTTTCACGAAAAGTCATCCACCAGTCCTGGTCCTTTACCGAGGAGTTGGTCGTTGCAGTTTTCGTTCTGATCACCCTCCTTGCAGCAGCACTCGCCTGCAGAGAAGGAGAGCTGGTCAACCTTACCATTCTGACCGACCGTCTTCCGGCACAGACAAGAAAGGTTTTTCTTCTTCTGAATACCATTCTTTCCGTGGCCTTTACGGTGGTTTTATTTAAGTATGGCCTGGATAAGGTTATTACGCAGATGCAAAACGGCAAGCGTACCTTCGTGTTAAACTGGCCGGAATGGATCTTCTGGTCCTTCGTGCCGATCGGTGCAGCCTGCATGATTCTGCATTTTATTGAATTTTATCTTGATCAATGCAAAAAGGAGGATGATGACAAATGATCAGTGCAGTACTCTTTCTTTCATTTTTTATCTTTCTGATCATGGGCATTCCGATCGGGATCTGTCTGGGCCTTTCTTCTGTCTGTGCGATCCTGTATTCCGGAACCTCCTTAACGATCGTGGCTACCAATATGTACTCCGGCATCAGCAAGTTTTTGCTGCTTGCGATCCCGTTCTTTGTACTGTCTGGTAATATCATGGCAAAGGCAGGTATTTCCAAGCGCCTGATCAAGTTTGTAAATACCTGTGTCGGACACAGAAGAGGCGGCCTTGCCATTGTCTGTGTTATCGTTGCCTGCTTCTTTGGTGCAATCTCCGGTTCCGGTCCGGCTACGGTAGCGGCACTTGGTGCAGTTCTGATCCCGGCCATGATCGAGCAGGGCGGATTTTCCGCACCCTTCTCTGCGGCATTGATGGCAACGGCAAGCTCGATTGCGATCGTCATTCCGCCGAGTATCGCCTTTGTCGTCTATGCTTCCATTACCGGTGTTTCCATTGCAGATATGTTTACTGCAGGTATTGTTCCCGGTATCCTGATGGGTGTGGCACTGATCGTCGTGGTTATGATTGAAGCACGCAAGAAGAACATCCAGTCCAGCCAGAAGCGTGCCAGTGCAAAGGAGCGTTTCGATGCATTTAAGGATGCATTCTGGGGACTTTTGATGCCTGTCATCATCCTGGGTGGTATTTACGGCGGTATCTTTACTCCGACGGAGGCAGCCGCAGTATCCGTTGTATATGGTTTGTTTGTCGGTATTTTTATTTATAAGGAAGTAACCTTAAAGGATCTTCGCGGCCTCCTTGTCGAGTCCGGAAAGACCACAGGCGGCATCATGCTGATCGTGGCAAGTGCATCCCTGTTTTCCTTTGTATGTACAAAATTCGGTATCGCGCAGGCAGCTTCCGATCTGCTCGGCAGCATTGCCCACAACCAGTTCACCTTCCTTCTGATCGTGAATGTGATCTTCTTGATTGCAGGCTGCTTCATCGATGCAAACTCTGCCATGTATATCTTCATTCCGATCATGCTCCCGGTATGCAAAAACCTGGGATATGACGTGGTTGCCTTCGGTATCGTAGCAACGGTAAACCTTGCGATCGGCCAGGTAACACCGCCGGTTGGCGTAAACCTCTTTGTAGCCATTTCCGTCAAGCTCAAAAAGGGCATGGAAGTGGATATTCCAAAGATTTCCCGGGCAGTTGTGCCGATGATCGTGGCATCCGTGGCAGTACTTCTCCTGATCACCTATGTACCGTCCATTTCTACCTTCCTTCCGAAGGCTATGGCGGCAGACGGCTCCTACAGCGGAACCGTTGTTGCAGCTTCGGACAGCCAGACAGAAAGCGGAAATACCGCCGGTGAAAACATGGATTTTGACGAGATCGGTGATTACAGCGATCTTGGATGGGAAGAGCAGACCTGGAACTTTACCTGTTCGACTACGGAGACCAGTACCTGGGCTGAGGGCGGTAGAAAGTTTGGCGAACTCATGGAAAAGGCAACCGGAGGCAAGGTAAAGGTCAATGTCTATGCGGCAGACCAGCTGACCAACGGAAACCAGTCTGAGGGTATCCAGGCACTGATGAACGGAGATCCGGTTCAGATTTCCATGCACAGCAACCTGATCTACTCTGCCTTTGACCCACGCTTCAACGTGGTATCCCTGCCGTATCTGTTTGGCTCTGTGGAAGAGGCAGATACCATGCTCGACGGCAAAGCCGGTGAGATGTTAAAGGATATTTTAAGTGAGTACGGACTGCACTGCATGGGTATTGCCGAGAATGGTTTCCGCGAGCTGACCAACAGTGTGCGCGAGATCAAGTCCGTCGACGATATGAAAAACTTAAAGATCCGTGTTGCAGGAAGCAACCTGCTCATGGAATGCTACAAGAGATGGGGCGCAGATGCCACCAATATGAACTGGTCTGAGACCTATACGGCACTGCAGCAAAAGACGGTAGAGGGACAGGAAAATCCGCTTCCGGCAATCGATGCGGCAAGCGTACAGGAGGTACAGCCGTACTGCTCCTTATGGAATGCAAACTATGACTGCCTCTTCTTCTGTATCAACCAGGAAATCTATGATAAGCTGACCCCGGAGCAGCAGGCGGTTGTGGATGAAGCCGGTATGAAGGCAGTCGATTATGAACGTTACATCAACCGTGCCGGTGACGCAGAGATCATGGATCGCTGGAAGAATGCAAACGGCGTGACGATCACACAGTACGAAGATATCGATATCGATTCCTTTAAGAATGCGGTGTCCGGTGTTGCTGAGTGGTATCAGAAGGAACTGGAAAATCAGGGCTACGAGGATGCCGCTGAGCTGATCGCTGCCTTTACCGAAAAATCCGACAGTACCATCGGTGCAGATTCTGTAGAGGATCACAGTGACCTTGGCTGGGAAGAGCAGACCTGGAACTTTACCTGCTCCACCACGGAGACCAGTACCTGGGCAGAAGGCGGAAGAAAGTTCGGTGAGTTGGTAGAAAAAGCTACCGGAGGTAAGATTAAGGTCAATGTTTATGCGGCAGACCAGCTGACCAACGGAAACCAGTCCGAGGGAATTCAGGCGCTGATCGATGGGGATCCGGTTCAGATCTCCATGCACAGCAACCTCATCTACTCAGCCTTTGACCCTCGCTTCAACGTCGTGTCTCTGCCGTATCTGTTTGATTCGGTGGAGGATGCGGATGCCATGTTGGACGGAGAAGCCGGTGCGATGTTAAAGGATATTTTAAGTGAGTATGGACTTCACTGCATGGGCATTGCGGAAAATGGGTTCCGTGAGCTCACCAACAGTGTGCGCGAGATCAAGTCCGTTGATGATATGAAAAACTTAAAGATCCGCGTGGCCGGAAGCAACCTTCTTATGGAATGCTATAAGAGATGGGGCGCAGATGCCACCAACATGAACTGGTCCGAGACCTATACAGCACTGCAGCAAAAGACCGTAGAGGGACAGGAAAATCCGCTTCCGGCGATCGATGCGGCAAGTGTACAGGAGGTGCAGCCGTACTGTTCCTTATGGAATGCAAACTATGACTGTCTCTTCTTCTGTATCAACCAGAAAATCTATGACAACCTGACTCCGGAGCAGCAGGCTGTGATCGACGAATGCGGTGCCCTGGCAACCCGCTATGAGCGTGAGATCAACCGCGCCGGTGACGAGGAGATCATGAACCGCTGGAGCAGCAAAAACGGTGTGACCATCACAGCCTACGAGGATCTGGATATTGATTCCTTCAAGGCAGCAGTGGATGGGATCGATGACTGGTTTATCAAGGAGTTAAAGGCACAGAACTACGAGGATGCGGAAGCATTGGTCGGTGCATTCCGAAAATAAATCGAGAAAATTCGATCAAAACTTTAGATTCTTAAGTGAAGTATCGAAAATGTAATGATAAAATAAAAGAAAGGTTTATTTTGTTTCGAAAAGCTGCCTGGAAATTGACAACAATCTATCGAATTATTATAATTGTCACAGTTTCCGGAAGGCTTTTCGCGGACAGATGAGATCTGATTTACGAGGAAGTGAATCGCTGAACATGATTTTCAGCCATTCACTTCTTTTTTTATGAGTGTCAAAGGCACAAAGTAACGGACGATTGTTAGTCTCGTATAACAAAACCGGAAAAAAGAAAAAAGGAGGCCGATCATGAAGGAATTTCTGAGGATGGAAGAAATCACAAAGCAGTTTGGTACGGTATATGCAAACCGAAATATCAATCTCTCCATTCGCGAGGGCGAGGTTCATACACTTCTGGGTGAGAACGGCGCCGGAAAGAGTACGCTGATGAATATTTTGATCGGACTTTATCAGCCGACTTCCGGATCCATCTGGCTGCACGGGAAAAAGGTAAGGATCGATTCGCCGAAAACGGCAGTAAAAATGGGAATTGGTATGGTGCATCAGCATTTTATGCTGGTGGAGGCCATGACCGTATTTGAAAACATCATTCTTGGTACAAAAAAGGACAAATCCATTTTTATCAAAAAAGAACAATTACAGAAGGAAATCCTGGAGCTGTCTGAGAAATACGGATTAGAGGTTGATCTGGATAAGCAGATCAGCGAGATTTCCGTGGGAGAGCAGCAAAGGGTTGAAATCCTGAAAGCGCTTTACCGCGGTGCGGAGCTTCTGATTTTGGATGAGCCGACAGCTGCGCTTACCGATCAGGAGGTAGAAGGCCTGTTTGCTATCATGAGACGCCTTACAGCAGAGCAGAAATCGGTGATCTTCATTTCCCATAAGATGAGAGAGGTTATGGCGATCAGCGACCGCGTGACGATCCTTCGTGCAGGCATGACGATCCAGACCTTAAATATCGGGGATACGGATGCCGTACAGCTTGCAAACCTGATGATCGGCCACGAAATGACGGTAAGCTCTTACAAAAAAGTTACAAAGCCGGGAAGCGATGTACTCAAGCTTGTTCATGTGGACTATCAGAAAAATCAGAAGCACAGCGGCTTAAACGACGTCAGCCTTACGATCGGAAAGGGAGAGGTGCTTGGCATAGCCGGTGTCGACGGAAACGGACAGTCTCAGCTTGCTCAGCTGGTTACCGGTGTCATTGCACCGGATGCCGGCGAGGTGGATTTAAATTCAAAAAGGGTTGCACAGTTCGCTCCAAACGGTTTTATCCTCTCAAACGTTTCCCATGTCCCGGAGGATCGCAATAAGATGGGACTGGTAGGAAATATGACGGTAGAGGAAAACCTGGTGCTGAAGGCAACGGAGGAGCCGCGGTTTTCCTATGCTCACGGTGCCCTGCTTAAAAAGAAGGAAATCCGGAAATTTGCCCTGGAGCTTCAGAAAAAGAACGATATCCGCTGCGCATCCATCGATCAGGAGGCCAGAAACCTTTCCGGCGGAAACCAGCAGAAGATCATCCTTGCCAGAGAGATGGAAAATCATCCGGAGCTTTTAGTGGCGGTCCATCCGACCCGCGGACTTGATATCGGCGCCTCTCAGTTTGTGCATGATACAATGATCGAAGCACGCGACAAGGGCTGCGGAATCTTGTTGATCAGTGCCGATTTCGATGAGGTATTAAAGCTTTCCGATCGGATCCTGGTTATGTTTGAGGGCAAGGTCATGGGAATTTATTCGGGGGAGAATCCTCCGATCGAAGAAATATCACTGGCTATGGCCGGAAAGGAGGCATAGGGCATGAAAGCAAAGGACAATCTGATCAAGATCCTGATCCCGGTCATTTCCATCCTGATCGCCTTTTTTGTAGGCGGGATCATCATCCTGTGTCTCGGAAAAAATCCGCTTGAGGCATACGGATACCTGTTTTCCGGAGCATTTGGGAGCAGTCGTAAAATCGGACAGACCCTCGTGATCGCCAGCCCGCTGATCTTTACCGGTCTGGCAGCTGCGTTTGCCTATAAATGCGGTGTGTTTAACCTCGGCGGAGAGGGACAGTTCATCATGGGAGCGGTTACCAGCATTTTTGTTTCGTCCTGCCTTGGAGACGCCGGTATCGGCGGTCTGCTTTTAAGCATTCTTGCAGGAATCGTGGCCGGCGGTATCTGGGGCGCGATCCCGGGCGTGTTAAAGATCACAAGAGGTCTGAACGAGATGATCGTCAGCATCATGTTGAACTATGTTGCGACTCTGTTTATGGGTTATGTTTATACCACCCTCCTGCGAGACGGAAGCGTACCGCAGACGGTGGCTGTGGCAGACAGCATGAAGATCTCCTCCATCTCCAAGGAATTCCCGGTACACTGGGGAATCCTGGTGGCCTTCTTGCTGGCGATTATCCTGTATTACTATATCTTTGATACCTCCAAGGGATTTAAGCTGCGTGCGGTCGGCATGAATGCAACAGCCGCATTTTTCAATGGCTTCCCGGTGAATCGTTATATCCTGTTCTCCTTCATTGTTTCCGGCGCGATTGCCGGCCTCGGAGGCAGCATAGAGCTTCACGGAAAACAGTACCGTCTGATGAGCGGTTTTGGCTCCGGCTTTGGTTTTGACGGTGTTGCGATCGCGCTGATCGCTCAGTTAAATCCGATCGGAACCGCGATCGTAGCCTGCATTTTTGCAGTCTTAAGAAAGGGTGCAAGTACTCTTCAGACGGCAATGCAGGTACCGAGCTCCGTGGTTGATATCATTCAGGCACTTGTCATTATTTTTGCAGTGGCCGGAACTGCACTCCTGAGACTTCCGGCAGTGAAGCAATTTATGATCATGCATACAAAGAGAAAGGAGGCGAAGGGCTGATGGAATCTTTTTTCACGATTAATTTTCTGACTGAGCTGCTGCTTTCTACTGTGCGCATGGCGACACCGATCCTGCTTGTAGCACTTGCAGAAACCTATTCGGAACGTGCCGGTATGGTAAATATCGGTCTGGACGGAATTATGTCCATCGGAGCACTTGTCGGTTTCCTGGTGGGATTTCAGACTGGGAATCCATGGCTCGGAATCCTTGCCGGAGCTCTTTCCGGTATCGCAACCAATATGATCTACGCCTTTTGTACCATAAGCCTCTGCGCGGAGCAGACGGTATACGGCATGGCAATCAATATTTTTGCACCGGCATTGGCATCCTTTGTTTATCGTCTTTCCTTTTCAGACACTTCGACCCTGATCCAGGGCGTGGCTATGCAGAATTTGCCGATCCCGGTTCTAAGCAAGATCCCGATTCTTGGAGAAATCGTATTTGATCAAAGCCCGTTGGTCTATATCGCGTATTTGATGGTACCTTTTACTGCCTTATTTTTAAACCGCACGAAAGCCGGACTGAACTTTAAGGCAGTCGGTGAGTTCCCAAAGGCAGCAGAAACACTGGGAATCAACGTGGTGCTTCAGAAGTATATCGCCTGCGTGATCTGCGGAGCCATGGCCGGAATCGGCGGTGCTTACCTGACGATCTGCTACACCAGCACCTATTCTGAGGGTATCGTAGCCGGACGTGGATTTATCGCCTTGTCAGCGGTCATCTTCGGTCGGTGGATGCCGAGCGGTGTTTTGATGGCCTGTCTGCTGTTTGGCTTCTGCGATGCACTCCAGATCCGTTTGCAGCTGATCAGTCCTTCCACGCCATATCAGCTCTTACAGATGATCCCGTATCTGTGCACACTTTTCGTGCTGGCATTCTTTGGAATCAAAAAGAGCGGACCGAAGGCAAACGGACAGCCGTATTACAGAGAAGAACGATAGGAACAGAGGAAGAATATCCGGGTCTTTTCTGTTAAAAGAGAGAGGATCTTTGTGATAGATAAATGAATTTGAGGAGGATAAGTTATGAAGAAAACAGGTATGAGAGTGGCATCCGCAGCAATGGTGGCAGTTCTTGCAGCAGGCCTGACCGGCTGCGGCGGCTCTGCTAAGACAGAGACAACCGCAGCAGAAGGAACCCAGGCTTCCGGCGAAACCAGTGAGGCAGCAAAGGAAGAGGGCAGTGAGGCAGCAGCAAAAGAGGGCGGCTATAAGGTTGCCATGATCGCCGATACCTCCGTATCCGACGGCGGATGGGGCGCAAGCTGTTATCAGGCTATGCTGGATGCAGCAGAAGAAAAAGGCTGGGAAACCGTTTATACCGATAACGTTGCAACCTCAGACTATGCAACCGTTATGACCGATTACGCAGAGCTTGGCTACGACCTGATCTTTGCACCGGGCAATCAATATACCGACGCAGTACAGCAGGTTGCAGAGGAATATCCGGAAGTAAAATTCGCACTGTTAAACGGAACGGTTGAGACCGATAACATTCAGTCCATTCTTCCGGACGCAAAGCAGATCGGCTATATGGCAGGTGCTTTAGCAGGCCTTATGAGCAAGACAAACAACATCGGTTTCATCGGCGGTATGGAGCTTGATACCACCAAGGAAAAAGTAGAGTGCTACGAGAAGGCTGCTCAGAAGGTAAACCCGGATATCAAGGTTTCTTCCGCATATGCAGGCTCCTTCAGCGATACCGCAAAGGGTAAGGAGATCGCAGCTTCCATGGTAACCACCTATGATGTAGACGTTATGTTTGGTGATGCATCCGCAGTAGATACCGGAGCAAGAGAGGCACTGGCAGGAGAAGAGGGCAGATACGATATCGGTCAGCCTGGTGATCTCGGCAGTGCAGATGACAGCGTGATCATCTGCTCCGTTGTTACCGACAATGCAGCTCTGGTAAAGACCTGTATGGATGATATCGAAAACGGCAGCTTCGGAAACAAGACCGTATACGGCGATTTAAGCAACGGCTGCTTAAGCGTAGGTACCTTCTCCAGTGCAGTTTCTGACGATATCCAAAGCCAGTATCTGGATATCGTAGAGCAGATCAAGGACGGAACCTTCGTAGAGTAAGATCGTGCAAATACAAAAAAAGAATGTGCTTCGGCACATTCTTTTTTTGTACCTGACCAATGATTTTACGAAAAGCTGCATTGAGATTTCTTTCGCAATATGGTATCATCATACACAGGCTTAAGGGGCAGAAATCCTTTGCCTGAATGAATAAAGATACAAACCTGCAATCTGTTTTAAGGCAGATCACAGGAAAGAAAGATGGAAGAAACATGGGAAAAAACAAGTACAGCACACGAAGCTTATCATTTCGGATCATCAGCAGAAACGTTTTGATCCTCCTGACCTTCAGTGTGATCGTCAGCGCAATCGGTTATGCGCTTTTTACAGACTCTCTGACGAGGAGCTACAACGATTCTGCATTTCAGACAGCGGAAACCGCAGCTTCTGTCGTGAGTGGGGACAGGATCGAAGAATTTCTGGAATCCGGCGGAAATGACAGGGATTATCAGGCAGAATTAAAACAGCTGCAGCTGCTTTGCAAGACGCAGGAGGTTACGTTGATCTATGTGATCGCTGTGGATCAGACGGATTACAACAGCTTTCAGTCGGTTTTTAACGTCCCGTCTGCGGAGAGCGGATATACGCCCTGGGAGGTTGGCTATAAAAGAAACACGACAAACGAGGAATATCGTTCCATCTACCGGGATATCTACGAAAACGGGCTGGAGCGTGGCACCATTTACCGGTTGAAGGATCTGGGCGGGAAGGATCCCCATATCACCTCCCTGATCCCGGTTCATGCATCCGACGGCTCAGTGTCTGCGATCCTCTGTGTCCAGAGGCCGATGAAGGAGCTTACTGTGGGACGCTACCGCTATCTGCGGGAGGTTGCTGCGGTTGTCCTGGTTCTTTCGGTTTTGGTATCGATCGGAACGGCAGTTTATCTGCGGCGCCAGTTTGTAAAGCCGGTGCGCCAGCTGGCACTTGAGGCAGAGCGCTTCGCGAACGAAAACAGCCGCAATCACGAACTGAAGCTTTCTGAGCTGAGCACGATCTCAGAGCTTCATGCTCTTGGCATCTCCATCGAAAAGATGGAGGAGGACACCATTCGCAATATGGAAAATATCCGCCAGATGACGGTAGAACGCGAAAAGGGAAAAGCGGAGCTGACTTTGGCTACGCAGATTCAGAAGGATGCGATTCCGAGCAATTTCCCGCAGGATGAACGCTTTAGCATTTACGGCTCCATGACCCCCGCAAAAGCAGTCGGCGGCGATTTTTACGACTTTTTCATGATCGATCACGATCACCTGGGGCTGGTCATCGCTGATGTTTCCGATAAAGGCATTCCGGCTGCCCTGTTTATGATGATCTCCAAGATCGTGATCCACAATTTTGCGATCATGGGTGCTTCCCCGAAGGCAGTCCTGGAGGAGGCAAATAGGATGATCGTCCAGCACAATCAGTCCAGTATGTTTGTGACAGTCTGGTTTGGCATTTTGACCCTTTCCACCGGAGAGATCGTGGCCGCAAACGCAGGACATGAGTATCCGATGCTCAAAAAAGCAGACGGTCAGTTTGAACTCTTCAAGGATCCGCACGGACTTCCGGTAGGAGTCATGGAGGGAATTTCCTATAAAGAATATCACTTCAAGCTGGAACGTGGAGGTACGCTTTTTGTGTATACGGACGGCCTTGCAGAAGCCTCTGATGAATCACAGAAATTCTTCGGTACAGATCGCATCCTTGAGGAACTCAACAAGGCACCGGACGCCGACCCGAAAGACCTTCTTACCAATATGAAGGCGAGCGTAGACCGGTTTGCAGGTGCTGCACCGCAGTTTGATGACCTGACCATGCTGGCGGTAAGGCTGTCATAAAAGAGAAAATCCAGAAAAAAATGAGGTATTTCGGATGGCAAAATTATATTTTCGCTACGGAGCCATGGGCAGCTCCAAGTCGGCCAATATCCTGATGGTGCGGTATAACTATGAGGAGCGAGGGCAGTATGCGGTTCTCTTAAAGCCAAGAACCGACAATCGGGACGGAGAACAGAAGATCTGCTCCCGGATCGGCCTTTCTGCTCCGGCAGAATATGTGGATCATTTTTTACAGGAGATTGCAGGAACGTGGATGAAAGGAAGCGGCAGCTGTCTGTATCACGGAAAACAGGTCAGTGCCGTCCTGGTAGATGAGGCACAGTTTCTTATGGCAAAGGAAGTGGATGCGTTCTCGGATCTTGTGGATTTTTATGATATTCCGGTGCTTTGCTACGGCCTGCGCACGGACTTTCAAAACCGTCTTTTTCCCGGATCAGAACGCCTGATGGAGATTGCCGATGTGATCGAGGAGGTGCCGACGGTCTGCTGGTGCGGAAAACGCGCCCAGTGTAACACACGGTATGCTAACGGCAAGATCGTCCGAGAGGGTGCCCAGATCATGCTCGGATCGAATGAAAGCTATGTTGCACTTTGCAGAAAGCATTATAAGGAAGGAAAGCTTTGGGGAACAGCAACCAAGGAGTAGCTTTTCATGACAGGGGAGAGGAGAAAAAGCATGAGGAAAAACAGGCTGTACTTCAAAAGGTTTGCGGCAGCCGTGATCAGCCTTAGCATGATTGCTTCACAGGCATCCACAGCTGGATTTGGAATGACGGTCTATGCGGCCGAAGCCGAGAATCAGGGTCTGTCGGAAAAACTGGAATCAGGAAATCCGAAAGAAGAGCCAAAAGCCGAAGCCGTAGCTGAAAACGAAACAGATACTGAAAACGGAACAGAAACTAAAAAAGAGGCAGGAACTGAAACAAAAGATAAAGTAGATACTGAAACAAAAGACAAGACAGAGGATACAACAGAAGACAAAGAAAATAAGGAAGACAAGACAGAGAATAAGGCAGAAGACAAAGAAGACGAAGAAAACAAAGAAAATAAAGAAGATAAAGCAGATAAAGCAGAAGATACAACAAAGGATGATACAACCGAAGATAACGATAAAACAGAAGATAAGACAGATGATACAACAATAGATAAAACCGGAAACGAGACTAACTTCGATTCGGAAGAAAAAACAGAGTCAGGATCCGAGAAAGAGCCGGATAGTAACTCCGAAGGAAAAACCGAAAACGGATTGGAAGATAAAACAGATCAGGAACCTGATGATAGGGAAGAATCGAGCACGGATGCAGATTCCAAGTCAGATCTGGATTCAGAATCCAAATCAGAAACAACATCAGGATCCAAAACGGAAACAACACCAGAAACAACACCGAAATCAGATCCGGAGACGAAAAGAAATCCCTTCGGCCTTGCCGATGAGGATATGCCCCTCGACTTAAGCGAGGATGTTCAGGATGTTTCCCTTGATACTGACGAGATCGAACTTCGTTCCGATGATGCCCTCGATGAGGATGAAGAAGACGATGAAGACGAAGATAATGCGGATTCCGACACCGACACTACAACCGAAACGAAGCGAAAGGCAACGATCAGTAACTTCAAAGCACATTATTCGGGGGATTCCTTTACCTTTCTCTACACTTCGGTAGCTCATAAGCAGAAGGAATTTACGGTTACCAAGGATTATAAGAGCATTGTGGAGGTTTTGGCTGAATCGTATCAGTGCGAGCGGGATGGAAACACGTATTACGGAGCAAAGGTTTTATCTGTTTTGATCACAGTCATTGACGGTGAGGACAAGCTGAAATTTTATGTCGATGGTTTTGCGGACGATGATTTCTATATCAGTGCTGACCTGGTGTTTGGAAACGGAGATCGCTTTACAGAACCGGTATATTATATCGAAGATCCTGAACAGGACGATTCTGAATGGGTGAAATTTGCGGATGCAAACCTGCATGGAGGTATGTTCAAGCTGAAGATCCGAAAACCCCATGGAGCCTATGTGGCTTTAACGGAAGCGGCCGCAAAAACAGGAAAAAAAGCAAAGGCACTGATTATTGCCATGGACGGAGATCCGTCCCTCGGCAGCGTTCCGGTGCATGATGCAGAGGCACTGCAGCTGGCCTTGCTTAGAACGAATCAGTTTCAGGAAGAGGATGTTGTGATCTTTCCGATCCCGGCAGTGGAAGCGGATTCCGAAGCATCAAAGTCCATGTTCAAGCAGCAAATCTGGGAGTGCATCGATGAGTATGCAGCGGACGAAGAAAACGAGATGACTCTGATTGCTTACTCCGGCCATGGAAGTTATACCCTGGACGGAACCTCTGAATTAAGTCTTGGCGGTGATAACAGCATTACGGCCCAGGAATTAAAGAACCATGTAAGCAAGCTGCACGGCAAGGTAGTGCTGCTCTTTGACAGCTGCTTTTCCGGCGGCATGATCATGCCGACCGGCTTAGATGAAATGGAAACCCAGACAGGTGATGCGGCGGATTATGAGCAGAAGGTGATGAAGCAGGCACAAGAGGAAGCCGATCAGGCGATGCAGTCCTTTGTACGCGATTTTAAGTCGGCAAAAGCAAATACAGAGAATGCGGCGGACTCAGTTACAAAAACAGTGCGTACAGCAACCGCCAGTCAGGCAGATAAGGTAAATGATCAGAAGACGGAATATTACATTTATGCAGCAGCATCTCCCTATGAGACCAGCATGCAGACCGACAGCGGCCAGCTGATCGAGGCCTTTGGCTGCGCCCTCGGATATTACCGGAAAAATGCAGAATATGATGTCTTTTCTGCCGATAAGAATCAGGACTACGAGGTGAGTGCCAAGGAACTTGCTGATTATATCAAGGCTTCCTGCACCTACGCAAACCCTTCCGTTTTTTATCCGTCCGGTCATGCATCGGATCCCCTCTTTAGTTACGATGAGGAAGCGGGTCGTCCGGCTGTTTTTTCCCTGGAGATGTCGGAGAATCACAATATCATCATGGATGCTGACGGCAGTGTGACGGTAAAAGTGAAGGTGACAAACCACAGCTTAGAACCCGCGGAATTTGACGCGGCAGCCTTGAATGGAGAGGATACGTCTGCACCAAAGCCGGGGGAAGTTGATTTAAACTCCTATGTGGATGAGAATAAACATTTTGTTTATTATAACGAAGGAAATCAGCATAAGATAGACGGCGGTGAGTCTGAAATCTTTGATTTGACCTTCACCGACGAATCCAAAACGGATTTTGCAAAAGGCGGAAGATTTTTTGTCAAGATCTGGGGCATTGGTGATACGGACAGCGTATTTTATGATGTGGCCGATTTTTATATCAACCAGACCGAAATTGCAGCGGCAGCGGATAAGGATGCCCTTGTCATAAGAAAACCGGCACAGGTAAACAAAGCCGGTCTGGCAGTAAAGGCAGCCTCCTACATACCAATCAACGTTACCTTTGATGCTGAAACCGTGCAAAAAACCGGATACGCAGCCCTGACTCTGACAGCCAGAGCCTACGATCTTGGAACCGATGCGCAGGATTATACGCTTTCGAAAGAAGGCAATATCCTCAAAGCGGATGGCTCGCCTGTCTTAACAGACAATGAATTGCAGTGGATCACGATCTATGAAAATGTGCGTCCGACCTATCAGCGCGACAGTCAGTATGCAGGAGAAGACAAGTCCGGAAGCTATTACGGTGATATCTGGGATGTTTCAAAGCTTCCAAGGGATCATTACTATGCCCTGACAGTAAGTGCCCTGCACGATGACGGAGAAATCCGCACGAAAACTACCTTCGTGAAGATTGTGAATCAGGAGGACGCAAAAAAAGCCACCAATGTCATCGGCGAGCAGTACGTAGACATGAGCGGTTTTGCAAAATATCGATACGGAATCCTTCTTCCCTGCTACAATGCAGATGGGACAGAGACCACCTATACGGCAGCCAAGGCTGCTGACCAGCTTAGAAACTGCCTGAATGTCTATGCTGAGAAGTACGACGTCGACAGTCCGGTGGCTGTAAAGGTCGGCATTCGAACGACAAAAAAAACCGGCTGGTATGCCGTGGAAAACGGAACGCTTACCGAGATGCAGGCAGAAGATACCTTTGAAGCGGGGAAGGACTATGTCAGCCGCATCATCATGACGATCGATCAAGACTACGATGCAAGATTTACAGAGGATACCCTCTTTCGGTTTGGCGGTCATTCCCTCTATACAGAGGATCCGGCACATCCGTCCGGCATAGAGATCAAAAAGGACGGAAAGCAAGCTTGCATCTATGTGCTCCATAAAAACATGGGACTGGATCCGTCAAAAATTAAGGTGTGCAGGGCCGGTACCACAGAGGAGCTTACCTCCGATACCGAACTTCAGGTGGGAGATCAGATCGATATCTACACCGGCGGCTATCAGGTAGGCACCAACAAATACAGCAGCTTAAAGGATGATCCGGAAAAAGGGGACGGTTATCTGCGCTATACAGTCGCCAATTCTTCCAGGGAAGAGATTTACTTCTGGATCTATGACAACAAGTCCGGAACAGAGGATGAGGACTGCTGCTGTGCATCGATCGGATATAAGTATAAGCTGGGCGAAAGCGACGACGCGATCGAGAGCATCGAAGCACCGAAAAACACCTTCTATGAACTGGGAAAGGACGATCATCTGGATGTTTCAGACTCCGAGGTAACCTTCTATCAGGCCGATGAAGAGCAATTAAGCGATCTTATTGCAGATGGAGCTGCACTGTATACCAAAGACGAAGAAACAGAAGCGTATAAAGCCTGGAACGATGATGATCTGAAGAAACCGGGCATGTATAAGCTCTATCTTTTCTATGAGGGAAAATATTATGAAGCCTTCGATATCCTGGTCGGTTACAAGCAGGGAGCAAGCTTTGAGATCAGCGGTGCATTTACCTTTAATGAGGGTCATACTCCGTTTTATTTAAAGGATAAGGAGCGAAAGGATGCCGTTCTCTTCTTTGGTGCGGAAAAGGAAGAGGAAGGAGAAAGCGGCCTCATCCACGTAGAACATGCTCTGCTTGCAAAGGAAGAGAATACCAATGCATCGGAATACAGTGATCTGTATTTTACCAGTGGAGCTTCTATACGGTATCTGCTTCCGTATCCGGAAGGGCTTGACAAGGATGGATATGAATACGAGATCGTAGATGCAGAGAAAAATGTTCCGGTGTCTTTTGAACTTTGTGAGGATGGCTTCTGGATCACGGCAAAGAGGAGCGGAACCTTTGATATCAGCTATAAGGAAAAGAAACAGGTGAACCCGGAACCGACACCAAATCCGGAACCGGAACCGACCCCAAATCCGAACCCGGATTCCGATAGATCCGGCGAGCATGACAGAGATTCTGTAAACAGCCTTAAGAAAAACTCAGACGGAAGTTGGCAGTCTGAAACCGTAAGACTGGCAGATGAAAAAACACCTGGGGCGATCTGGGTGAACGGCTATTGGATCCTGCCCTCTGTAAGCCCGGTCATTCTGTCCGGGACGGCAGCAACAAACGCGGCATCCGTCAGCACGTCCGGTACTGTAAACCTCTATCGTTTCCGTTTGACCGGTGGAGAATATGCGATTGGCTGGAAGTTAATCAACGATAGCGGAGCAGACCGCTGGTTCTACTTCGCTGCAGACGGCTACATGCGAACCGGCTGGATTTTTTACAACAACAACTGGTATTATCTCGGCACCGACGGTGCCATGATGACCGGCTGGATACAGGACGGAGAAAAGCAGTATTTCCTTTTGGAGGATGGAAGACTGGCAGATCAGGGCGGTCGGGAAGTGTAGCCCGCTACGCCTACGTTTTTTGAACTGCACACTTGGATCTGAATTCTGCGTGATTAGGCCAGTTATTTATGAAACAATGCACTGGGAAAGGAGTCGGAAATTATGGGAATATTTGTAAACCCGGATAATTCGATGTTTCAGGTGGCTTTAAATTCCGAAATATATGTGGACAAAAGCGGACTGATCAACTATACCAATTGCGTGTTAAACACACTGCAGGCATATATTTGCAACAGTCGACCGAGACGATTCGGAAAATCCATCACAGCGAATATGCTCACAGCTTATTACAGCCGCGGCTGTGATTCGGAAGCTATGTTTGCAGGACTTGAAATCAGCAAAAGCGCAGACTTTAAAAAACATCTGAACCAATACGATGTTATCCATCTGGATATTCAATGGTGTATGGAACCTGCAGGCGGTCCGGAGCAAGTGGTTTCTTATATTTCCGAAAAGACGATTTCAGAACTCCGAGAATACTATCCGGGAATACTGATGGATGGGACAAGATCCTTGCCGGATGCTTTGTCTCAAATCTATGCAGCAACCGGAAATAAATTTATTGTGATCATTGATGAATGGGATGTTCTGATCCGCGATGAAGCAGCAAATCAGAAAGTACAGGATGTATACATTGGTTTTCTGAGAGGGATGTTTAAGGGCACAGAACCGACAAAATATATTAAGCTGGCCTATTTGACGGGGATTTTGCCTATAAAAAAAGAAAAGACACAGTCAGCGCTGAATAATTTTGATGAGTTCACGATGCTGAGTGCAAGTAAACTGGCACCCTATATTGGATTTACGGAGGAAGAGGTCAGAACGTTGGCCAAGAAGTATCAACAGGATTTTGACAAAGTAAAAAGATGGTATGATGGATATTTGCTAAAGGACTGTCCGATTTACAATCCGAAAGCGGTTGTCAGTGTGATGCTGCGGGGAGAATTTAAGAGCTATTGGTCTGAAACCGCCTCTTACGATGCGATTGTTCCGCTGATTAATATGAATTATGATGGACTTAAATCAGCCATCATTGAGTTGCTTTCCGGTGCAGAGGTGCCAGTGAATACGGTTACATTTAAGAACGACGCGGCAAACTTTACAAATAAGGACGACGTGCTGACCTATATGATTCATCTGGGTTATCTTGGCTATAATCAAGATCGAAGAACTGCCTTTGTGCCGAATGAGGAAATCAGGCAGGAACTTACAGCTGCGGTTCATAGTCGCGCCTGGAATGAAATGATAAAGTTCCAACAGGAATCGGAAAATCTGTTAGATGATACGCTGGACATGAATGGAGAAGCAGTTGCTGCTCAGATTGAAAAAATCCACATGGAATATGCGTCCGCGATCCAATATAATAACGAAAGCTCTTTAAGCGGTGTCATTTCAATTGCTTATCTTAGCGCAATGCAATATTATTTTAAACCTGTCAGAGAGCTGCCGACAGGCCGAGGATTTGCTGACTTTGTATTTCTTCCAAAGCCGGAGTGTAAGAGCACATATCCAGCTCTGGTAGTAGAATTAAAGTGGAATAAGAATGCAGAAACAGCTTTGCAGCAAATCAAAAATAAAAGATATCCGGAGTCAATACTGGATTACACCGGTGATCTGCTTCTGGTCGGAATCAACTATGATAAAAGCAGCAAAGAACATCGATGTATCATCGAAAAATACGAGAAAACGACAGACTGACAATAAAATATCAGGATTACAAAAAACAGACAGAAAATATATCTGTCTGTTTTTGCTTTTTTGCTATTTAAGATGAATTAACATAACAAAGACTTTCCATAGAAACTTGAAATTTAGCCTGTATGGTGATAAAATACGGAATCATACGATATGAATCACGAAAGTGACATACACGGGGGATGTTCTGTTGGAAAGAGAGAATATGTATGGAAAAAAATAGGTATGGATTTACACTCGCAGAACTTTTGGTAGTAGTGGCTATCATCGGCGTGCTGGTCGGTGTGAGCATCCCGATTTTTTCCGGGCAGATGGAAAAGGCAAGGGAGGCAACAGACATTGCCAATGTCCGGTCGGCTTATTCGGAGGTCATGAGCGATGCGATCACGGAAAATCATGCGGATGGCTCGACCTATGATGCAACTGCCCATCGTTATAGTAAGATGGTGCAGCTCAAACAGAAGGTGAATGGCTGGCAGACCTCCAATGTGAATATTGCAGGAATCACATCATCGGATAAGCTTCGCTGGCAGGGAGATGCCAGAGCAGAAGGAGACTGTGAGGTTATTTACGAAGAGGATAAGCAGAGTGTGTTATTGAACTGGGGGGGCTATACAATAAAAAATGATTATCAATGGCATATTGATAATGGTAAGTTAACATTGCAGAATAAATCTTCGGTTGCTTCCTGGCCGGCCAGTGCAATACCGAACTCCATTGATGCTATATTAAATACCGGGCAGCAGCTGGTGGTTGGTGCCATGACAGATGCCACTTGTTCGACGTTGTTGGCTCAAATGCAGAATGGTTATAGTTACGAAATTGGTTATTTTATTACGAAGCCGGATGGCACGATTATTGTTGATCATGGTTACACTACTTTGACACAAGAAGAAACAGTGCTCACTATTTCTACTGATCAAAAAGACAAAGGCACGAATGGAAGCAATTATGCTGTGACTTACAACAATGGAGAAGACTGCAAGGTTTCGATACAGTTTTTCAAAATTAAACCCGGAGGCCATAGTTCTGGATCTATAGAGATGTCATCCGAAGAAGCCGCTGAACTTTCCAGACTGATTTCTTATAATTACAACCCTACATCAAACTAACCCAGGAGGAATTGTTGAGTGCCTATGTTACACATTACCTTCATCCTCACCGCCTACATCCTAACCCTCACCTTCCTTCTTGGCTGCTGCCTTGGAAGCTTTGCAGATTGTATGGCGGGACGGCTTTTAACCGGGGAACCGATCTTTGCCGGGCGTTCTCATTGTGATCATTGCAAACATGTGCTGGGCGTTTTGGATCTGGTTCCGGTGCTCTCCTGGATCCTTTTAAAAGGAAGATGCCGCTACTGCAAGGCGAAGGTTCCG
The DNA here is from genome assembly GCA_963589345.1 of uncultured Selenomonadales bacterium. Classification (GTDB taxonomy): domain Bacteria; phylum Bacillota; class Clostridia; order Lachnospirales; family Lachnospiraceae; genus Brotaphodocola. The sequence goes on along the minus strand of CAVALB010000007.1, from coordinate 24,707 downwards.
GTGGAATCTACGATCGTGGAGCTTATATCCGGACTTGCCTGCTGTCTGGTGGTTTACCGCTATGATTTGTCGATTTTGGCCTTGCGGGCCATCCTTCTCTGGGTGGTGCTTCTTACCCTGACGCTGACAGATCTTCACGAGTGGATCATTCCGGATCGACTGCAGATCGCAGGCTGTGTGATCTTTCTGGTCACGGCTTTGTTTTTGCCGGATCCGCTTTCCTGTATTTTTAAGGGACTGGCCATGGGCACAGCCTTAGGCGGAGGCATGCTTCTTTTGTCCTTGCTTTTTGACCGATTGACCGGAAAGGAAAGCCTGGGCGGCGGTGACATCAAGCTGTTTTTTATGACCGGACTTTATCTGAGCTCGGCCTGGGAGATTTTGTTTTACCTGATCCTAAGCTGCCTTCTGGGGTTATTTTTTGCGTTTGTACGTCAGGAAAAACGTCTTCCCTTTGGGCCTTCTATTGCAGCAGCCTGTTTTTTTATGTTATTATATGGAGGACAGATCACCCGGTGGTATACCGGATTGTTTTAAACGGGAGAATTTTGTATGAAAAAGTGTTTGGGAATTGAAATCGGTCATTACCGCATCAAAATTGCATATACGGAAGGACAGGACCTGTGCGAATACATCTCTGAGCGAATTGAAGTCGATGGTTCCGATAACATGAAGCTGTATGCGGACATCATCCGGGAGGTATTAAAGAAAAAAGGAATTCGCTGCAAAAATGCAGTCTTTGTCCTTCGCCAGGAGGATACTTATGTGAGACGGTTTAAGCTTCCGTTGATGACGACCGAGCAGCTGAAGCTGAATCTCCCTTATGAATTCCAGGATTACACGGGAGATCAGATGAATGCGTATCAGTACGATTATGTTGTGATCGAGCGTACCGAAGAGCAGCTGGATATCCTGGCTGCGGCTTGCAGAAAAGAATTGTGTCAGACCTTCCAGAAGCTGGCAAAAATGGCAAAGCTGAAGTTAGTAGGACTGGTTCCGGCCGTGGTGGGGCTCGAGCAGATCCTGGAGACGGTACCGGGCAGCAGCGAGAAGGATTATGCCCTGTTAGACCTTGGAACCAAGGCAATCCGCGTACATTTCTTCCGCAAGGGTGTTTATGATATCACCCGTACCCTGGAACCGGGGTGTGAGGAAATCGAGCTGATCCATGATCGCGACCCTCAGACCATCGAAAGGCTGGGACTGGATGTGGATGATCATTTCTGGAATGATGAGGACGAGGAGTCTTTGGAACGTACCCTGGATGATTATTACCATTCCCTTGCCGTACAGGTCATGCGTGTTTTGAACTTCTACAGCTTCAACAATGCGGACAATACCATAGACAGTATTTATTATTATGGTGGCGGATCTCGGTATGATAATCTGATCCAAACGATTGGAGAGACGATTGATCTTCCTATGAAACCGATGGAAAGCATGATCCAAACCATCGATGAGGAGCTCATAACGGATTATCTCGACAGTCCGCAGGCATATGGAGTGCTCCTGTAAAAGAGATTCCGAGAGTACATCAAGGATAAAAGGAGGAAAGAAAAGTGGCAGATTTGGCTGCAGTTGCAAATGTACAGATCGGGCGCGGCAGATATCCGTCAAAGCGGCGCATGAATCTGTACCAACGTGAACTAAACAAGGGCATTATTGCAGCACAGCTGGTGCTGTTTGGCATGTTCTGGGTTCTGGTATATTTCTTTGTCCAGTATGGAGTATTGAGACCGATGTGGGAGGCAGATCAGGCAGAAGCGATTTACCGCGATATGCAGGCGGATCTGGAGATGATCAAGGCCGATAACACCATCATGGACGAGGTACAGATTGAATATGCCCATTATGGAAGTTCCTATCTGACAGAGGAAGAGCGGGCAGTGCCAAGCCGTGAAGATGTCTTTGATACTTTAAAAACGCGAGTGTTCCCGCTTTGCCAGAGCATTTCCACGGTAAATATCAGCGGGGATCGCATGGATATTAACTGCGTTCTGCCGCGCGGAACCATTTTGACCCATCTGGTTCAGGAAATCGAAGAGGATGAGCGCGTCCGATATGTGTCTGTCTCCCTGGAGGCAACCCCAGGCAAGGTGGACGATGAGGCAGAGGCTTTGAACCTGGCCATGAATAAGGAAGTGAACGCGACCCTGGCTGTTTATTTTAATTTACCGGAGGAGAGTGAGCCGCAGTCATGAAATTTTTGATGAATTATGTATTGACGAGAACGGAAAAAATTGTACTGCTGTTTCTGGCTGTCCTGGCAATTCTGGGTTTATGGTATGCAAAAATCTATCATCCTCTGGAGCTTCGTATCCAGGCAGCCGATACGACTGCCATTGAAAATGAGCTGGCTTTAGAGCAAGTCAAGGCAATGAAAATTCAGGAAATGCAGACAGAGATCGCAAAAAATCAGGCTGCGGGGCTTCCCATCGTCCCCACCTATAACAATTTCAAAGAGGTGGCAGATGAGTTAAACCTGATCTTTGGCAATGCCTATGATTTTGACTTCCAGTTTTCCGAACCGGAAACAACCGATACCACAGTGCGCAGAAATGTCACCGTGACCTTCCGTGCCAAGGATTACGATACAGCCACAGCCATGATGACGCAGATCTTAAACGGCGCCTTTCGCACCATGATCCATGACGTGAGCTTTTCCAGCAGCTCTCGGACCGATGCTGACCACGTGGACAATGTGATCACAGACGAAGTGTCCGTAACCTTCCTGATGACAGACTACGAGACCACCTACGATGCAGATACAGCGGAAGGCTTGACGACCAAGACAGAGCAGAAAAAACCTGCAGGCGGTCTTGCCGGAGCAGATGTATCGAACCTGGAGCGTTCCGACTTGGAGACGGCAGCAGAGGCAGTACTTGAGGAGTAATCGATGAAGATGGCAGCAGTGACCCGATTAAAACAAGAGGACGGCGCCAGCCTTTCGTTGGCACTTCTGTTTTTTGTGATTTGCGGTGTGGCAGCCTCCATGATCCTGGCAGCCGCCTCCGCCACAGCCGGAAAGATGGAACAGATTCCGGCAGCAGACCAGAAACGCTTCACGGTGGAATCGGCAGCGGCATTTTTGCGGGATGAACTGAAATATACAGGAAATACGATCAAGATTAAAGAAGTTCAGGTGATCGATGAGAAAAATTCATATAATAACTGGGATGATGTTACCTATTATTTTCTAGGGAAAGATGGAACTCTGTCGGATGAAAATAGCTGGCAGAAAATCGATTCGTCGGATTCATCGGCTGCTTCTTTGCTTGCAGCCTATGTAATAAACTATTATGTCCCCTTGGGCTTGGATGAGGACTCTGAAGAAGAAACGGAAGACACCGATGAGCTGGAAGGTTCCGATGCTTCGGCGGACTCGGGAACTTCCGGAGATTCCGAAAAAAACGATGGATCCGCAGATTCTGAAAATGAAATTGTCAACGAAGATGTGGGAAGTGAGTCCAAAGACAAAAGCAGGGTATTTATGATATCGGTGAATGTCGAAGACGCGCAAGAAGGGGAGGGTCAAACCGCCCAGAAGCTTCAGGCTAAGGTGGAGTTTACCATGGATTCCGATTACGGAATTACGGCAGTGATATCCGATGCCGTTACAGATGTGAAAAAACATCCGGAGGATCTCTGCAAACGGGTACTGACTGTGCCTGCAAAGGTAGAAACGGAGACGGACGTAGATATTCAGCATGAGACCGAGGATGATGAAGACGGCATTGTGACAGATGAATGGAATGTCATCACCACAACACGATGGACCACGATTCAGTGGCAGAAGGGAACCATCAAGACTGTGAAGACAGAGACAAGTGAATCGTAAAAAACAGGAGGACAGAGCATGATACGAAAGAACATGGCGCGTCGGCTCTCTTCAAAAAAAGGAGAGTCATTGACGGAACTTTTGGCAGCATTGCTGGTGGCCTCCCTGGGACTGACCATGTTTGCCTCGGCACTTACGGCCTCCAAACACATGATGGAGCTTGGACAAAAGAAGATGGATGCCTACTATACGGGACGAAATACGCTGGAAGAGGAAAGCAAGTCGGAACAGCGGGATCAAACTCTGAGTATAACGGATACAGATAATAGTGCTCCCTTGAATATCGGAATATCAGAAAACGGAACCGAGACCGGCAGTTATAACGTAAACATCTACCAAGGCGATTCCGGATCAACACAGATCAGGAGATATAAACGATCAGAGTAAACAGGAAAACAGAAAAACAGGAAAACAAAAAAACACGAAAACAGAAAAACACGAAAACAGGAAAAAGGAAAACGGGAAATCTAAAAAACAGGAGTGCGGCATGAAGGAAGGATTTTTGAGAGGCGGATCGATCAAAAACAGAATATTAAAAGCGAAAAGCCGGAATCTTCCATGTTCATGGCTGCATCCGGAACGCCTGCGCTCTGAGGCAGGTATGACCCTGACCGAGTTATTGGCCGGGATCCTGATCCTTTCCATGATCGGCCTGTTAGTTACCGGTGGTGTGACCGTGGTAAGAAAGGTTTACCAGAAGGTCACGGCAAAGGCAGAAGCTCAGCAGGTGCTTGTGACTACAGTGGAGCTGGTAACAAACGAACTGGCCGGAGCACTGGAAATCGATGGATCTTCAAAAAACCCTCGCATTTTAAGTGAAAAGAACGGAATCTGGTTTTCTCTTCGTTCCACAGATAAATTAGGAATTTGCAAGGTATATGCAGCTGAGAATGAAGCGGACGCAGGATCTGGCGCGGAGAACAGCTCCGACACCGAGTCGGAAACATACACGGGAGTTTTTTTTCCGCTCCTATCATCCGGAGCTATGGCAAATAAGTTCTATACAACGTTTGATAGCTGCAGCTATGAAGATGGCTGTTTTATCATAACAAACCTCGGAGTATATGAGAAACGACAGAAGGAAACAGGAGAGAACACTCAGACTCCGGCGGCAGAACTGTCGGAATTAAAAATAAGAGCCGTCAATCTGGAGGGAAACTAACATGAAAAATGCAAAAAATAACCGGAACAGAAAGAGTGGGTTTACGCTGGCGGAATTATTGGTGGTCGTTGCGATCATCATGATCCTTGCCGGCGTTTCTTTTGTTGCAGTGATCCGCTATCAAAAAAGCCTCCGGCGATTGGAAATGGATCAGACTGCAAAGGAAATCTTTCTGGCAGCCCAGAACCGCCTCAGCCTGGAAAAATCCAACGGAACTATGGAGCGCCTCTTAAATGGCAACTTCAACTCGGATGATGATAAAAGAAACAAGCTTGGGACGAAGGTAGAAGAGAAGCACCGAGGTGCCGGAACCGGAGAGGAAAATTCTTCTTCGAGTGAAGCGGGGACGGAGAGCGGTTCTGTCGGAACTGGAACAGGGGGCAATACGGATGTGACTGCAGATGCAACCGATCTGTACTGCATCCGATATACAGCAAAAAATTCGACCGTCAATGAAAACGAGAATATCCGTGAGCGCCTGCTGCCCTTCGGTTCCATCGATGATACCGTGCGAATCGGCGGTAATTATCTGATCTTTTATGAGCCGAAAAACGGTTCTGTCCGCGCGGTATGGTATTCGGATACCTATGAGTTTGTAGAAGGTGACTATACGGAGAATGCCCTGAATGAGGCAGCAGTAAGTGCCTCAAAACGCGAATCCTTTACAGGAACCAATCCGGACTTTGCAAATCATGCCTGTCCGGTGGGATATTATGGCGGTGCCCGCACAGAGGACGACAATCGCACGGACGATACGAAGATTGATTCCATTTCTTTGGAATTAAAAAATGAGGAAGTTCTTTATGCGGTCGTCACTGACCCAAATATCAGTTATCCAACCCGAAAATACGATCTGAAGCTCTGGATCGAGGGCGTTGACAGCGGAGCAAAGGCCTATGTCGACCTGACATCGAGTACCGTATCGAGTGCGGTCCGCTACAGCAAGGATAGCGTAAGTCAGAAGCACTACTGGATTTTGGACGATATCACGGCAAAGGGTACTCGGTTTGCAGATTTAAACACCGATCTGTCTCTATCTAACTGGAGTGATACAAACAGAATGATCCCGGGCGAAAATGTGCGCGTCTATGCCGAAATTTACGCCAAAGGTCAGACAAAACCCTATCAGACAACCACGGTATATCAGGAAAACAGCCTGTTTCAGGACAAAAAAGCAAATGGCGTGACCATTGCCAATGCCCGTCATCTGGAAAATTTGGATTACCGGGTGTCGCAGTTTTATCCATCTGCTTCCAAATTGGGAATTCAAGCTGTGAACGATAAAAACAACACCGAAGGCAAATGCTATATGGCAGAGCAGTTAAAGGATGTGTCCTGGACAGAGTTCCGTAAAAACGTGGCAACGATTCACGGCTTTGGCAACGGCTTTACCGGACTTAAAAAGACGGAAGAAGGAGTAACCCCCTATTATTACAGACAAAATGGTTCTCAGGCTGGTTCTCAGGCTGTGGGAGACGAGACAACGCAAGGCTGCTTCCTTCCGGTGGAGCCGCAGTTTGCCCTGTATTACAAGGGAAATGCTTTTTTTGCGGAAAACCTAGAAATTCACCCGAATCAGGATACAGAAAGCGCAGGTCTGTTTGGCACTGTAAGAAACAATCTGACAGTGGAAAATCTGAAGCTGTTTTATCCGGTGGTGACATCCAAGGTGAGTACCGGAGGCCTGATCGGACTCGGTGAGGAAAATTCGAAAATTCTGGTGAAGGATGTGATCGTTCAGTACCCGAAGATTACGGCAGAAGGAGGATCCAACAATCAGACAACACCGCCTCCTCTCGATGCGGGAGGAATCATCGGAGATTTTAGAGGAACTCAGCTGACGCTGGATGGCTGCCTGGTGGAAAATCAGGCTTTGGTTCAGGTCAGTGGTAATGCGAAAGCCCAAGATACGAAAACACTCCCGGAAGGAGTAACCGCAGACGAATTAGAGGTTCGTGCAGACTCCAGCAGCGCCGGGGGCCTTCTCGGCTCCATGACAAACGGCAACCTGAACGTGCATAGCTGTGCTGCTTCTGTTTATGTCAACGCAGAGACTTACGCCGGAGGTTTGCTTGGAAGCGTGACAACGCAAGGAACTGTGAACATTGACAGCAGTTATGTAGGCGGACATACGAATGCTGGGAAAATGCTGTCTTCACCGCTGCCGGATGTAAAGAATTTTGCCGGAACAACAGGACGTTATAATATCGTATCCAGAAAAGGAGCTGCAGGCGGCCTGGCAGCGATCGTTCCGACATATACCATGATTGCACATTCCTATGTGACAGCATCGGTATATGCAAATCCTACTAAAAGCCAAACGACCGATTCGGGGACACCGGAATGGGGAAGCGAGTCAAATGCAGACGATTCCCAGCAGTATGCAGCATTTGTTCGCTTCATGGGAAACATGAGCACTGCAAACGCTGGTGTAAAAGCTTCCGATTGCAGCTACTGCTATAGCATCGCCCTTGTCAATGGCGCCAGGGCACAGGTATATTCCGCGGAGCTGAATACGGACTTTCAAGCTATCATGAATGGGCAAGCAAATACAGGACTTTTCGCATTTATAAGTGCAAAAAAAGCATTTCCGTATGACGATATCTTGGGCCAGACCTATCCCATGCTGACCGTGCAGGAACTGGTGAAGAAGGATCAGAAAGTAACAGCTGACGCGAAAAAGACACTTTCCCGTTATACCACTGTGCACATCGGAGACTGGATGCTGCCGGTAAAAGCAAAGGACAGCAATTTTCAGGTGATCAATGGAAACCGGTTGACGGTGAGGATTGAGACGGAATCTACAGATCCGAATGCTAACCTGGACTATGTAATTAAGGTGCATGGAGAAAGCAGTAACAAGGATGTATATTTCAGAATCAACGCAAATGGATCGAGCAACGTCAAAATTTCTCGGAGCTATCCTTCTTCATCCTGGACTACCGAATATACCCAATATACCAGTCCTGCTTTAACAAATTTATATAATAACGACACAGATGGTCAATTTGATTTTTATCTGGACAATATATCTCAAAAAGATTGCCGCTTTGGAGCGATTATGCCGAGCACCTTTTTACCCGGCGAGGATATCACGATCAATGTGTCTTCTCTCAATAACGATAGTGAGTGGACCAATATTTCGTCCAAGACCTTTGATGAAAACAGTGCGGTACTGACAAACAGCTGCTTTGGCTCTATAGAGAAAAAGCCAACGGATACGGAGCTGGTGAAGGATCACAATACCAAGAAAATTGAAAAAATTAATGCGGCATTGCCAACGGCATCGGTTACTAAAGGAGAAGACCGAGGATTGATCACCATAGGCGATAACTATTATGTACAGATTGACAATTCGAGACATTTACAAAACCTGTCGAGCTATATATCCGGCGGATACGTAAATGAGTTCTATACAAAACTGGCAGGAGCAATACAGACAGATGATATTTATTGGTCTGGAACTTCTACATCATATACACAGAGCTTTACGAATGAACTTGGTGATAATGTAAAGGTTTACGGTGCATCCTATCCGGCGCAGAATGGTTGGACTGAAGGAAAGTTTTATCCTATTTATCTGAATGATAACAGAACTGATCTGACATTTAATTATGTGGGATCTGGCTGTAAAATCAGTGGATTAAATATAGAGGGAGAATCTGCGGCAGGTTTGTTTGGCGAGGTAAATGCGCCGTTTAGCGTATCGAACCTGGATATGGAAAATGTAAATGCCAAAGGCGTAAATACGGGTGCAGTGGCAGGCAGCTTCAGCGGAAGTAAGATCACGATCAGTGATGTGAATCTGACCACAAGTGAAGGAAAGCAAAATACAATAACCGGCAATAGTAATATCGGAGGCTTTGTCGGAACCGCTGGTGGCGAGGCTGAAATCAAAAATTCTGGTGTAAAAGGAAAATTGGATGTCCTTTCGAATGCGGAAAGTTGGAGTAATGTCGCTGCAGGCGGTATGATAGGCTCCGCTTCAAAAAATGTAAGTCTTGAAACGGTAGTATTTTCTTCGGATGTAGAAGTTACAGCAAACGGAACAGACTCCAAGGCAGGTGGATTGATCGGAAATGTTGGAAGTGGAGAAAACGAAGTAAAGATCAGCAATTCTGAAATCCAAGGTTCTACCTCCATTACTGCAAACAGTGGCTATGCAGCCGGAGCAGTGGCATATATTGATTGGAATAACAAAACTGATGTTCAAAACCTGCAGATTACAGGTGCACTAACAGTAAAAGGCAGTAATGCAACCGGTGGTATTGTTGGCTTTACGCAAGGAAGGAATCTGACAATCGGCAACAGCGCGATAAGAACGGCAACCGTGACTTCACAGAGTGGCCGAGCAGCAGGCTTGGTGGCTGAGACATCCAGCGCGGTCAGCATTACCGGCACCCAGATCGATGGCAGATTGACAGTGACCGGAAATCAGGAAACCGGTGGCTTTATTGGCAATACGACCCAAACACTTACGATTAAGAATTCGAGCGTCTTGGATGCAGCTGTTGCATCCAAGGCTAAAAGAGCCGGAGGTTTGGTTGGAGTAACGGATGGCAGCAGTGCTGTTACGCTTGACAAGGTGAAAGTCATTGGAAAGAACACAGAGATCCGAGGGTATAATACTACGGGAGGATTGTTTGGCCGACTTAACGCAAGCAAGGTTACCATCAGCAATGCTGCGGTATCGGCATTTATCTATGCATCACAAAGCGATGGAGATAGTGCAAATTCCAATGCCGGTGGGTTGATCGGTGAGATGAATATCACCGGAAGTGAGGCCTCTACGATAGAAAATTCCTATTACGGCGGACGAACAGTCAATGGTAAGTATGCTTCGATTCAGATGCCGTATGGTGGCAGCGACGGAAATTCTTATGAAGCCAACATTGTCGCAAACCAGGCGGCAGGAGGAATCATCGGATGGGTTGAAAATGCATCAACGAACTTAACCATCAGTCGGTGTTTCAATACTGGTTCGGTTCATAGCATAAGCTCTCAGATCGGAAAATCTGTCGGCGGATTATTTGGGTCGATCCATCAAGGGACAATCCAGATGAACAACTGCTATTCTATGGGTAAATTAAGCGGAGGAGACGTGAAAGCAGGGCTTATCGGATCAACCGGACGAGGTATTGGAGGGTACACAACAAAGATCACATGCACGGATGTTTACTATCTGAATGCATTTAACGACAGTGATCAAAATCTGTTCTATGGAAGATCGCAAGGTGGAACACAAATAATTCAAAATGGAAGCGGGGAGACTATTTCAAATAGCAGTACAGATGTAATCATTTCGCTGACAGATAAAATTGAAGGAACAGCTGAACAGAATTTGTCTGAAGTAACAACAGTCTATGATACAACACTGCAAGATTCTAATTATAATTGTAAAAACTGGACGAAGGAGACGGTAGAAGGCACAGAAAAGATCACTTATTATGGTGACTGGCCGAAGATATACTACGATGGCAGTTTTGTGTATTTTAGCGGAACAAGAAGTACAGATAAAAAAACTGGGGAATACACGATTAACTGTTATGACGGAGCCAGCTTTAAATCTAAATTGACGGCGGTAGCTGATTTTGAGCTTGAACAGAAAGGTTTTGGCATTATTACGAAAACAAATGATCGTAGCCAGGTTGAGAAACTTTATCAGTATGCGGCAAGTGTGACAGGTACATATAATCCGGTCGAACCAGAAGGAAACTATGCAGTGCCGGAGTACTCTATCGTTCATTATTTTGGAGAGGATTATTATTTGTTCCGTCTGACAAAACCAAAGCTGGACAGCAGTTTCATACAAACATATATCAAGAAGATGTCGGATAATTCGGTTTATCTGGTGAGAAAAGACAGTAATAATAGCATCATGTTCGAAAAGAAATAATATTCAGAGAAACGGGTGAAACGCGTTTTTTAAAGGCGGCGAATCTTGATATCAGATGTTGAAGAAAAATCTACATAAAGGGGGGAACGTATATGTGGATGATGCTTGTAGTAATTATTGCACTTGTAGCATTGAATATTTATAGTAAACGAAAATATAAACAATTGGAAGCGAAGGTGCTGGAAAAATTAGGTTTTTCTAATTGGGATGTTGTTTCATATTTTGATGAACATGTAACAGTAAAGAGTCGTCAAGCATTAGAAAAATATGATGATGTAAAGTTTTTTAAAGAAAATAAAGAAAAATTGGAAAGGGCTGAAAAACTTATTGAAAACAAAGAGAATGTATATCAAAAATTAAGTGACTTTTTGATGGGCAATGAATTTGATAAGCAATTTCAATACAGTCATTTGGAAAACAAAATGAAAGCTGTCGCTGAAATGGCACGGGCATATAGAATTGAAGTAAAGTATATAACGTCAGCTGGTAATAATCTTGCAACTAAGGAAATTGTATTGAATAAAAAAGGTGTAGATAAATTTAAGCAAGATGTGTCTTTACTTATGAACAAGGGGGAGTATAACAGATATCTGAAAGAACAGCAGAAAGCAGCTTTAGATGAAAAGTGCCATAATTATTATGAAAAAGTTAACAGCATTGTTGACTTCGCTAATAATAACAGAGAATCATTGATCATAAATGGAGATCGTGATGAAATGGATAAATTGATTACTCAGTTGTTTGACAGAACGGTCAATAGCATCAAGAAAATCAAGACTCTTGATAGCGAAGAATGGAATGTTATAGGAGATTTTGTTGACAGAATCAAACGCGATATAGAACAAATAGAACAGAAAAACGAAAGAATATTGAGATATTATGAGTCGCCGGATTTTTTGAAAATCAAAGATACTTGCGAAGTCTTGATGAGTTCACAAAGGGAATTCAACGAGTATATTGATGAGAAGATTCAGTCTATTTCGAAACTTTTTGGAAGTCGAGTTACTCGTACTGAGACAACAAATACCGATGTGAATAATTACATTCGTCCATACAAGAAGACAGTCACTCCATTTACAGCGGAAGTTTCTGCAACCGTTTTTGCGAGCGCAGAAAATAATCCATTAGAGTATGTTGTGAAGATTTTTTATCCAAATAAAAAGTCTTATCCTGAACAGATACAAAAATTGTATTTACTTGTTGAAGAACTTGAAACGTTGAAAGATGCAAAACAAATAATTGATAATTATAAGATGGAGTATCAGCAGTATTTAGGCAATGTCCCAGATTATATTATAAAAAATGATGAATCTGGATTTTATTCAAGACTTGGATTTGCAATTATTGATGAAAATGCATTGATTGTAGAGTACAAATTTTCATATACATCGGGAGGTGGAATGGCACAGAGGTCATTTACGATTCCTATGACAGAAGAGACAATAGTGGAACTCATAAAGCTTCTCGAAAGCAAGCTCACAGCTGGAGCGTTTGCTAAAGAACAACGCAGATTAATGAAAAAAAAATTACGTGATTTTATAAAAAATCGTGATGATTTCACCTGTTGCCTTTGTGGAAACTCAACTCATAAAGAACCCAATTTGCTTTTGGAAATAGATCATATTGTTCCAGTTGCAAAAGGGGGATGTACAACAGAAGAAAATTTGCAAACATTATGCTGGAAATGTAATCGATCTAAGAGCGATAAAATAATGGAATTCGAGTAACTATGTATTATAATGATCATATGCCTCCGCATTTTTACGCAGAATATAATGAAAAAAAGGCATTGGTGGATATCAATAATATTCAGGTGATCAAAGGTTCGTTGCCGAACAGACAGCTTCGGCTGATTTTGGCTTGGTGTACCATTCATCAGGATGAGCTTATGCAGAACTGGGAATTGGCAAAAGACATGAAACCATTAAATAGAATTAATCCGCTTATTTAAGGAGGCATATATGAACGAGTATTTTCCAACTGTCGTACAGGTAGTGCCGCTGGATAATTTCCATGTATAGGTGTTTTTTGATGATGGTAAGATAGTGGAGTATGATGCTACGAAAGATCTACAAGCCGAGCTGTTTCAACCACTGAGAAATATTGAGGCTTTTAAAGAACTATGTACAGTAATGAATGGTACTCTTGCTTGGGATGTTTCAGGGAATAGAGACGAGAGCAATTGTATTGATATTGATCCGTTCTCACTATATGAATTGCAATCGATCAATCATTCCATTGCTTGAACATCGACGTCCTCTTGCACGACCAGCGTGTATGGTAATGGTGCCGGTCACATTTATAGAATTTGATTGGTTCCTGATCGATGGTGGTTACGTGATTTACTGGACCTCGTAAGCTATTTGATTTATTATACTCGTAAGAAAGTAACTTACGAGTATAATTATTGGAGGTGATGGGATGAGGCAATTCTATTGCCGTGAGATCGAGCTTCGTAACCTGAATAAATGATCTGAACCCAACCATCAGGTTTTCTTTGATATCATCATGTCATTGCATGATTATAAGATGGTGATTTCTGTCTTTCCAAGCTGAATCAGTCCTTCCCTGTCCATGCGACCGAGCTCTCTGGAAACGGCGCTCCGGTCGCAGAACAGGTAGTTGGCCAGCTTGTCCCGGCCAAAGGGCAGGGTGATGGTGGAGGAGTGCTGCTTCCTGGACAGGATGGATAAGTAGAGCATGAGCTTTTTGCGCAGGGAGCCCTGGGTCAGGATGCGGATTTTCATCATCAGTTACATGTTGTTTTTGGCAATGAGCTGCATCAGGTTCTCCATGACCTTGAAGCGATAGGTACAGTTGCAGTTTTTCAGGGAGGTAAACTCCGGCACATACAAAAACAGGATTTCAGCATCCTCTGAAGTAAAAATTTCAAAAATATTGGCGGACGCGTGGGCCACAGCCAGAGCATGGTCGAATAACTCGCCTGTGCAGGCCTGGGTGATCAGGGTGTGGTTGCCGTCCGGGTCTGTCAGGAAAATTTCCGCATGTCCGTTTAAAACCAGTCCAAGGCAAGGGATTGGTTCATCTGAAGAAAACAGCAGAGTCCTGCTGGTAAATACTTTCTTTTTTGCTTTTAAGCACTGGAGTACCGGCTCCATTTTTTCTTCCGGAATTCCCTTAAATAATGGATTTTTCATCAGTAATTGATAATAATCTCTCATTAATGTGAGCTCTGCAAAAAAGTTACACTAAAGCCCATTCATGGGTTCAAAAACGTCATCACCTCATCAAGGCCAAAGGAGCTCAGTATGATCTTTTGTGTCGTGGTAACCGCAGAACCAGTTATACAGAGTATAATCCGGATGGATCAGTGAAGGCTTATTTAGATGTATAAAGATTGCCAGGTCCGTCCTTGTGCCGTCATTTATTTTATGCTATCTTATACTTATATCATGTGTGTGTCTGGTAAGAATGGTTTGCATCGAAAGGAGTGAGTGCATGGCAGCATTGAATATCCCCATTGGTATTTCTGATTTTGAAAAGATCAGGGAAAATGGTTACTATTTTATAGACAAAAGCGGGATGATTGAGGGACTCCTTAAAAATGCGACACCGGAAGTGACGCTGATCACGCGTCCGCGCCGGTTTGGAAAAACACTGGGAATGAGTATGCTGGCCAGTTTTTTTGATATACGCAAGGATAGCAGGGAATTGTTTCAAGGGCTGCATGTTGCTGAAAACAAAGAACTTTGTGCAGCGTGGATGAATCAGTATCCAACACTTTTTCTTACATTCAAAGATGTGGATGGCAATGAATTTGCCACAGCAAAGGATATGCTGCGGGACCAGATTGCAGGACTTTTCCAGGAACATTCTTACCTGGCGGACAGCGATAAAGTAAATGAGTACGATAAAAAGAGATTTTTTACGTTATTAGATGTGGTTGATGACCGAGCAAATGATATGCTTTTGAAGACAAGCATTTCCCTTCTGATGAGGATGATGCAGGCATATTATGGAAAACCAGTTATTTTGCTTTTGGATGAATATGATGTGCCTCTGGCCAAGGCTAGTGCACATGGTTATTATGATAGGATGCTGGAAATCATGCGAATGATGATGAGTACAGCATTGAAGGATAACCGTAATCTGAAGTTTGCGATCATAACCGGATGTCTGAAGATATCGAAGGAAAGTATTTTCACAGGAATGAATAATCTGGTGTCGGATTCTATTCTGAAATCCAGATTAAGTGAGTATTTTGGATTTACACAGCAGGAAGTTGACCAGATCTTGGCAGATGCAGATTTGCAGCAGGAGGCAGATGAAATCAGAACCTGGTATGACGGTTACCATTTTGGAGAATTTGATATTTACTGTCCATGGGATGTTCTAAATTATATTTATGACCTGCAGGGAGAGACTGGAATCCAGGAGCCGGTCAGTTATTGGAAGAATACCAGTGATAATGCGGTGATTCGTTCCTTTATTGATCACAAAGAAAAGCAGATCAAAACAAAACTGGAAGTTCTGATGAACGGTGGCTATATTATCCAGAAAATCGAGGAGAATCTTACTTATGATTTTGATACCTGTTCCGATGAGAATTTCTGGAGTGTTCTATACCTGACTGGGTATCTGACAAGCTGTAATCCAGATAAGCTGATTCCAGAAGACCGGGAGAGAGTCAGGGGAAGCGTCATGGCGCTGACAATTCCAAACGCGGAAATTCGCGGGATTTATCAGGATACTATTTTGAAATGGTTTGAAGAGAGTGCTCATGCTTGGAAAACGGAGCGCTTGTGTGAAGCTGTGTGGAATGGTGACAGTGAGACGGCAACAACAGAAATGACACGGCTTCTTCAGAAAACGATCAGTTACCATGATTATCGTGAAGATTATTATCATGCATTTCTTGCCGGGATATTTACCGGAGCAGGATATGAGGTAAAGTCAAACCGGGGGCATGGTATGGGACGCAGCAATGTGGTGGTTCTGGATTCAGATAATAACCGTCTGGTGATTTTTGAAGCGAAATATACTACGGACAAAAACAAGCTGGCAGATGAGTGCGAGGAAGCAATCGGGCAGATTGAGGATCGGAAGTATGCCGCGGAATTTGAAGACAGTGGAAATGAAATGATCTGTTACGGAATTGCATTCTATAAAAAGGAATGCCTTATTAAAAAGAAAATGTAAGAAAACAGCACACTCCAGAATCGGAATCAACAGCTTTATGTCCTACTACAACCGCGAGCGACCACACTCAAGTCTCAAGTATCACACACCGGAAGAGGTATACTGGGCAGGTAAAGTGAACCCAACCATCAGCTTTACTTTGATATCAGCATGTCATTGCATGATTATAATATGGTAATTTCTGTCTTTCCAAGCTGAATCAGTCCCTCCCTGTCCATGCGGCCGAGTTCTCTGGAAACGGCACTCCGGTCGCAGAACAGGTAGTTGGCCAGCTTGTCCCGGCCAAAGGGCAGGGTGATGGTGGAGGAGTGCTGCTCTCTGGACAGGATGGAGAAGTAGAGCATGAGTTTTTTGCGCAGGGAACCCTGAGTCAGGATGCGGATCTTCATCATTAGTTCCATGTTGTTTTTGGCAATGAGCTGCATCAGGTTCTCCATGACCTTGAAACGATAGGTGCAGTTGCAGTTTTGCAGGGAGGTAAACTCCGGCACATACAAAAACAGGATTTCAGCATCTTCTGAAGTGAAAATTTCAAAAATATTAGCGGATGCGTGAGCCACAGCCAGAGCATGGCCGAATAACTCGCCTGTGCAGGCCTGGGTGATCAGGGTGTGGTTGCCGTCCGGGTCTGTCAGGAAAATTTCCGCATGTCCGTTTAAAACCAGTCCAAGGCAAGGGATTGGTTCATCTGAAGAAAACAGCAGAGTCCTGCTGGTAAATACTTTCTTTTTTGCTTTTAAGCACTGGAGTACCGGCTCCATTTTTTCTTCCGGAATTCCCTTAAATAATGGATTTTTCATCAGTAATTGATAATAATTTCTCATTAAACCCTCCTTGTTGCCGTGGCAACTGAAATACCTTTTCATCTCTGCTATTTTAGTTAGCGTTAACTAACCATTGTTAGCAACTACTAACTACTATACCAAATGGGAGGGAGAAATACAATGAGAAAGTCTAAGTTACTCATCGGGCTTGCGGCAGTAGCGATGCTGGCTCTGACAGCATGTCAGGGCGCTGGAAAAAGTGCGCAGGAAACAAAAGCAGAGACTGCAGAAGCTGCAGAAAGCAGCGCAGAGGAGACTGCGGCAGAGAGCGAGGCAGAAACTGAGGAGAAGGAAGCAGAAGCCGAAAAGGAAGAGGAGGGAGAAGCGGTTGTCATCAGACTTGGGGTGCCGAAAGCACCGCCGACCCTTCCGCTTCTTCATATGGCAGATGCCGGACTGCTGGGGGACAATGTAAAAATCGAGCTGGACATCTGGGATGCGCCGGAGCAGCTGATCGCTATGGTGCAGGACGGCGAGCATGACATGTTCGCGTTCCCGCTGACGGTAGCAGCAAAGCTTTACAACAAGGGCCTTCCGGTCCGCCTGACCAATGTCAACACCTGGGGTGTGACGTATTTCATCACCACAGACCCGGATCTGACAGAATGGTCTCAGTTAAAGGGCAAGACCGTGTACGTTCCGCTTCAGTCTTCCACGCCGGATGCCCTGACCCAGTTCTTCTTAAACGAAGCCGGTTTAAAGGTGGGCGAAGATGTGGAGATCGTTTACTCCACCACGGCTGAGATTTCCCAGATGATGGCAGCCGGCAAGATCGAGTACGCAACCCTTATTGAGCCGCAGGTAACCGCAGCAAAGATGAACAATGACCAGGTTCGCGTGGCATTTTCTTTCGAGGATGAGTGGAAGAAAGTAAAGGGGGAGGATTCCATCGTGCCGAACGCAGGACTGGGAACTACCGAACAGTTCATTTCTGAGAATCCGGAGCTGGTAGCAGAGTTCGAGTCTGCTTATGAGGAATCCTTAAACTGGGTTCTGGAGAATCCGGCAGACGCGGCAGCTCTTGCAGAAGAACAGCTTGGCTTAAAAGCGCCTCTGGTAGAGAAAGCAATTCCGAACATGGGTCTGATCTACAAAAATGCCATGGATGCAAAGACAGACCTGGATGGTTTTTATCAGCTTCTGAACGATTTTGATCCGTCTATGATCGGAGGCAAAGTACCGGATGAAACCCTGTATTACAGCAAATAAGTACCGGATCGCGGCGGCGGCTCTTGTACTTGGACTCTGGTGGGGAATGAGTAAGCTCTATTCCCCGCTGGTGGTGCCGCCCATTGGCATGGTGGCGGCGAAGGTTGTTGAAATTTTAAGCACGGCAAAGCTCTGGGGAGAAATCGGAAAGACTCTGGTGCGCCTTGCCTGCGGTCTGGGAATCGGAATTGGGATTGGATGTCTGATGGGCCTGTTTGGCGGCGTGCTGCGCCCGGTGCGGGAACTGGTTCAGCCGGTGCTTGGCATCATCCAGGTGGTGCCGCCCATTTCCTGGCTGATCCTGGCGATTATCTGGTTTGGTTTCAATGGTCGGGCCAGCATTTTCATTGTGGTGATGGCAGTAGTTCCCACCATGTTCATCTGCATTTCTGATGGTATTGCGGCCATTGACCGGAAACTAATGGAGATGGGAGTTGTGTTTGGATTTTCCGTCTTAAAAAAGCTCCGCTATATTCTGGTTCCGTCGGTGACACCGTATTTCGTTTCCGGATTAAAAATCGCGGTGGGTATGGCCTGCAAGACCGTGGTAATGGGGGAGGTACTGACCACTACTTCCGGAATTGGAGGCCAGATCATGACGGCGCGGCTGAATATTGAGCCTGAGACGGTCATTGCATGGACTGTGATCATGGTCGGGATTTATTATGCGGCGGTGCTGGCCGGAAAGCTGGCGCGGCATGCGGCAGGCATGGTGACAAAGGCTTCCCATCGCAGGAGGAGGACTGGAAGTGTTCCGGGAACAGGAAACGTTAGTCAGAAAACTCAAGGCAGGACAGGTATGGAAGGTTCCGAAAAACAGCTTGCAGTGCAGAATAATGATTGAGACAGGAAAGGAATGAGTCAGGATGCTGGATGTGATCGGCCTGAGAAAAGAATTTGGCGGTTTGCCGGTTCTGGAAAATTTAAATCTTCATGTGGATCGAAAAGAAATCACGGCAATCGTGGGGCCATCCGGCTGTGGAAAATCAACCCTGCTAAACCTGATAGCGGGAATTACCGGTGATTATGATGGTCAGATCAAAAACCGGGCGGAGAAAACGGGGTATGTGTTCCAGGAGGACCGGATTCTTCCGTGGCTGACGGTGTACGATAATATCCGGGTGGTGCGGGATGATACCGATGAGGCGCGCATCCTGCAGTTGATTGATCAGATGCAGCTGACCGGGTTTGAGGATTATTATCCGGATCAGCTGAGTGGCGGCATGCGGCAGCGGTGTGGGATCGCCAGGGCATTTTACTATGGAAGCGAGCTGCTTTTGATGGATGAACCCTTTAAGTCCTTGGATTACAGCCTGCGCCAGGAGATGCTTACTTATTTAAAAGCACTTTGGGAGCAGGAGCAGAATTCGGTACTGTTTGTCACTCACGATATGGATGAGGCACTTCAGATCGCGGACCGGATTCTGGTGTTCGGGCCAAGACCATCTTCGGTGGTGGAAGAAATACGGCTTTTGCGGGAGAAAGGGCTTCGCGATCTGAGGACGGACGCGCTGGTGCAGGCAAAAGCCCGTATGATAGCTCTGATCGGATAGAAGAAGGAGAAGCGTATTGAAATTAATCAGAAATATAGAGAAAAATGAGATTCTGGAATTAAAAAGCGAGATCCAGGTGAAGGAAAGCAGCGTGGTGAGCCAGAACTTGGCCCGAAACAGTGGATTTGAGCTGAGTCTGTATTCCTTTGGAGATAAGGAGAGCATCAGCGAACAGGTATCCTTCGGTGACACCTTTTACTATGTATTTGGAGGAACCGCAGAATTTACGCTGGGGGAAAAGAAGATGACTGGTACCGAGGGCACCGCCCTTTTGGTACCCCACAAAGATCCACACGCCATCGAGGCAAAAGGCGGCATGCAGGTATTGTACATACAGGTAATGAAAAAAGGAGATGAGACCATGTATATCAACAATTTTGTACAGAATGAAGTAGTGGAACTGGAAAATCAGGTGGCTTATGAGAAAGGGAAGATCGTCAGCAAGACCCTGGTTCAGCGGGATGACATGACCCTGACCTTATTTGCCTTCGACGAGGGCGAGGGCGTCAGCACCCATGCCTCCGCAGGAGACGCGATGGTAGTGGTTCTGGACGGAACTGCAGAGATTACCGTGAACGGTGTAAGAAGAATGGCAACAAAGGGGCAGAGTATCATCATGCCGGCTAACATCCCGCACGCAGTAACGGCAAAGACTCCTTACAAGATGCTTCTGATCGTAGTGAAGCCAGAGGTGAAGTAAATGAGAGGACTGGGAATCGATGCGGGAGCTGGAAGCATTTCTCTGGCTGTTGTGGAGGATGGAAAACTAATCTACAGCAGTTATAGGCTGCACAAGGGAGATGCGAAGCATACCTTATGTGAGATGCTGAAAACCATGAAACAGGAACTGAATAACACCAATCCTGGAACCATCGATTATGCCGCAGTGAATTATGCTGCGGCTTTCCTTTTCCAGAAAGCGGAAAAAAAGGAGATGGCGGATCGGGTGACTGCCCTTCTGGCAGGACAGAAGCTGCTGTATCCGGAGGCTCAGAGTATTTTGGAGATTGGCGCCCAGACTTCCTGTTTCCTGACGGGGCTTGGCCGGGAGCAGGTGCTGGAGTATGCGGTGAACGGTGAGTGCGCGGCGGGAACCGGTGCCTTCTTTGAAGACCAGATGTACCGACTCGGACTTCCGCTGGAAGCTTATTCCGATTATACCGACCGGGCTGCCAGTGTTCCCCGGCTGGCAGGCCGATGCAGTGTATTTGCAAAAACCGATCTGATCCACCGGCAGCAGGAAGGTGTGTCCGCAGAGGATATTCTTCTGGGGTTGGCCTATGCGGTGGTGCGCAACTTCAAGACTTCCGTGGTGAGGAAGCTTCCGGTGCGAAAACCGGTGGTTCTGTCCGGCGGTGTGGTGAAAAACCGCGGTGTGGTCCGGGCAGTGAAAGAAATTTTTGGTCTGGAAGACGGGGAATTGCTCTGGGATGAATACGGAACGATTGTGTCGGCAGCAGGTCTTGCGGTGCTTGCCATGGAGCGGAAGGCGCGTGTGGACTGGGAGCAGATGTGTGAGGCGGTGCATGAGACTGTCGAAACCAGGATGTGTGAAAATGCAGATACTTGCGGCGGAAAAATGGTATGTCCCATGGAAATGCCGGAAACAGCAGCTGCATTGCGCAGTGAGAGGAGACAGGAAGCTGTATCTGAAAATCATGATACGGGCGAATTAGGCGACATGCTTCCCACGTATCACTATAAAAAGGAACAGCTTCACAAAACCCGCGCTCCAAGGCCCGGCGAATCTCTGTGGCTTGGTGTGGACGTGGGTTCCACCAGTACAAATCTGGTGCTGATCGGAGAAAATCAGGATGTTCTGGATTACTGCTACATCCGTACTTCTGGAAATCCGTCCCGGGCCGTGGAGGAAGGTCTGGCAGCGTTAAAGCTGACCCTGGAGCTTGCGGGAACACCGATTGTTCAGACTGCAGTGACCGGTTCCGGCCGTTATATGATCGCAAAGAAGCTGGGAACGGAGTATGTGCTGGATGAAATCACGGCTCAGGCCAGAGCCGCATCGTACTTACATCCGGATGTGGATACGGTGTTTGAGATTGGCGGCCAGGATTCTAAGTATATTTCCGTGAAAAATGGTCAGGTGGTGGATTTTGAGATGAACAAAGTCTGCGCAGCGGGAACCGGTTCTTTTATTGAGGAACAGGCAGGCCGCCTTGGTATTTTGCTGGGAGAAATTGGCCCAATGGCATTGTCGGCAAAGCATCCGGTGGAGCTGGGGGAACGCTGTACGGTGCTGATGGAGTCGAAAATTTTATCTGAGATTGCGGCGGGAGCCGAAAAAGAAGACCTCTGTGCGGGACTTTGCCGTTCCATTGTACGGAACTATTTGAACCGTGTGGTGGCAAATAAAAAGGTAGGTAAGGTGATCTGCCTGCAGGGCGGCATCATTCATAATGAAGGAATCGTTTGTGCATTTTATGAGATGTTTGGCGATAGGCTCCATATTACGCCATACTATGATGTGACTGGTGCGTATGGCGCTGCACTGGAAGCAAAGGCGGCAGTATCAAAGCATAGTGCTGACCGAGAGAAAAATACGGAGATTTACAAAAAGAACCGGGAATGGTTCTATGCCGGATATGCCGGAACGATTCTGCCAGGCCGGAAAACCATCGGAATTCCCCAGTCGCTGATGATGTACAAGTTCTTTCCGATGGCCTATAAATATTTCACGGAACTGGGCTTCAATGTTCTGTTATCTGAAGAAAGCTGCGAGGAGATCATTCGCATCAGCCAGGATGTGACCCAGGAGGAAACCTGTTATCCGGTAAAACTGCTTCACGGACATATGGAGTATCTGGCGCGAAAGGGAGTGGATTACCTGTTCATTCCCTGCATTCGCACCATCCGCCATGCAACCTCCGGAGTGGAGCACAATTACGGCTGTGTTTATATGCAGACAGCGCCGAAGCTGGTGGCAAAGACCCTGCGGTTAGAAGAGCGGGGCATCCGTCTGCTGGCACCGGTGCTTGACATGGATATGGGACAGCCGCAGCTTGCTAAGGCTATGATCAGAACTGGAGTTTGGCTTGGAAAAGAAAAGGAAGCCTGCCAGGCAGCTATGAAAGTGGGAGCGGCAGCTATGCAGCTTTGCGACAGGAAGTCGGAAGAGCTGGGAAAAGAGATCCTCTCATCCTTACAGCCGGATGATAAGGTGCTGGTTTTAGTGACGCGAAATTATGGCATTTCCGACCCGGTGCTTAATATGGGTATTCCGGGCGAATTGTTAAAGCGTGGCTGTAAGGTGTTGAATCTGGCACATTTACAGGGCCATAGCATGTATCTGGCGGGAGAGTATCCGAACCTGTATTGGCCATTTAGCCAACATATTCTGACGGGAGCAAAGATCATCAAAAACCATCCGAATCTTTATGCAGTGTATCTGACCAATCACGGCTGCGGCCCGGACACCATGATTTCCCATATGTTCCTGGAGATTATGGGAGATAAGCCGTATCTGTCGGTGGAGGTAGATGAACACCAGTCGGCAGTCGGCGTGGTGACGAGAATAGAGGCCTTCCTGAATAGTTTGCAGCATGTGGAGAATGCGGGGGATGGAAGTCAGAAAGAAGCAGAAATGTGTGAATATGCAAGTATCTCCATGACTTTGGCGCTTCCGAACGATCGCACCATAGTCCTTTTGCCTCTTTCTGTCTACACAGAGCTTTATGCAAAATACCTGAGCCATCAGGGATACTCTGTCCGAGTCAGCCCGGATTATACATGGGAAGATCTGGAAGCCGGAAAGGCAGAGAGTATTTCAAAAGAGTATGCCACCTTCAGTGCCATGGCTGGGCAGGTGCTGCGGCTTATGGGATGCCACGAGAACGGAGCGGGTAAATTGCCGAAAACGGACAGTCTGACTGCCGGATGTGACCTGAAACAGGCAAAGGAGCATCTTAAGATGCAGTTGCAGACGGAAACCTGGTCGTACCTGATTCCCCAGACCGAGGGCGCCGAAGCTGAGGGAATGGCGGCCATGGTTACCCGCGCCCTCTTAAAAGAGCATGGTGCCGACCCGGACCGAATCAGCCTGTGCACCCCTTATACAGAGCATTTGTTCCGCAACAATGACTGGGGACAAATCTGGCAGCTTTGTATGCTGGGAGATGCCATCTTATGCCTGGATCCAGAGCAACAGAAAACAGAACTTGGCAAAGTGGAGTTCCCGCTTGCCTGGGAAAAGACGAAAAAACTCCTGATCGCATGGCATGAGATGATTCCGAAACGGCAGAAAAAAGTTTTTCTGTTTGGTTCTGCTATGGTTCTGCACAGCAGTTATTTAAACCGGAATATGCCGGATGCGGTGCGAAAGCATAGTTTTACCCCGGTACATATGATGCTGACGGAGTATCTCTGGTTCTGGATCCGGGAGAGCGGCAAGGAAATTTGGCAGGAAGCTACAGAGCAGCTAACATGGTTTCGAGAAAATTACCGGAATATCTGGGGCACCAAGGTATCTCTGGAAGAACAGTTTTCCGGTCTGGCCAAGGACTATCCGGACGTGGTTGGTGGAAACATCCGCTATTTGTGCAGTCTGATTGCAGCCGGAATCCCGGAGGCGGCTGGAAGTATACTGCTGATGCCGACCTATTCGAATTCCGGCTCCGTCATCGAGCTGATGAAGCAGCCTTCCCCAGTGCCATTCCTGCATTTCCAGGCAGAAGGAAGTGATGAAGCCGATGAGGCAGAGCGAAGAGATATCTGGCTGAATCTGATTCGTTCCTGATTCATCATGCCATATATGGGATGTTATCTCTTGTGATGTACTAGGATACTGAGGGCAAAAGGGATTTTGCCCCCAGTATCCTAATATAGTTCTAGGACATTATCATAAATGGCTCATAAAAAAGTAAAAAAAATAAAAAAAGTTGTTGACAGATAGGAAACGCTGTGCTAATATATGACACGTTGCTGCTGAGAAAAGCAACAATATGAACCTTGAAAATGAAAGATTGTACAGTGTTTAAAACCCTGAAAATTCTAATAAAAAAGCGTCCTGGTTGGACGACTTTGAATTGAGAAAATTCAGAAACGAAAACAA
>CAVALB010000006.1:0-63204 GCA_963589345.1 uncultured Selenomonadales bacterium | reverse complement strand
GTTGGGATACTTTCATTATACAACATACGCGAATCAAGATGTCTCTCTTTTTATGTAAAATCACGAACTTGCTCATTTATAGGAATAGAATACACGCTCTGCGAGTATTCTATTGTCATGAAAAAAAGAGGCTGCCTTCGGGCAGCTTCTTTTTTCATATTTTATGAAACGTGGTTTCATACACTTTTTTACGTTCTCCCCGATTATTTTTGGCTATTTTGTATAGTTTTATCCTGTGTTTTTGTGGAATCATCCAATTGAAAATGGGGTGAAATCTGTTATACTGTGGTTACATTGATATGAAACATTTTCACATATAAGTATCAAAGTTTTATATAGTTTCATATCTCACATTGAAAAAGGAGAATGGAGGTCGTTTCTATGGATTACAAGAAATCAGCTAGTGAAACAATCCGGTATGTCGGGGGCAAAGACAACATTGTTTCCGCAGCTCACTGTGCAACCAGACTTCGTCTGGTCATCGCAGACAACACAAAGGTAAACAAAAAAGCTCTGGAGGATGCAGAAGGCGTAAAGGGTGTATTTGAAGCATCCGGACAGCTTCAGATTATCTTCGGAACCGGTGTGGTGAATAAGGTATATGATGAATTCATTGCCCAGACCGGCATCAGTGCCGCATCCAAGGAGGATGTAAAGCAGGCTGCTGCCAGCAAGGCAAACCCGCTTCAGCGCTTCATCAAAACCCTCGGAGATATTTTCGTGCCGATCATCCCGGCCATCGTTGCATCCGGATTTTTAATGGGAATCATGGAATCTTTAAACTTCCTGATCAACAACGGATATATCCACCTTTCCAACCAGAGTGCCCTCTTCGTTCTGGCAAACATGTTTGCCAACACTGCATATGTATTCCTGCCGGTTCTGATTGGCTTTTCCGGTGCGAAGGTTTTCGGCGGCAACCCTTTCCTCGGCGGCGTTATCGGTATGATCATGGTTCATCCGAATTTACAGAATGCCTGGACTATGACCGGCGGGGTCAATGAATACCTGGATGTCTTCGGCATCTGGAATGTTCCGCTCGTAGGTTATCAGGGACATGTTATTTCCGTCATCATCGCAGTATTTATCATGGCCAATATTGAAAAATGGCTGCACAAACGGGTTCCGGCCATGCTGGATCTCTTTGTTACCCCGCTCGTTTCCGTATTTGTAACCGGCTTTCTGACCATGACCATGATCGGACCGGCCTTCAACGTAGTAGAAACCAGCATCATCAACGGAATTCAGACTCTGATCTCCCTTCCGTTCGGAATCGGATCTCTGATCATGGGTGCCCTCTATGCTCCGACCGTTGTAACCGGTATCCATCACATGTATACCATCATTGACTTAGGACAGATCAAAGAGTTCGGCTGCACCTACTGGCTGCCTTTAGCATCTTCCGCAAACATTGCTCAGGGTGCTGCTGCCTTAGCAGTTGCCTTAAAAACCCGTGACCAGAAGCTCAAATCCATGGCACTTCCGTCCTCCCTCTCTGCATTCATGGGAATCACGGAGCCGGCGATCTTCGGTGTCAACATGCGATTCTTCCGCCCGTTTGTCTGTGCCTGCATCGGCGGCGGCTGCGGTGCCATGTTCGCTTCCATCGCATCCCTCGGTGCAACCGGAACCGGTGTTACCGGTATCTTCGGTATCCTTTTATGCCTGAATGCACCGGTCAAATACATCATCATGTTCGCGATCTCCGCAGCAGTGGCCTTCGTTCTGACCTGGTTATTCGGTTACCAGAACACCGCACCGGAAACTGATGAGACAAAAAAAGAGTCTTCTTCCAAGGCAGACACTGCACCGGTCTTTGAAAAATCTGAAGAGAAGGACGGCAGCCTTTGCATTGCTTCTCCTTTAAGCGGAAAAGCCGTTTCCTTAGCCGACACCAAAGATGAAGCCTTTGCCTCCGGAGTTCTCGGAAAAGGCGCTGCCATCGAACCAAGCGAAGGACGTGTTTACGCTCCCTTTGATGCAACCGTAAATGCACTGATGGGACATGCCATCGGACTGACCGGGAAAAACGGCACCGAGCTGATCATCCACATCGGCATTGATACCGTAAAGTTAAACGGCAAGCATTACACCCCGCACTGCAGACAGGATCAGGAGGTAAAGGCCGGAGATCTGCTGATGGAATTTGATATCCCGGCCATCCAGGCGGAAGGCTACCGCACCATTACTCCGGTGATCGTTTCTAACACCCACAATTACAGCGACGTCCTGCCACAGATCGGCAAAGACGTGAAGGCAGGCGATCCCCTTCTCACTATCACACAGTAACATCCTTTCCCCTATGCAGCGGTTTTCATGCAAAACCGCTGCATCCCCATACAGTTAAAATATCAGGAGGCATTTTATGCATGCACAACAGGAAGAACTGAAACAACGCATTATCCTTGCAGAAAAACAGGCTGCCGCAAAGCGGGCAGATGACCCTTACCGCTTTGGCTTTCATCTGATGCCTCCCTCCGGATGGATGAACGATCCCAACGGATTATGCTTCTATCAGGGGCGCTATCACGTATTCTACCAGTACAGCCCGTTAGATGCCCACAGAGCCCAGATCTTCTGGGGGCATTTCAGCAGCCCGGATCTTCTAACCTGGACCGAGCATCCCGTTTTCCTTTATCCTACGGATGCCTGGGATTTAAACGGTGTTTATTCCGGTTCTGCACTGGCCGAAGATGACAATCTCTTCCTATATTATACCGGCAACGTGAAGCATCCCGGAAACTATGATTACATTTATGAAGGACGCGGCCACAACGTGGGACTTGCCATCACCCGGGACGGAGTCACCGCAGACTCCAACACCTGCATCCTGGAAAATAAGGATTATCCTTCCGACTTAAGCTGTCATGTCCGGGATCCGAAGGTATTTTTCTTTGAGGGTCATTACTATATGGTCCTCGGTGCCCGCACGAGACAGGATGTCGGTGAGATCCTGGTATTTTGCTCCGATGATAAGCTGCACTGGAATCATATCAATACCATCCGTACCCCGAAGCCCTTCGGCTTCATGTGGGAATGCCCGGATCTGTTTTGTTTAGACGGTCAGTGGATCCTGATCACCTCCCCCCAGGGTATCGCCCACGAACCGCATCGTTATCAGAATGTATACAGCTGCGGCTATTTCCCACTGTACGGAGACTTCCGTTCTGCTTATACTCTGGGCGAATATCAGGAGCTGGATGCCGGCTTTGATTTCTATGCACCGCAGACCTTTCAGGCACCAGACGGACGCCGGATCCTGCTTGGATGGATGGGAATGCCGGATGCCGATTACACAAACCCGACTGCGGACTTAAGCGATTGGCAGCACGGCATGAGCGTTCCTCATGAGCTTCATGTGAAGGAGGGCAAGCTTCTGCAGACTCCCATCCGGGAGCTTGAGAAGCTTCGCAGAAACCAGATTTCCTACTTCTTTTACGGAAACCTGGAGCAACAATGCACTGCCATGTCAGAGCTTCTGATTGAAAACCACAGCAATGCTTTCCAGCTTTCCATCGGAACTGCCGTAAAGCTCTCCTGGGCTGAAGGACTCTTTAAGCTGGAGCTTAGCAAGGAAAGTGGTTTTGGCAGAACCTGCCGCTATCTGGAAGTGGAACAGTTAAAGAACCTGCAAATTTTGATGGATACCTCGTCTCTGGAAATCTTCTTTAATGGCGGAGAACAGGTCATGAGCACACGCTTCTATCCGCAGGGTGAAGAAATAAAGCAGCACACCCTGAGCTTTACCGGACTTGGAAGTGTACAGCAATATGAATTAAAGCCCATGCAAATCGAATGGATCAAATGGATGGAATGATATATCAGGAGGAAAAACATGAAGAAAGTAACTGCGATCGGAGAATTGCTGATTGATTTTGTACCGAAGGAAAAGGGCTGTGCCCTGAAGGAAGTAACGGAATTTCGCCGCGTAGCCGGAGGAGCCCCGGCCAACGTTGTCACAGCCGTCAGTAAGCTTGGCGGGCACGGTGTCATGATCTCCCAGGTTGGAGAGGATGCCTTCGGAACGCATATCTGCGACGTCCTGCAAAGCAACGGGGTCGACACCTCCTATGTGTTCCGGACAAACAAGGCCAACACCGGCCTTGCCTTTGTATCCTTAGATGAAACCGGCAACCGCGAATTTTCCTTTTTCCGAAATCCCAGCGCCGATCTCTTCCTTTCTCCCGAACAGATCACCGAGGAGATGTTAGCCGATACCGCCATCGTCCACTTCTGCTCCGTTGACCTCGTAGATGCTCCGATCCGCCGCGCCCACGAAAAACTCATTCGCATGGCGCAGGAAAAGGGAATCCTCATCAGCTTTGACCCGAACGTCCGTCTTCCACTCTGGAGCAGTGCCGAGGCATGTCAGAAAACCATCCGGGAATTTCTCCCGATGGCTGATCTGATCAAGCTGTCTGATGATGAGATCGAGTTTGTAACCGGATTTTCCAACGAGTCCGAAGCCGTACAGCACCTGCTTGACGGACGCTGCCGTATGGTCATTCTGACCAAGGGCGCAGACGGTGCAGAGATCTATACCAAAAACGCCTCTGTCCATGTTCCGGGACGAAAGGTCGCACAGGTTGTGGATACCACCGGCGCAGGGGATTCCTTCATCGGCTCTTTCCTCTTCCAGTTGACAGAGGCCGGATACGAGATCTCGGATCTTTCCGATATTTCCGCAGAGGATCTGACCCGTTTCTTAACCTTCTCCTCCGACTATGCCGCCCTGACCGTCGGCAAGATGGGCGCTGATATGGCCGATATGGAAGAAATGAAGCGCATCTATCATTATGAAAGCACGAAATAAAATACGGCCATCTGCACCGTAACCATTCCAAAACAACCTCAAAAAGGCGAATATTCCGATTTTCGGATCATTCGCCTTTTTCTTTTATGCCTTTTTATACCTTCTTCAGTCTTCTATTTTGACACTGTAACCAAAATTACAGGTGCAGCACCCGATCACGGATCTCCTGGGTACGTCCCTGGTTCCAGAACTGGGTTCCGATATAGCCGCAGGTACGGCGTGCCACCGACATCTTGTCCTGATCGCGGTTGCCGCAGTTCGGGCATTCCCAGACCAGCTTGCCGGCCTCATCCTCAACAATCTTGATCTCCCCGTCATAACCGCAGCACTCACAGTAGTCACTCTTGGTATTTAACTCTGCGTACATGATGTTCTCGTAGATGAACTTCATGACCGACAGCACTGCCGGTATATTCTGCTGCATATTCGGCACCTCCACATAGCTGATGGCACCGCCCGGAGACAGCTTCTGGAACTCCGATTCGAATTTCAGCTTGCTGAACGCGTCGATCTCCTCGCTCACATGGACATGATAGCTGTTGGTGATATAGTTCTTATCTGTAACTCCAGGAATAATGCCGAAACGCTTCTGCAGGCATTTCGCAAACTTGTAGGTGGTGGACTCCATCGGGGTACCGTATACGGAATAGCTGATGTTCTCGGCTTCCTTCCACTCCTTGCACTTATCATTCATCTTCTGCATCACAGCAAGTGCAAAGGGCTTTGCAGACGGGTCAGTGTGAGATTTTCCGGTCATACGCACGCACATCTCGTGAAGGCCGCAGTAACCCAGAGAAATGGTGGAGTAGCCATCATACAGAAGCTTATCGATGGTCTCGCCCTTTTTCAGTCTGGCCAGGGCACCGTTCTGCCAAAGGATCGGTGCAACGTCGGAAATGGTGCCTAAGAGGCGCTCATGACGGCAGCGCAGTGCACGGTGGCAAAGCTCCAGGCGCTCCTCAAAAATCTCCCAGAAACGATCCATATCGCCCTCAGAAGAGCAGGCAACATCCACCAGGTTGATAGTAACCACGCCCTGATTGAACCGTCCGTAGAACTTATGGCTTCCGTCTGCATTGCGCTGAGAATCCTCCACGGTCAGGAAGGAACGGCAGCCCATGCACGGGTACACGTTTCCGCCCTTCATCTCCTTCATGATCTTTGCAGAAATGTAATCCGGTACCATGCGCTTGGCGGTACATTTTGCTGCAAGCTCGGTTAAATGCCAGTATTTGGAGCCCTCTTCGATATTATCCTCATCCAGCACATAGATTAACTTCGGGAAAGCCGGGGTGATCCATACGCCCTTCTCATTCTTGACGCCCTGCATTCTCTGGATCATGACCTCCTCAATGATCATAGCCAGATCATCACGGGTGCGTCCCTCCGGCACCTCATCCAGATACATAAACATCGTAACAAAGGGTGCCTGTCCGTTACAGGTCATCAGGGTGATGAGCTGATACTGGATGGTCTGGATACCGCTCTTAACCTCGTCGCGCAGTCTGCGCTCCACAATACGGTCGATGATCTTTTCATCTAAGGATTCTCCGCACTCCTTGCGCTCCTCGATCACATTCTTACGAAGCTTCTGACGGCTGATATCTACAAAGGGTGCCAGATGTGCCAGGGAAAAGGACTGGCCGCCGTACTGGTTGCTGGCTACCTGCGCCACAATCTGGGTAGTAACATTGCAGGCTGTGAAAAAACTGTGCGGCTTTTCGATCATGGTCTCGCTGATCACCGTGCCGTTCTGGAGCATATCCTCTAAGTTGATCAGGTCGCAGTTATGCTCCTTCTGTGCAAAATAATCGGTATCGTGGAAATGGATGATACCGGCCTCGTGAGCCCGTACGATTTCCTCCGGAAGCAGCACACGGCGGCTTAAGTCCTTGCTGACCTCACCGGCCATGTAATCGCGCTGGGTGGAGTTGATGACCGGGTTCTTGTTGGAGTTTTCCTGCTTCACCTCTTCGTTCAGATGCTCGATCAAAGCCAGGATTCCGTTATCCGTCGTGTTGGATTTCCTGGTCAGCTCTCTCTTATAGCGATAGCGCACATACTTTTGCGCTACCTCATAGCCGCGCATCTCCATAATGCCGGTCTCTACCATATCCTGAATGTCTTCTACATTGACCGCATGGGTAGCCTCTTCCACCTGCTTGGCGATCATATCAGCTACTGCATCGATCTGATACTGATTCAGCCGGTGAAGCTGATCTACACTGGCATTTGCCTTCGTGATCGCGTTTACGATCTTGGAGACATCAAAGGACACCTCCTTGCCGTTCCTCTTGATCACATTTGTTCTGACATCCGTAGTCATTGTTTAAGCCCCTCTCATATATACCATATCTTGTATTATTTTATAATCAATCTACTATATATCGTAGCAGTGAATATAATACTACAATTACATGGAAAAGGGAAGTGGCAATTTCACGAATATTTCATGGAATATTTGGTTGAATATTTATTTTACTTAAGGTATGATTAGACAGGTCTGTTTTGCCGAAATCCGAAAAACTCCGCAGAGTTCCTGGCTTTGCGCAAAAAGGGCAAACAGAAAAAGAATACAGGAGGTTCGCACTTTGCTGAATATATGGAAACAAAAACTGTTAAAATTTGTATGTTTTGTCCTAACCTGTCAATTGTTCATTTTGACAGCCTGGGCAAAACCGGACTGGCCTTCTGATACCGGCATCATGGCCGAAGCGGGCATTGTCATGGATATGGATTCCGGTGCCATCCTCTATGGCCAGAATATCCATCTGACCTATCCGCCGGCCAGCATCACAAAAATCCTCACAGCTCTCATCGTGCTGGAAAATTGCAATCTGGATGATACTGTAACATTTTCTTCGACGGCTGTCAACCAGGTTGAGGCCGACAGCGGAAATAAAATCAGCATTCTGGCCGGCGACCAGCTTTCCGTGGAGGATTGTCTCTACTCCCTTCTCCTTGTGTCCTGCAACCAGGCAGCAAACGCCCTGGCTGAGCACACCGCAGGCAGTATTTCTGCCTTTGTGGACATGATGAACGAGAAGCTTGTGGAGTTAGGCTGTCAGGAAAGCCATTTTGAAAATCCATCCGGCTTAAACGGTGATAACCAGTATGTTTCCGCCTACGATATGGCTCTGATCGCCCAGGCTGCCTATAACAATGAAGAGCTGGTAAAAATCAGCTCCGCCACCACCCACAAGATTGCCCCGACTACCCAGAATCCGGACGGCTTCACCATCCGGGGCGAGCATCGGCTTTGCATCACTGAGGATCCCACCAGCCCCTATTATTATCCGGAAGCCGTAGCCGGCAAGACCGGATATCTCATCAAAGCCGGGAACACCTTGGTCACCTATGCAGTAAAGGATAACCGTCGTCAGGTCTCTGTCATCTTAAAGGGACAGCCGAGACAGTATTTCGTTGACGGAAAGGAACTCCTGGAATTCGGTTTTCGCTCGTTTCAGAATTACAAGGTTGCCGATTATGAAAACCGCTATGTCACCGGAGACGAAACCATAAGTCTTGATAAGGGAGACTTCTCCGCCTCCGGTCTGATGATCGACCCGGACAGCGTCATTACTCTGCCAAACGGGGCTTCTTTTACAGATGCTGATATTTCCCTCGGCGCACTGCCTGAAAACAGCCCAGAGAAGGCTGTGGCGCTTCTCACCTACACCTACAACGACCGTGTAGTCGGAACCGCATACCTGATGTCAAAGAACGATGTTACGATCGGCGACGGAGACACCGATCCTTCCGATACCGCCACGACCGACACCTCAGCATCCTCTGATGCGGCCGATACGGCTGATCCGGCCACGATACCTGCCACAAGCTCCAATGCAGCCGGCTCGCAGCACATACACTTTGGCTTCTCCATAGCCGGTGTCCTGATCACCATACTCTTCGTGCTCCTTGTTCTTGCCGTGATTGGCTTGATCGGCTGGTTCATCTATACAAAGAAAAAGGAAGCAAAGGCTCTTGCCGAGCGCAGAGAACGCCGCAGAGAGCGTCTGAAGCGTTCCGGAGATGCAGAAGAATTCGAGCGGCTTCTGAACGAATATAAGAATAAAAAGAAATAATAATAATACCTGTAAAATAAATCAAAAAGCTCCGGCAAACCGTTTTCTCTTATTCAGAGATTGGTTTGCCGGAGCTTTTTTGTAACCGGATATCCGGGTGTTTTGACACTGTAACCAAATTTTTAATCCAGTCGGACGCTTTCTCCGCCCCCTGCTGTGATGGTCTTAGAGGTCGTTGTTTGAGCCGTATCCTGGCTTTCTGTGCCCTGTGCTGTCCCGTTCTGACTTTCTGCACTCTGGCCTGCTGCCTCCTGTGTTTTCGTGCTCTGTGCTGCCTCGTTCTGTGATTCTGTATCCTGTGCTGTTGCAGCCTGCTGCTCCTGTGTGCTTCCTGACAGCTCTGCCGTATTGGTGCTTGCGGCACTCTCCGTCGTCCTTCCATAGTTGATCGCCGCATAAATGTCCAGCATTCCGTTGCTGCTCAGCTTTCCTTCCAGGGTAGGAAGCCTGTGTGCCGTCTCCAGAAGTGCCGTTCGGATATCCGAAAGCTGCAGATCCGTGCGATAGGAATAGAGGAAGGCCGCCGCTGCGGTCACCATCGGTGCTGACATCGAGGTGCCTGTCATGAATCCATATCCGTTGTTTGCAATGGTGCTCACGATATAGGTGCCCGGTGCTGCAATATCCACGCTCTTTGCTCCGTAATTGGAGCTCTCGGCCAAACTGCCGTCAAACATCAAATTTGCCACGGAAATGATATTGTCCAGGTCAAAGGAGGACGGATAATCCGGTTTCTGGTCGGTGTCTTCTCCGATTCCTTTGGCATTTCCGTTTCCTGCCGATACTACAAACAGCATCTTGGAATCCCGCATCACCTGCTCCAGTTCCGGGTAATACTCCGATGATCCAAAACTCAGGTTGCAGATGGAGGCACCGTTTGCTTCCGCATAGCGGATTGCCTCAATGATCGTCTTTTCCTCCCCGACACCATACTGGGTGCCCAGTGCTTTGAGCACCATGATCTTCACATACTTGTTGTCCGTGATCCCGGCAATTCCACCATTTCCCCTGGCGGCAGCAATGGTTCCGGCTGCATGGGTACCGTGATTATCTTCACTTCCCTTGCAAAGTTCATTGTTCCCATCAAAGAAATTCCAGCCATGGACATCATCCACATAGCCATTTCCGTCATTATCAATCCCGTCTCCCGGAATCTCATCTTCATTCGTCCAGATCGCGTCCTTTAAATCCGGATGATTAATATCTATCCCTGTATCGATCACAGCCACCACGACCTGTCTGTGCTCCTCTGTGCTGGCATCATACTGTTCCCAGGCCGGCAGCACATTGATATCAACGCCCTTTCTTGCCCGAACCTCCTTAATGCGGTAGGCATCCGGGCCTGCAATCGGAGTCGGTATCCCAAAATAATTTGCCAGATCAATAAAGGCTGCCAGCTTTGGATTGCTGTCCTTAAACCGGTTTGTGATCTCACTGTACTGCAGCTCTGCGTCGTTCTTCAGCCCCCACTGATATTTGGAATAGCTGTCCGAAGCAGATAGATTCTGTACTCCGGGTCCGTAAACATCCGTGTGAAAAGTGTAGGTATCTGTCCCGTTTGCCTGCAGATTCCCCGAAGCAAGCTGCAAGCCTGCTCCGCAAAGCACCGCCATCAGTGCCGTGACAGCCTGCTGTTTCCATTTTATTTTCATGACATACTCCTCGATTCTGTTGCTGCTCATCGTAACGATCTCATTACGATTTGTACATTATAACATACATGACGAGGATTTAGTTTGAAATTTATGTGAAATCAGGGTTTACGGCAAATGTATTTAAATTCCCTGCAACAGAAAAACCCGTGGAGAAAATCTCCACGGGCTATCTTACGTTTGGACACAGTAGGCGCATCCTGCGCATCTACATTTATATTTCAATTTATTTGCTGTTCAGTGATTACTCAACGATAGCAACAACACGGCCTGAACCTACGGTTCTACCACCCTCACGGATAGCGAAACGAAGACCCTGCTCCATAGCTACCGGGTGGATCAGCTCTACGGTCATCTCTACGTTATCACCAGGCATGCACATCTCGGTACCAGCCGGGAGCTCGCAAACGCCGGTTACGTCAGTTGTTCTGAAGTAGAACTGCGGACGATAGTTGTTGAAGAACGGGGTATGACGACCACCCTCGTCTTTGGTCAGAACGTAAACCTGTGCGGTAAACTTGTTGTGGCACTTTACAGATGCCGGCTTACACAGAACCTGTCCACGCTCGATCTCGGATCTCTGGATACCACGAAGCAGAGCACCGATGTTATCACCAGCCTGAGCCTCATCCAGTAACTTACGGAACATCTCGATACCGGTAACAACGGTCTTCTTGGTCTCCTCGTGGATACCAACGATCTCAACCTCATCGTTCAGATGAAGAACACCACGCTCTACACGGCCGGTAGCAACGGTACCACGACCGGTAATGGTGAATACATCCTCTACAGGCATCAGGAACGGCTTATCAGTCTCACGCTGCGGATCCGGGATCCAGCTGTCAACTGCGTCCATAAGCTCCATGATCTTGTCGCCCCACTCACCTTTCGGATCTTCCAGAGCTTTCAGAGCGGAACCCTGAATGATCGGGGTGTCATCGCCCGGGAACTCGTACTCGTTCAGCAGCTCACGGATCTCCATGTCTACTAACTCAAGCAGCTCCGGATCGTCAACCATATCACATTTGTTCATGAATACAACGATGTACGGTACGCCTACCTGACGGGAAAGCAGGATGTGCTCTCTGGTCTGAGCCATAACACCATCGGTTGCTGCTACTACAAGGATAGCGCCATCCATCTGAGCTGCACCGGTGATCATGTTCTTAACGTAGTCAGCATGTCCTGGGCAGTCAACGTGTGCATAGTGTCTCTTCTCAGTCTCATACTCAACGTGTGCGGTAGAAATGGTGATACCACGCTCTCTCTCCTCCGGAGCCTTATCGATGTTCTCGAAATCGGTAGCGGTGTTACCAGCAACTCTCTCAGCCAGAACTTTGGTGATAGCTGCGGTCAGAGTGGTTTTACCATGGTCAACGTGGCCGATGGTACCAATGTTACAATGCGGTTTGGTTCTTTCAAACTTTGCTTTTGCCATTTTATAACGTCCTCCTTGATTTGCCCGCCTAGTACGGGCGATTGATTTATGGTTAGGCTGTTCTTTATTATATGCTATTTAGGCAATATTTTCAAGCCTTTTCTCTACTCCGGTGTTCTGCCTCCCGCATACATTATTTCGAAAATATGCGGAGGCAGCTGCACCGAAAATTAGATTTGAAATTCTTTATTTCTTATGCTCGCTGATTACCTTCTCCTGTACGGACTTCGGAACCGGCTCGTACTTCTCGAAGAACATGGAGTAGTTACCACGTCCCTGAGTCTTGGAACGAAGGTCAGTAGAGTAACCGAACATCTCGGAAAGCGGAACGAATGCTCTTACGATCTTACCGCCGCCTAAGTCATCCATACCCTCGATACGGCCACGACGGGAGTTGATATCACCGATAACATCACCCATGTATTCCTCAGGCATGGTAACCTCTACCTTCATGATCGGCTCAAGCAGGATTGCACCTGCCTTCTGCATAGCTTCCTTGAATGCCATGGAACCTGCGATCTTGAATGCCATCTCGTTAGAGTCGACCTCATGATAGGAACCATCGTATACGGTAGCTTTTACGCCGAGTACCGGGAATCCTGCAAGGATACCGGACTTGGAAGCCTCTTCGATACCAGCGCCAACAGCCGGGATGTACTCTTTCGGGATAGCACCACCGACAACGGTAGACTCGAACTTGAAGGTCTCTTCTGCGTTCGCATCCATCGGCTCGAAGTGAACTTTACAGTGACCGTACTGACCACGACCACCGGACTGTTTTGCATATTTGCTGTCTACGTCAACGGCCTTGGTAAAGGTCTCTTTGTATGCAACCTGCGGAGCACCAACGTTTGCTTCTACGTTGAACTCTCTGAGCAGACGGTCAACGATGATCTCCAGATGTAACTCACCCATACCGGAGATGATGGTCTGACCAGTCTCCTGGTTGGTGGATGCACGGAAGGTCGGATCCTCCTCTGCCAGTTTTGCAAGTGCCTCGCTCATCTTGCCCTGACCTGCTTTGGTCTTCGGCTCGATTGCGATATCGATAACCGGCTCCGGGAACTCCATGGACTCCAGGATAACCGGATGATTCTCATCACAGATGGTATCACCGGTACCGGTAACCTTAAAGCCTACTGCTGCAGCGATATCGCCGGAGTAAACCTTATCAATTTCCTGTCTCTTGTTTGCATGCATCTGAAGGATACGGCCAACACGCTCTTTCTTGCCTTTGGTAGCATTCAGAACGTATGAACCGGAATTCATGGTACCGGAGTACACACGGAAGAATGCCAGTTTACCTACGAACGGGTCGGTCATGATCTTGAATGCAAGAGCTGCAAACGGCTCTTCGTCAGAAGAATGACGCTCGATCTCATTGCCATCCATATCGGTACCCTTGATAGCCGGGATATCGGTCGGAGCCGGCATGAACTCGATGATTGCGTTCAGAAGTCTCTGAACACCTTTGTTTCTGTATGCACTACCGCAGCATACCGGAATAGCAGCACACTCGCAGGTAGCTTTTCTTAATACTTTCTTCAGTTCCTCGATAGACGGCTCTTCACCTTCCAGATACTGCATCATCAGATCATCATCCAGCTCGCAGATCTTCTCTACTAACTCGGTGTGATATAACTCTGCATCATCCTTCATGTCATCCGGGATATCGCAAACAGTAACGTCGTCGCCCTTATCATCGTTGTAGATGTAAGCCTGCATCTCGAACAGATCGATGATGCCCTTGAACTCGTCCTCTTTACCGATCGGCAGCTGTAAGCAGATTGCGTTCTTACCAAGTCTGGTACGGATCTGCTCTACTGCGCCGTAGAAGTTCGCACCCAGGATATCCATCTTGTTGATGAATGCCATACGCGGTACGTTGTAGGTATCAGCCTGACGCCATACGTTCTCGGACTGCGGCTCTACACCACCCTTTGCACAGAACACGCCGACAGCGCCGTCCAGTACACGAAGGGAACGCTCTACCTCAACAGTGAAGTCTACGTGACCTGGGGTATCGATGATGTTGATACGATACTCCGGCTGTCCTTTGATCGGACGGTTGTCCTGGCCATGAATGGTCCAGTGACAGGTGGTAGCTGCTGAAGTAATGGTAATACCACGCTCCTGCTCCTGCTCCATCCAGTCCATGGTAGCAGTACCTTCGTGAGTATCACCGATTTTGTAGTTTACACCAGTGTAATACAGGATACGCTCAGTCAAAGTGGTCTTACCAGCATCGATGTGAGCCATGATACCAATATTTCTGGTTCTCTCCAACGGATATTCTCTTCCAGCCAAAGCTTTTTCCTCCTATTAGAATCTGAAGTGGGAGAAGGCCTTGTTAGCCTCTGCCATCTTATGCATATCTTCTTTACGTTTTACAGATGCACCAGTGTTGTTTGCTGCGTCCATAATCTCGTTTGCCAGTCTTTCCTCCTGGGTCTTCTCGCCTCTCTTGCGGGAGAACATGGTGATCCAGCGAAGTGCAAGAGTCTGACGTCTCTCCGGCTTAACCTCGATCGGCACCTGATAGGTAGCACCACCGATACGTTTTGCCTTAACCTCCAGAACAGGCATGATGTTGTTCATAGCCTCTTCGAAGACTTCCAGAGCCGGCTTGCCGCTCTTTTCTTCTACACGGTTGAATGCACCGTATACGATTTTCTGTGCAACACCCTTCTTACCGTCGAGCATGATGTTGTTGATCAGCTTGGTTACAACCTTGTTGTTGTATAAAGGATCTGCTAATACATCTCTTTTCTGAATATGTCCTTTACGTGGCACGTTACTTCCCTCCTTAATTATAGAAATTAATTCACAGGTACTCACATGTTTCCATAAAAATGTGTTCGCGCACGGCATTATCTATTCCTGCAACCACAGGCAATATCATCCGGCACTAACTACTTTTACTTACGTTAGTGGTACTACTAGTGTAAGCTAATAATTATTTCTTTTTAGCGTCTTTCGGTCTCTTAGCGCCGTACTTGGAACGAGCCTGCTTTCTGTTGGCTACGCCTGCGGTATCAAGAGTACCTCTGATGATGTGGTATCTGGTACCCGGAAGGTCCTTAACACGACCACCACGAATTAATACTACGCTGTGCTCCTGTAAGTTGTGTCCCTCGCCCGGGATGTAGCTGGTTACCTCGATACCGTTAGAAAGACGTACTCTGGCGATTTTACGAAGTGCAGAGTTCGGCTTCTTCGGGGTTGCAGTCTTAACTGCGGTGCAGACACCTCTCTTCTGCGGAGAAGAAGTGTTGGTTGCACGTTTCTGTAAGGAGTTGTATCCTCTCTGCAGAGCCGGTGCAGTAGACTTCTTTTCTGCGGTCTGTCTTCCCTTTCTCACTAACTGGTTGAATGTTGGCATTCCTTTCACCTCCTGTGATATTGTCTGTTGGTTGCTGTATTTCTTTTCAGCTTTTTGCGCATCAAAAAATCTCGCGATTTTCGCACGCCATATCATTATATCTATTTCAGAATTGCATGTCAAGGACTATTTTGCAATTTCCTCCTGTTCTTTTTCCGCTGTTTCCTCCGTCTCACGGATTTGGATGCGCACCTTTTCGATCCGGTTTTTATCCATCTTTTCCACCTTGAGGTGCAGATTTTCGTAATTGACTTCCTCACCCTCCTCCGGCAGATGATCCAGACGGCCGATCACAAGTCCGCCGATGGAGTCATAATCCTCCGACTTAAGAGAAAGGCCGAGGCGGTCATTGAGATCGTCAAGCTTGGTGGAACCGTTGACCAGATATTCATCCGCTGCGATCTTTTTCACGTCATCCTCTTCGTCCTGGTCGTATTCGTCGCGGATTTCTCCGACGATCTCCTCTAACATGTCTTCAAGCGTGATCAGACCGGCGGTCGCACCGTATTCGTCTAAGACGATGGCGATGTTATTGAAGGTTTTTCGCATCTCCAGCATCAGCTCGGCTGTCTTTTTGTATTCGTAGGTGTAGAGCGGCTCGCGCAGGTAATCCCGCACAGAGAAGTTCTTTTCCTTATCATGGTCAAAGAGAATGAAATCCTTCATGTTTACAATGCCGATCACATTGTCCGTGTTCTCCTCATAGACCGGGATCCTGGTAAAGCGTTCCTCCTGAAACAGGGTCATAAGCTCAGAAAAGCTGGCGTTCACATCCACCATGGTCATGTCGATACGCGGCACCATGACATCCTTTGCCACGGCATCCCCAAAATCGAATACATTGTTGATCATCTTCTTTTCTTCGCTCTCGATCACACCCTCCTCATGGCTTACTTCTACGATGGTTCGCAGTTCATCTTCCGTCATAGGATCCTGTTTCTTATTCGGATCCACTCGCAGGACAAAAAGTACGCCCCTTGAGAGCTTATTGACAATAAAGATCACCGGAGTCAGGATCACCATCAGCACATGGATGGCACCGGCATAGGCAAAGGAAATCTGTTCTGCATACATGGTAGACATGGTCTTCGGTGTAATCTCGCCAAATACCAAAATCAGCAGAGTCAGCACGCCTGTTGCAATGCCGACTGCTGCACTGCCGAAGACACGAAGTGCCAGAGTCGTCATCAGGGAAGAGGCTGAAAGATTGACAATATTGTTGCCGATCAGAATGGTGCTGAGCATCTTGCCCGGATTTTCAATGACGGAAGCGACCATGGCTGCACGCTTATCACCATTTTCTGCAAGGGTTCTCACACGGACTTTGTTTACCGTAGTCAGGGCTGTCTCTGCGGATGAGAAGAACGCTGATAACATCAGCAAGATCAAAACGATCACCAGTTGTATGCCCGTACTGTCTCCAGAATCTAACATAAAAAATTTACTCTCTCCTTTATATTTTTCATACGATTTTACATGTTTTCCAGACCGCTGTCAACTTGATTATTACGGTCTTCACGCCGCGGGAATGCGCCGTGAAGCTCCTTTGCGATTTCCGAAAAGAACAAAATCCCGGAGCCCAAAAAAACGAAGATATCCCCAAGATTAAAGACTACCTTCTTCAGTTTTCCACACTGGATACTGAAATAATCCACCACATAATTGCGGACCATGCGGTCATAGAGGTTGCTTAGGGCACCTCCCAGGATAATGGCGATGCCAAGCTTCTGCACGATTTTCCCTTTTTGGGAGCAGATGGCAGTCAGATATCCGGCAAGGCCCGAGATTACCGCAAATGGAAGCATCTTGACAAGTTTTTGATACTGCTTTAAAAATCCGAAGGGGAAACCGGAATTATGGTTTCTGTACAGCAGAATTCTCCCCTTGGTATGGGGCAGCGGTTTCGGAAAGTCTTTTGGATCTTCCTTTTCGATCAGCCGTTTGATCGCAAGATCCAAGAATGATAAAGCTGCAATGATTCCCGTGTATAGCATAGGCAATTCCTCCTGTTTTTGGTGTGAATAGTTTCATTATATCGTTCTAAAAGAATGCCGTCAAACCGTTCTGCCGAAAAAAAGGAAGACCGGCATCGCGGCGGTGGGGTCTGCCACGATACCTGTCTTCCTTTGCTCAGGATATCAAGCCTGTTTGTTTTATTCCGGCAAT
Source organism: uncultured Selenomonadales bacterium (assembly GCA_963589345.1). Lineage (GTDB taxonomy): Bacteria > Bacillota > Clostridia > Lachnospirales > Lachnospiraceae > Brotaphodocola. Next base: position 45,668 of record CAVALB010000006.1, on the reverse strand, counting down.
GATGCTTAGTTTGTTTCATTGGCCGGTTTGGTTCCCAGCGTGATCTCTACGGTGCGCTCCACATACTGTCCGTTCTCCAGGGACTGAACCGTTAAGTTCACGGTATCGCCGCCTTTATAGTAGGTCAGCATGTCTTTCAGATCTGCCATGGTGCGAACGGTCTGACCGTCAAACTTGGTGATGATATCCTTCTCTCTTAAGTCGGACTTGGAAGCTGCGCTGTCTTCCACGATCTTGTATACATAGATGCCTCTTGGCATACCATACATATTTGCTGCGGTCTCATCAATGTTCTGACCCTGGATTCCCAGGTAACCCTGTTCGCTTTCGTCCACTGCGACACGGGTTTTCTTGTTCATCAATTCATTGATAATATCCTGTGCCTGAGAAATCGGAATGGCGTAACCCATGCCTTCGACCTCTGTGGAGGAATACTTCGCTGCGTTGATGCCGATGACCTCACCCTTCATATTCAAAAGAGCACCGCCGCTGTTGCCGGGGTTGATCGCCGCATCGGTCTGAAGCAGAGTACGGGTGGTCTGATCCTCCGCTTTCACCTCACGGTTTAAGGCACTGACATAACCAACGGTTACAGACTGTCCATAGCCCAGGGCATTACCAATGGCAATGACGCCCTGTCCTACCTTCAATGCATCCGAATCGCCAAGGGTTGCCACCTTGATCTGACTCATGGTATCCGAAGGGATATCCTTTAACGGAATCGCAATGACTGCAAGATCTGTCTCGGAATCTGTGCCCTTAATCGATGCGGAAACCTGTGAATTGTCAATAAAGGTAACGGTCAGCTCCTTGGAGTCTTCTACCACATGGTCATTCGTCACGATCAGAAGCTCCTCATCGTTCTGACCCACAATGATGCCGGAACCGCTGCTCGGCACCTCAACGGTCTGACTCGGTCCAAACCAGGTCTGCTGCTGCATCACCATGGTGTTGTTGATGGCAACAACGGACGGCATTGCTTTCTCTACAATATCGGAAACATCGTTCTGAATTGCTGCTGTCACCGGTGCCCCGGAGCTGCTGCTGTCACCGTCATCGGACTGTGCCACCTTCACCTGTGCCCGGGTTTCGGTCTGGCCGATGGTGGTATACTGACCCTTCAGGTATTCACCGACTGTGTTTACGGCAAACATGGTGCCTCCGGCTACCGTGCCGAATAAAATTGCTGCCGCTGTCACACCGGCAATCTTAACTGCCACTTTATGGCCGCTTCGTTTGGTGCGCTGCGGCTTCGGTTCCGATCCGTGATGGAATTCCGGTCTGCGCGGTGCCCAACCTCCGGTTGTGCGGTTCTGTCCCTGGGACTGAAAATCTGCCTGTCGGCTTCCTTCCTGAGAAGAGGTCTGCGCATTCCAGGTTTCTGCATTTTTCTGTTCTGCTGTCTGACTGCTTCCGGCCTGATTCTGAGCACTCCAGCCTGCGCTGTCACCGGCCATCCGGCTGCTGCCTGACGAAGCCGACTGCCAAGCGCTTCCATTTTGGTTGCTGTCCTGCGCTGCAGAATGCCAGCTGCTTGTGTTCTGGTTGCTGTCCTGTGCTGCAGAATTCCAGCTGTTTTCATTCTGGCTGCTGTCCTGTGAAGCGGAATGCCAGCTGCTTGTGCTCTGGCTGCTGTCCTGTGCTGTTGGCTGCCAGCTGCTTGTGTTCTGACTGCTGTCTCGCGCTGTGGACTGCCAGCCATCCTGTCTGTTTGGATCTGCCTGCTGTCCTGCAGACTGACAGCTGCTGTTTGTGTTTTCCATATGTTCATCACTGCGGTTTGCCAAACCGCTTTCTGAATACTCATTTTTCTTTTCTCTATTTTCTCTATCATCATTGTACATCATAAGAAACTCCTTCCCGGTTACCTGTAACTGTAACCATTTTGTACTGCTTTCCTTAACTCTGTAAAGAACTATAACAGAGAATTGTGTTTCAATTGTGTTTCCTTTGCATTTTAATTGTGAACGGTAAAGAAAAAAGGTGACACCTCATTTTGAGGTGTCACCTTTTTTCTGTTAGGATCGATCACATCTTATTGTCCGGGACCTGCCACCGTTCCGGAGCTTACAGATGAGGAGCTGTTCCCGCTTCCGGACGGTCCGTTTGAGGATGTCGTTCCGGATCCAGGACTTGTCGGTACGGTAGATGTGCCGGGCTGATTTGCCACCGTCGTTGCAGTGGAGCTGCCGCCCGGATGGGAGGCTGCCGTCGGCATGCTGCTTCCGGAGGTTGTGCTTTCACTGCTTCCCGGGCGGGAGGCTGCCGTGGTAGCCGTGGTGCTTCCCGGATGGGAAGCCGCCGTAGTAGCCGTTGTGCTTCCCGGATGGGAAGCCGCCGTACTCTCTGACGTGGTTCCGGAATGCGAAGACGAGGTGGTTTCGGTTGTACCGCCCGGACGGTCTGTTACCTTGGAATCAGCAATCCCGGACTCTCCCGATGAGCTGTCCGTATCCTTCTTCTTGTCACTCTTCGTCTCGATCGTCTTTCCGTTCTCATCGGTCTCGGCCACGGTTGTCGATGCGTGGTTTGTGGAAGAATTTTCGTCCTTTTCTAAGAATCCATCTGCATCCGTCTCATACTTTATGTATTTTCCGTCTGCATCTGTCTCCATTTTGAGTTTCTTGCTGACCTTCTTGCCGTTTTTGTCATATTCGTATACGGTCTGGTATCCTTCTTCGTCCTTCGACTTTTCCGTTTCCTTTGTGGCTGCGGCAGTCGTCTTTTTCGGCTGTACCACACCGCCGCCGGTACCGACATTTCCCACAAACTGGCCTTCTTTATAAATTCCGGTATCAGAAGAGATCTTGGCACTGATCTTCTTAACCGTCTCAGACGGCGTATAGCTTTCATCTCCGAAAAGGAATTTATGAAGCTCGATCACATTGCTCTCCAGTGTTGCCGGAACAACCACGGCGCCCTTCTTGCCCATGTTTGCGTCTCCGCGCGCCTGCGGGAATCCGGTTGTCTCACCCAGATGGAACCGGCTGATATTTTTGGCATTGCTGACCAGATCATCCACGCCGATGCTGGTGGATACCTGCGGGAATACCGCTCCGATCAGGTTTAACAGAGTCTGCATGTCAGCCTGTTTGGATTTTTCAAATGCCTGGGCAATGACCTTACGCTGACGCTCGGTACGTGCATAGTCGGTATCCATCAGACGAAGACGACCATAGGCTACAGCCTGAACACCGTCTAAATGGTTCATTCCGTCATGAGTCAGCTGGTGGGAACCGATGCCGGTTGCCTTTACCGTCTCTGTAATGAAGGAATTGATGTAGTAAAATTCTGCCTTGCTCAGTTCAATGTCCACGCCGCCAAGCACGTCAATGGCATTTGCAACGGCCTTCCAGTTGAAGGTCATGTAATCCTGAATCTGCAGATCGAGATTTCGGTTAAGAGCCTCCACAGCCTGCTTCGGTCCGCCTACAAAGTAAGCCTGGTTGATCTTTGCATAGGAACCGCTGTCGTTGATGTTTAAATACGAATCACGGTAAACGGATACCAGTTTGATCTCCCCGGTATCACGGTTAACGTTGCAAAGGATGATAACATCGGAGTTGGTGGATTTTTCGATGGAATTGTCGCGGGCATCCACGCCGAAGACCGCAATGGTCCAGTAACCCTTCATCTGTTCCTCTGCATCCACTGCGATGTCGTTGGTCTTGATCTCACTGATCTCAAACTCCTCCGAATGCTGGATTTTTGCCATCATCCGCGCCATAAAGGCATAGCTGAAAATAGCCACCAGGGCGATGATCTCTGCTATGATCATGACGATGATGCGGCGTCTGCGCTTTTTCTTTGCCTCGCTCTGTCCGAACTCCGAGCGGCCGCCGCGCTGAGAGCCTCTGCCGTTTTCTGGATTCCTCGCTGCATGCTGCCCGCCGGTCTCCCGGTCATAGGCACTGCCGCGTCCGGCACCGGAGGCTGTGTTTCTCCTTCCGGTTCCTCCTGCCACACCCGCTGCTGACTCACGCGCAGATCGTCTTCCTGTGCCTTCCCGGGTGCTGCCTTCCTGTATCCCGGAAGCATCAGCTCTGTTTGTCCTGACTCTGCTGCTTCCCGCATCCGCGTTTTCGCTGACTCTGCGCCCGGAATTTGCACGCGAAACGTTTGTTCTGCGGCGAGAAGTTCCCCCTCCCATGTTCATCTCATCCAGCATATCCGGCTCATATGCCGATTTTGCTGCTTCCTGCGCGCTTTCGCGTTTTGGCTGCGATGGGATCGCATAAATCCTGGAATCTCCCATCACATCCAGTTCTCGCTCCGCTGCTTCCTGACGTTTTCTCTGACGGTTCTCCCAGCGTTCCCGCTCATTTCTGTAGCTGCCTTCCTGTGAGGAAGCGCCGGATGTGCTGCGCATGTGGGGATTGCGTCGGCTTCTCCGCTCTGCATTGCGTTCCAACTCATCATCGTAATCGTGACTCATATTTTGTACCTCATTCTCATTCCTGCCCGCTCCGGTAACCGGTTCAATAGGCGTTCTTATTAATAAAGCCTTTGAAAAATGTCAGAAACAATATCTTAAAATCAAATCCCAAAGTCCAGTTTTCAATGTAATAAAGATCGTGCTCGATCCGCTTTGTAATAGAAGTATCGCCCCGATATCCATTCACCTGTGCCCACCCGGTCATACCCGGACGTACCTGGTGCTTGATCATGTAGCGCGGGATTTCTTCCTTGAAGCGTTCTACAAAATATGGACGCTCCGGTCTTGGTCCCACCAGACTCATACTTCCAAACAATACATTAAACAGCTGCGGCATCTCATCGATGCTGGTCTTGCGGATCACCCTGCCAATCGGTGTCACCCGCGGATCTCGCTTGGTTGTCCACTCACTCTTTTCCTTCTCCGGTGCCTGCACCTCCATGGAGCGGAATTTATACATCTTAAAGGTGCGGTTATGAAGCCCCACCCGCTCCTGGCAATAGATCAAAGGTCCCGGTGATGTCAGCTTGATCAGGATTGCCGTAATCAGCATGATCGGAGAAAAGAGGATCAGTGCCACCACGGCGCCAAAGATATCGACCGCCCGTTTCATAAAGGCATTGAGCGGATCATTTAACGGGACTCGGCGGATATTGATGACCGGCAGTCCCTGCAGATCCTCCGTATAAGGTCTTGTCGGGATCACCTTGTTGTAATCCGGAATAAATTTGGTATGAACGCCGGATTTTTCGCAGATCGCCACAATCTGCTCCAGACCGCCGTACTCCTTCAGACTTAAGGTAATGGCAATCTCGTCTAAGCGGTTCATATCGAGGATCGGTTTTAAGTCCTTCAGGCTTCCGATCACCTTGATGCCGCGGTATTCCTCGCCCCACGGCTTATGGTCATCTAAAATTCCCCGTATGCAGTAGCCCCATTCCGGATTTGCCAGGATCCGGTCAATATATCCTTCTGCTGCACGGCTGTAGCCCACCAGGATGATATGCTTCTGATTGTATCCCTTTGCACGCATGCTCCGAAGCACCGTGCGGATCAGGTTTCGTTCCAGAGTCTCGGCCGTGATATTTGTCAGGAAAAACCCTGCCAGAAGTCTGGCTGAAAACTCTCTTAAGTACGGATTCTTTCTTCCCAGATATAAAAAGGTTCCAAAAAGAAACAAGCCGATGATATTTGCCTTACAGATGTTTGCAAACTCCTGACGTCTGCTCTGCACCCGTTTCGGCGTAAACAAATGAAAGATTGTATACAAAAGCAGATAGACCGGTATGATCACCACCAGCACCCGCATATAAAACCAGGTCGGCAGGATACCAGCCTCTATATCTACTCCGAACAATCCGCTTTTTAATGTAAGAAACCAGCTGAATACATAGGCGGCTGCGATCACCAGTGCATCCAGAAGCACATGCAGCCGGTTCAGTCTGGTCTGATTATCCTTGATCATATTGTCCACCTTTGTAACCATAATGTACGACTGGAATCTTTCCCGCAGGTGCAAAGGCAGGTGCCGGAATGACTCCGAGGGTACATCCAAATCGGACATGCCGCCAGGCCGGCGGCATCACCATGAATAACAAAAGAATCGTAACGATTATACACGAATTCTACCGATTAATATATTAAATTTCTATTAACTTTTGGCTTGCTGCTGTTTCACAGCGGTCTTTTTCCCCCGGTTTTTCATGCATCCCGGGGCTTTTAAGTCCGTTTTTTTCGGATCTGGCGTCTGGAAAATTCATAGATATAAAGCGCCGCTCCGTAGATCAGTTCCCATTCGATCGCAAGATAGTTCTGGAAATCCTCCGGTCGGTAAGGAACCTTTCGTGCTTTCTTTGCAGTCCGGATTCCCTCCAGGATCCCGGCCACATAATCCTTCTCAAAACCGATCTTCTTAAAAAAGCAGTACTTCCCGACCATCCCTGCGGCGATCGGCAGACTGTTTATGACAAGCTGCAAAGTCGGCATATTCTTATAATTTAAGTATACATTGTTGCGGGCAGCCAGCTTTACCTTGAAGGAATTATACTTCGAGCCACTGGTGCCGCTTCCCACGTGGTATACCCTTGCAGACGGACAATATACGTTGTAGTATCCTGCGATCTTTGCCCGATATCCCACATCGATATCTTCCAGGTATGCAAAATGCATCTCATCAAAATATCCAATCTCATCAAAGACCGCCCGGCGGTAGATTGCCGCACCGGCGCAGGCGGAAAAGATCTGGCAGGGGCGGTCATAGCGTTCCACCTCCTGCCCCACGCCCCGCTGATAGGCCCAGCCCATGAGACTGTACATATCTCCGCCGTCATCCATCAGATCCTTGTGATATAGCTGGATCATCTTCGGACTGACAGAGAAGATCTTAGGAGAGCCCTCCATGGCCCGAATCAGCTCTCCGACATACTCCGGCTCTGCTTCCGTATCATTATTTAAAAGGATCACATAAGGCGTTTTTGCTGCCCGGATCCCCACATTGACCGCCCCGGAAAAGCCGGTATTGGTTTCTAGAAAAATAGAAGGGATCTCATGCTCCTTCAGCCACTCCACACTTCCGTCCGTGGAGCCATTATCCACCACCAGAAGCTCAAAATCCCGGCAGAGCTGCCGATTTAACGCCTCCATACAGGGTTCCATAAATTTTAAGCCGTTGTAGTTTGGGATCACGATCGTTGCTTTTTTCATCTGTCCTCCTCCTGCCTACTGTTCTTTGATCTCAGGCAGTTTATAGGGTTCCCCGATCTTTTCTTTTAAAAGATCCCGCAGGGAGAAATCGGACTTTCGTAATGTCAGGTTCGGGTTATAGTAAGGATCCCCGTTTTTCAGGATATCCGGCCAGCGTTTTGCCACCAGAGCCCACTCTCGGTTAAAGCGCGCCACCTTCTCCGGCGTATCCTCTAAGCCCCGGGATTTCGACTCGTAGTGATGCATCACCGCATAGGGTGCATAAACGACCAGATAATTTGCCGCCCGTACCTTCAAACAGAAATCCACATCATTGAAGGCGACTGCCAGCTCCTCCGTCAGGCCTCCCACCTCCTCAAATACGGATTTTTTCACCATGAGGCAGGCTGCCGTCACAGCACTGTAATCCTGGGCACACATTGCCCGGTGGAAGTAGCTGTTTTCCGCCTCGTGAAGGCCGATAAAGGTATGACCTGCCACCCCGCCGAATCCGATCACCACTCCGGCATGCTGAATGGTATCATCCTCATAAAGCAGGCGTGCTCCTACAATGCCGACCTCTTTTCTTTGACAAAAGCCAAGCATCTCCTCAAACAGCTGCGGGGCAATGATCTCGGTATCGTTGTTTAACAGCATCAGATACTCTCCCTTTGCGAAGGAGGCACCAAAGTTGTTGATCGCAGAATAATTGAATTCCCGCTCCCATCTCACCACCTTCACCTGTGAAAATTCCTGTTGGATCTTCTCATAATAGGCAAAGGTTTCCGGCTCCGTACTGTTGTTTTCCACCACAATAAATTCCAGATTTTTATAAGAAGCGCGCTCGATGACGGAACGGATGCAAAGATCCAGATCCACGCTGTGATCCTTATTCGGAATGATCACAGACACCAGGGGATTTCCCTGGATTTTAAAGATGGTATGATAAATTCCGTAATCCACACCCTTTTCCACCCGCTCTGCCGGAATGCCGCAGCGCTCATAATGTGCCATGATTGCCCTGGCCCCTGCCTCAAAGGCATAGAGCTTGCTCTCTGGGTTGCTGGCCGTGGACTGCTGATGGCAGCGCCAGTGATACAGCACCTTCGGGATATGGCGAATTTCCTTTGCCTGCTCCGTACAGCGGAAAATAAAGTCATAGTCCTGGGCTCCGTCAAATTCATTGCGAAAACCGCCCACCTGCTTAAGCAGCTCTCGCTTTACCACAAACAGATGGCAGATATAGTTGACGCTGGTCAAAAGATCCGGGTTGAAATCCGGCTTAAAATGCGGATCGAATAAGGCTCCGCCGTCCATATCCAGCTTATCCTCATCGGAATAGATCACATCACAGTCCGGATGATTCACAATGGTTTTTGCCACCTCATAGAGTGCATGCTCCGGAAGGGTATCATCGTGATCGGCCAGGACGATAAAGTCTCCCACCGCCATCTGAATCGCTGCATTGGTATTGCCGGAAATCCCAAGATTGTCTCCCAGATCCGTGGCATGGAAGCGGCTGTCTTTATCGGTATACTCCTTCAGGACACGATTGACAATGGTTCCCTCTCCCTTCGGACTGCCGTTGACTATGCAGACCTCCCAGTTTTTATAGGTCTGAGCCAGGATGGAATCCAACATCTCACGAAGGTATTTTTCCGGTGTCTTATAGGCCGGAATGACGATGGATAAAAGCGGCGCAGGATCAAATTGTTCCGCACGCTGGGCATTCAGCTCCTCCTCCTTCGGACGGGTCAGCTCATACCACTCACCGTAGTCATAATCGTTGTCAAGTCCCTGCAGCTTATGGCGGGATTTTAAAAGCAGTGCCTTTAAGCCATGCTTTTTTCCGAATTCCAAAGCAACATGCACCGTCTCCATGTTCATGAGGTCTTTGATCTTTTCCATGCGCTTGTGTGCCACACTGGCACGCTTCGTGATCAGCTCCTCGTTGTATTTGACCCGCGCCGTTCTTCCATCACAACGGATGACAAGCCAGTAATCCGCTCCTCTTTTATAAGGGAACTGGATGTCAAAGCCATAGTCCCGGTCGTATACCTTCTTGTAATAGATCTGACTTACATCATCGCGGCGCGTGGCCACATATTTGATCTCGAGCGGTTTTTTATTCTGATCCAGCACCTCAAACTCTGCCCTGGATTCCGGTGTTTTTCCAATGACCCATCCGTTTAACTGAATGGAGTTTTCCCGGATCCGCACTACATCAATTTTGTATTTCATAAACTTGTTCTCCCTGTGTAACTGCTTCCTTAAGAATGACGATCAGAAGTTTATCCTCTCTTCCTCTACAACCAGCGGGCGATGCATCACGCGCTGATTGATGGAAAGCACGTATTCTCCCACCATGCCGATGAAAAAGATCTGCACCGATCCCAAAAACAGCATGCCGATGAGCATCGGTGCCATGCCTGCCGGGAAACGGTCCCACCAGATCAGCTTCATGACCAGATAAACCAGTGCCACCACGATGCTTAGGAAGGCGCTGATGCCGCCCACAAAAGTTGCCAGACGCAGCCCTGCCTTTGTATAGGAAGTGATGCTGAGCATGGCCGCATCGTACAGACGATAGAAATTGTTGTGGGTCTTTCCGGCCCGGCGCTTCGGCTGCTCGTAAGGGATCTCCTTGCGCTTGTAACCAAGCTCTGCCACAATTCCGCGCAGAAACGGGGTTGGGTCGTTTAGGTTTCTTAGGATTTCGATAAAGTCCCGGTCATAAAGGCCGGAGCCGGTAAAGTGCTCGATCTGCTCCACATCCGAAAGCCTTTTTATCGTCTTATAATAGAAGCTTCGAAGTGCATACATGATCCGGTTTTCCTTGCTGCTGGTCTTGATGCCGATCACAATCTTGTAGCCCTCTTCCCAGGCCTTTACATATTTCGGTATCATGTCGACCGGATCCTGGAAATCGGCCACCATCTCGATAACGCAGTCTCCCGTCACCTGCAGCATTCCGTAATACGGAGAATTAAACTGTCCGAAATTGCGGGCATTGAAGATTGCCTTGATCTTCGGATTCTCCGCACAAAGCCTGCGTAAAATCGGGCGGGTGTCATCGGTTGAGTCATTATCGATGAACACCAGCTCATAGTCATACTGAGGCAGATCCCGGTTCAGGGTCTCAATCACCGCTTTGCTGATCGCCTCTACATTTTCCTGTTCGTTGTAACACGGGATCAGTACACTGATCTTTTTCATGATTTTGTCCTCCTGATTCAAGCACGGGTTGTGCTTGCACGAACCCGTATTTGAATCACCAATCAAGTTTGAAAGTTCACTTTCAAACTTTTGTCCTTCCAAAAAAATTCTAAAGCATCCGCCGGATTCCTTCTGCAAAGGAAATCTCTTCCTTCCAGGTACCCTTCGTCAGCCTTTTGATGTTTTCATTGACCGGGCAGATGGAGAGCGCACCCTCCTTTGCCTGGACGAAGCTTCCGTATTCCAGATTTCCGCTTCCGCCGCAGAGACGGTGGATTTCCTCCACAAAATCCCGGAGCACGCGGGTATCCTCCGAAGCCACATTCACCGCATGGCACTCGCCCTTATGATCATCGCTGTAACGATACAGCTCCACCACCGCACGGGAGGCATCCGCAATATCCATGAAATTCCAACGATGGCGGCAGGCGCTTAAGGAAACCGTTTTCCCCTCCGGAAGTTCTCTGGTCAGGGTGGAAATAATGGACCAGGGATGGTCTCCTTTGCCGTAAACGCTGAAAAAACGCAGGTGATAGTAAGTCATCTGCATCTTTTCGCAAAGTTTTTTTGCCTGCTCATAAAATGCAAGCTTCGCCTTTCCGTATTCATTGACCGGATGGCAGTCCATGGATTCTTCCATCGTGCCGTCCGGTGTGATCCCGTACTCCACCCGGGAACCGGCATCCATAAACACCTGACAGCCAAGAAGCCTTGCTGCCTCAAGACAGCGCAGGGAGCCGTCAATATTGGTTTTCTGCACTTCGGGCGAATCAATTTCCTGACGATTCACACCACGCCATGCAAAATGCAAAAAAGCGTCTGCATGGCCGATCCTCGGCACACACTCCATAGCCTCGTCCATCTGCGCCGGGATCCGGTAGAGATGCTCATGAACGGGAAGGCAGTCGGTCTTTGAAGACTCAGGCCGCACCAGGCAGTAAACCACAGCTCCCTCATCCAGAAGCCGCTTTGCCACATGGCTTCCGATGAAGCCGGTAGCCCCCGTCATCACGATCCGTTTTCCTGAAAGCGTTCTCATCGTTTCTCCTTTACCGTTCTGTGTACTCTCGGAATCTCTTTGTGCCTAAGAGTACATTTTTTCAATTCGGTTGGTGCGAAGTGTCATAACCTCCACCTGCTCTCCGAATTTTTTCCTTATGATGCCTGCGATCTCATCCGTATACCCCGGTGCCACAATGAGGATCGCATCGACAGGATCCGCAAAATAATGATCCGGCGCCACGATCGGCACATGGGAGGCCGGTGCAAACCGTCCCTGCTTAAAGGTTGCGGAATCAATGATATAGGCCAGGTGCTCCCCAAGCCCCGAGGTAGAGGCCAGAGTAAAGCCCTGATGACTGGCTCCCCACATGGCAAGGCGTTTTCCCTCCCGGGACAAACGCTCCGTCAATTTTTTCACCTCACCGGTCACGATTTTATATCCTTCCGTCAGGGGTGCGATAATATCTTCACCGTTTTTCTGCTTTCGTGTACCGGAATCCTCCTTAGACAATGCCGTTTTTCTCACGATCATGGACAGGGTATCCCGGTTGACCATCTCCTCCTCGAGAACCTCAAAACCGCAGTGGTTTAACAGCGCCCGAAGTGTATCAAAGGTGTAATAGGCAATATGATCCCGGATCAGCTCATAATAGCTTCCTTTTTCCAGGATATATTCCAGACTCGGCACCGTTACAAGTCCCATGCCATCCTCAGCCAGGTTGTTGTGGATGGCCTTTAACATGATATCCGGCCTCGGCTGATGCTCCAGAAAGTTAAAGGATAAAAACACATCAAAGGGGTTTTCCGGTACGCTCCAGCCGAACTCCGGCAGCATCGAGGACTCCGGTGAATGACCAAACTTCTGGTCTTCCCTCTCCGGAAACTCCCTCCATACACGAAGCCCCTCCGACTGGGCTGTCCTTACCAAATCTTCCTTATGCTCCATGCCATAGATCTCGACCGGAAATTTCTGCAGGAATTTCAAAAACTCTCCGCGCCCGCAGCCTGCCTCTAAAAAGGTCTTTCCCTCCAGATGGTAGGTTTCGATCAGATGACGATACTGGCCGGTACGAAGCGCTTCCATGGTAGAGGAGCCGCCGCCGGCCCGGATCACATCGCGGTAATAAGCCACCGGCTCGCAGACAAACTGTACCAGACCGCAGCTTTCGCACTGATGCAAAGAAAGCTCCACGCCCCGATCCTCCTTAAGCTGCGTCTCATCCGGAATATTCTGAGCGGATGACGGAGCCGATGAAAGCTTAAAGAGGCTGGTTTCCGGCAGAATCTTCCCGCAGGCTATGCAATGTTTCATAAATTCCCTCCGCAAATGTTCTGGCAGGTCGCCAGGAGGTTTCCCTTAAGATGCGGCTGATATCCGGCATGAGATCTGCCGGTCCCTCCGCATTCTGAGGCCGTTCTCCATAGCTGTAGCTTCCGCGGTGTCCGCACAGTGCATACATTTCTTCAATGTAGCCGCGAAGCGGTCTTGTGTCGCTGCTGCCAATATTATAGACGCCGGCCGGTGCCTGCGTAAGTAAGGAAACAAGCGCCGCTGCCGCGTCATCGATATAAAGAAAGTTCCAGTTCTGGGTGCATTCCCCAAGCTTCATGCTGCCGCCCTCACAAAAGGTGCGCAGACAGGTCTGCACCAATGACCAGGGGTGATCCCCCGGACCGTATACACTGTATATCCTCGTATGAATATACTCCATATTCTTCTGTTTGCAAAGTATTTTTGCTTTTTCGCAAAAATCCACCTTTGCCTTGCCATATTCAGACACCGGATGACAGGGCGTGTCCTCTGCCACGATCTGATGCCAGACTCCGTACTCTGCCTGAGAGCCGGTAAACAAAAAACGGCTGCAATGAAGCGCCGATGCTGCCTCGATCGCATCCAGGGCATAGGTGACATTGCGCTGCTGTACATCCCGCTTTGTGCGGTTGTCGCTTCCGGCTCCGTCCCAGCCAATATGGATCCAGGCCTCTGCCAAAAATCCCTGAAGCTCTCGGATTTTCGAAAGATCCAGCGAATAGATTGTCAAAAGTCCGTCCGGATATCCGGCTGCCGTTTCTTCCAGATGTTTCATATTTGAAGAAGCGGGGCGGACCACCGCAATGACGTGGTGCCCCGCCTCTAAAAGCTGTTTTATTGTTGCCGCGCCAATGAAGCTGGTGGCGCCCGTTACTACAACCTGCATCTTCTCTCCTTTTGCCTACTGATTCGTTTATTCCTTCAGCCGCGGGATGATCATCAGCTGATCCATCTCCTCCTCCGGAAGGAAGGGAGAAAGATCCTCAAGCGGCGGAGATACTAAGGTACCGTCCGGCAAACGCTTTGCAGAGGACTTCGGCTCAAAGTTCTGGTCTGTGGTCACAAAGAATTCGCAGATGACCGGTCCGTCCATAGACAGAGTCTTCTCCACTGCCGCTGCCAGCTCCTCATTATGGTATGCTGCCACATAAGGATAACCATAGGCTGCCGAGAGCTTTTCCATATCCGGGAAGCTTAAGTCATGGCTGTCTACACCGATTCCTACCAGCGGCTCACCAAAGAAATTTCTCTGGGTCTGCCGGATGGAATGGTAACCGCCGTTGTTGATCAAAAAGATCTTGATCGGCATCTTATGATGGATGATGGTCTGCAGCTCCTGGATATTCATCTGGATACTGCCCTCTCCGGTCAGAAGGATGATGTCGTGCTGACTGTAGCCATCTCCCTCAAATTCCGGATCATGAGCTGCCATGCAGGCACCGATGGCTGCCGGCAGATCGTAACCCATGGAAGCAATGGCCGAGTTGGATAAAAATCTCTGTCCTTTTTTCATAATGTAGGCATGGCCGCCCACCACGCAGGCCGAACCATTGCCCACTACCGTGATCTGATCCTCGCTAAGGCGGCTGCTGAGGGCCTCTACCACCGCGTAGACATTTGCTTCACGGGTCGGATCCGGCTTTAACTGTTCCTTCCGGATTGTCGGATATTTTTCCCGGTACATGCGGCAGGTTTCGCTCCAGGTCATCCCCGGCAAGCCCTCTCCGCCTTCAAATACCGGCTTTTTGTCATATTCTTCACGAAGCACGGCTGCCATCGTCTCCATGAGATCCTTTGCATCGGCATGAACTGGCATATCCACATGGACGCTCGGCTTTTTTAACTCCTCCGGATCGATATCGTTTACAATCACATAAGCCTCTCTCGCCCAGGTCTTATAATTGTAGCCTACCTGACGGATACTTAAACGGCTTCCCACGGAAAATACCAGATCACTGTTCTGTACTGCCAGGTTGCCCGGGCGATCACCCATATTGCCCGGTCTGCCTACGTACCACGGACAGTCATCATACATGCAGTCATTGGCATTCCAGCCCACAACCGCCGGAATACCCAGTCCGTCAGCTACCTCCATAAAGGCCTCAAAGGCACCGGCGATCCGGATTCCGTTGCCGGCATAGAGCACCGGGCGCTTCGCCTTGCGGATTTTCTCGATGATCTCTCTTGCCACTTCCTTTGTAACAGGAGCCGGAAGCACCTGACGATGCTCACCCTTGCCTGCATGATCCTCCAAAATTGCATGAGGCGGCTCCACCACATTGATCTTCCCGTTTCCGTTTGCGCCCGCAAGCACCTCTGCCTTTTCTTTCTCCTCCACTGCTCCTGCAAGGACCGCTGCTCCGGAGGTATGATCCATGCCCACGGTATGAAGTGCCCAGCCGGTGCCGCCTGCCTCGTAATCCTCTGCATCAAAGCCTGCTAATTGCTCCGTATCCACATAGGCTCCCTGTACATCCAGCGGGATGTCCAGCCAGGTCGGGCCCGGACGTCCGGACTTTGCCAGATAAAGCGCCTTTTCAAGGCAGTAACGGATACGCAGCGGATCAATGACCATCTCACTGTACTTGGTCATGCAGGAAATGGATTTGACAATATCAAACTCCTGGTCGCCCATGGCACGGATGCCAACACCGGACCAGCGAGCCGTGGTATCGTAGCGTACCTGCCCGGATAAGATGAGCATCGGAATGGAATCCAGCCAGCCGCCTACCACGCCGGTGATGGCATTGGTTCCTCCGGGACCTGTAGTCACGCACAGTGCACCGATCTTGTTGTGGATCCGGGCATAGGCCTCTGCAGCAATGGCACAGGCCTGTTCATGATGCTGATACAAACAATGCAGTCCCTCCTGGTGTCCCAGTGCATCATTTAAATGCATGGCACCTCCTCCGGTAACCGTAAAGACCTGATTGATGCCTTCCTCTACCAGCTTTCCGGCAATGTAGTTGGATACTTTGATTTTCATTGAAAAATCCCCTCCCATTATGTTTTATCTAAATCCCTTATGGTGTTTTTCGTTGCTGTTTCCGTTTTTCCAGTATACCATACAAAAAGATTTCCTGCACTCACAATCGGCAAAATCTACCCGTTCCGCTGTCTCATTGTTTTTAAAATTCTCTGCCCGCAAACCGTAACTGACGATTTTCTTACAATTTCACCGATTTCCTTACAATAGCATCCTGCCTCTTGTCAGTACAAAAAGAGACTGCTATAATGAGTCCGCAGAGAGAGAAAGGATGATCACTATGAAGAAAAAAACAGGTCTCACCCTCATCTTAACCATTCTGTGCTTTCTGATGAGCACCTTCCCTGCCATGGCAGGTGAGTGGCATAAAACGGAAGAAGATCAATATCAATATATCAAGGATGACGGCTCCAAAGCCACCGGACTCCTGGAGCTTGAGGACGGCACCTATTATCTGGATAGCAAGGGCAACCGCAAAACCTCCTACTGGCTTCGCTATAAAGGCGACTGGTATTTCTTCGGAGAAGACGGGCAGATGGTCACCGACTCCTGGGTTGATAATTATCACGTCGATGAAGACGGACAGATGGATAAGATACGTTAAAAAAGAAGGATGCACTTCCGAATAGAAGATGCATCCTTCTTTTTTTATTTCTGAATCTCAAATTTCATATAGGTATCCGCCGGGATATTCGTTTCATACATCGGCTCTCCGCCAGACTCGTAGGCACTCTTTTCATAAATCTTTAAGTGTGTCTCACGATCCTGGAAAAATCCGCCGAAGGTATCCACGTCAGACTCTCCGTAATTGTAATCCTGGACTGCTGCCTCATCGTTGATGCTCTTGAGAACTGCATCCGCATACTCTGCTGCATCCTTTCCGCTGGTGCCGTCCTTCACCACAATCGTTACATCGATCAGAGCGTTGTCCTCATCGATGGTAAAATCGAGGGAATCTGCCATCGGGTAATCATTTTCATCCAGACAGATTTCCTTGACTTCCTCCTGAAACTGATCCATATCCAGCTCAATGTTGTTATAAATGTTGAAATCCGGTGATTCTGCCTCACTGGCATCCGGCTGGACAATGTTGCTCTTTGTGCATCCGCATAAAAGCAGCATACATCCTGCTGCTGCAAGCAATGCTTTTTTTCCCATTTTCATCATGATCATATTCCTCCTGTAAAACCAAAGCAGGAATCATTATATACGAAAGCGGCAGGTTTGAACAGTAACTTTCGAAAAATGTAATATTTTTTCACACATCACTCACACTTTTCCGTTAATTCTCCACGCATATATTTATCCATGGCATCCGCTACCATCTTCGCATAGGCAGTTGCCTGCACCACCGTCTTGGCACCGAGCACCACGTCTCCGGCAGCAAAGATACCCGGATGGGTGGTCTCACCAAAGCTGTTGGTCACAAGGAGCCCATTCTCGGAAGCCTTCAGACCCTCTGTCGTATTGACAAGCTTGCTCTTTGGTCCCTGGCTGATGGAAATGATCACGCTGTCGGCCTGCATCTGAACCGGTGTCGGATCATAACCGCTTGCTTTTCCCTCTTCGTCAAACAAAACCTTTTTGAATACCGGACCATCGTCGTTGATCTCCACCGGCTGCCATCCAAAGGCCAGCTGTGCTCCGTCCAGCTTCGCATAGGTAGTCTCGTGATCGCTCGCCTGGCTTGCCAGTCCGCGGGCATAGAGGGTCACATGGCGGCTTCCTTTTCGCAAAGCAGTTCTCGCCACGTCCATAGCAGAATTTCCCATGCCGATGATGGCCACGTGATCGCCCAGATCATAGGAATCCGGATTTGCCAGATAGTCGATCGCAAAATGAACATTACCCAGGGATTCTCCCTTGATGCCCAGAGTTTTTGGTCTCCACACACCGGTACCGATAAAGATGCTCTGATAACCATCCCGGAACAGATCCTTGATCTCCAGGGCGCCTCCGATCGTGGTATTCGGGCGGATCTTGATGCCAATCTCGCGAAGCTTGATTTTGTAACGATCCAGAATGGATTTCGGCAGACGGAAGGCCGGAATGCCATACTGCAGCACACCGCCGATCTTGTCTCTGGAATCAAAGATGGTCACGCCGTAGCCCTTCTTTGCCAGCAAGATCGCAATGGTAATTCCGGCAGGACCCGCACCGATCACAGCCACCTTCTTGCCGTTCTTCGGCTGGCACGGAATCTGCATTTTATCAAAATAGGTATCTGATACATAGTTTTCAATACTGCTGATGTGCACCGGCTCACCCTTGCGGCCCAGCACACAATGTCCCTCACACTGCTTCTCGTGGTTGCATACCAGGGAACAGATCATGGACATCGGATTATTCTCAAAGAGCATCTCTCCCGCCTCGTTTAAGTTTCCGTCCTTAAACGCTTTGATCATCATCGGGATCGGGGTATGGATCGGACACCCCTGCATGCACATAGGTTTTTTGCAATTCAAACAACGATTCGCCTCATTAATTACATGTACTGCCATAACGTATCTCTCCCTTTTTCTTATAAACGTTTTCTCAACTCGTTTCTATTGTACACCCGTTGTATTCTGTATACCAGTTAAGTTAAAAAGCCATCAAGTATTTTTGAATTTCGTACAATGTGCAGAAATCCTATACAGGGAATGCACGCAAAAATGGCTCAAAACCGTTGTTTTCAGGCCATTTTCCTATTGTGGGAGAAATGTTTTTAGGTTGTTAATTAACGAACACAGAACCGTACTGGGGCGCACTGGCTTTGTAAGTTTCCAAAACTCCATTTTGTTACCGCTTTGCTAAACTTAGAATTTCCCGAAATACATATTCTCTTCCCTGTTCCCACTCATCACCAATACAGCGGTTCAAAAATCCGTGCTTACTGTGTAAGAAACGTTTCATAACCACTCTGCTTCCGGATGATGCCGCTACTCGGCATGCAAACGTTTCTGCATCCGGAGCCAAGGGATCAAGTCCACCTGTTGCTAAAACCAGATCCGGGAATTTTGTGAGCATCTCAGGTTTTGCTTTCATTAGATTTACGTATGGGCTCTCAAAATCGCTTTCTTTTGAACAATACAGCAGATAATAGAAAAGAGCACGATTTTCCACTTTACTCAAATCCAGATCTTCTGAAAGATTTTCCACAGAGCTGACATTGCATGAAGGGTACAACATTGCACAAACTGCAGGAGCCGGAATATGTTCCTCCTGCGCCATCATGCAGACGGCCGCACTGAACTGTCCTCCTGCACTGTTGCCGCCGATCACAACCTTGTCCGGTGATACTTTCAGTTCGTCTAAATGATTTAACAGCCATTTATAAGTATCGTAAACATCATGAAAGCCATACGGAAACGGATATTCCGGAGCCAAGCGGTAATCAACATCCAGTACCCAGCAATTCATACGCTTTGCAGCAGTTGCACAGAACGCACTGTCATAGCGGGAATGACGCTGCACATACCCGCCTCCGTGAACGTTCATATACACCATATCATCCGGCTCTGAATTTTTTGGTCTTACCAGCCATACCGGTATCTCATACCCATCCCGTGCCAAAATGGTGAACGTCTTTGTTTCCATCTCATCCAAAATATGAAAATACTCTTCCGGCAAAGTGCTGGACAGCATTTTCGGATTGCGCAGCATTTCCGCATATTTTCTTTTTGTTTCCTCTGTAAGTTTTAACATAATCTTCTCCATCTCCTAAACCGGATAAACCAGAATGCAGTTAATAATAACCAATACGGTGCAAAGCACGGAACCTGGAAAGGCCCATTTAAAAGTTTCTTTCACGCTTAAATTACATGCACTGTAGCAGATTGCCGAGCCTGCATTCGCCATGGGTGTCATGACCGTCAGCAGCGAACAAACATAAATTGCCACTACAGCTGCTCTCGGATCGTACCCCGCAACGCTGCACACATTGCACGCAATCGGAATCAGCACCATAAAAGTCGCCATATTGGAAATAAAGCTTGATGTAAACAATGTAACAAAAGCAAAGGCAACAACAATTGCAACGCCCGACGGATTACCGCCCAGAACCTTCAAAATCAGCTGCCCGATCATATTTCCGGCGCCGGAAGCAGTTAAAATATTCGCAATGCCCATAATTGTGGCACACATCAGAACCGGTCCGTGCATAATGGAATTCAGGAAATACTGTCCCGGCATGACTTTCAGGAAAATCATGATCATACATACTGCCAGCGGAATGAAATACGCCCGTTCTCCCAATATTTTTGTTAGAAATAATCCGACAATGCAGAAAATAAATCCAATGTAAATCACATTTTGCGCAAATGGCGTAATTGTTTCTTCTTTTTCATTTTTTGTACCAACTGCAAAAGCTGTCATATCTACGTCCTTTTTCGGCAGCCATTTATAAGTAAATGTGCAGTATATTATGCCAATCAGTCCTGGAATAAATGCACATTTCATCAGACTGAACAGATCCAGTATTCTGGTTTCTCCCGTTGCTTCAATAAACTGATTTAACATAAGGTACATTGTAACACCGGTACTTCCGATCGGAAGCATGCCCATAAATGATGTAAAGACAAACGTCAGCGGCAAAAGGATTCTTGAAAGTTTCACCTCTTCGCTCTCGTCGCAAATTCCCATCATAAAACTAAGCATGATCATGATGATCGAAGACTGCGATGTTGTAAACTGTGCCAGAACCGCTCCAATGACCAGCAGGGAGATCACCAGCTTTCTGTCACTGGAACCAGATTCTTTTCCGGATAATAGCGCAGATTTGATTTTTGTTGTGAAGCTCGTTTTTCCAAGCATTCCGGCAATGGCAAACATTCCGGCCATCATCAGCATATTTTTGTCGTAAAATCCTGACATTGCATCCTTAATCGTGGTGGCACCCGTCATCACCAGAATACACAGACAGGTAAATCCCACCCAAGCGAAATTGAATTTGCCAGACAGCATCAAAATGATAAACAAGACCATAACCGCCAATACAATGGCAAGCACAAGTGAATCGCTCATATTCCTTCTCCTTAATTTAGATTTTCCGGCCGAAATGTACAGGTTCTATGAATTCCTGTTGTCCTTATTATATCTTGACTAAAGCTGACAAAACAGCTTATAATTATTTCAATTTTAACAAGTTTTATTCACAGCGAGGCAAGCATATGAATCAAAAACAACTGGAATACATTCTCGCCATTTACCAATACCAAAACATCACAAAAGCGGCAGAACACCTCTACATTACCCGTTCTGCTTTAAACTACAGCCTTCTGAACCTGGAACATGAAATCGGAATGCCACTTTTTAAACGCATCAATAACCAGCTTCTTCCGACTGCAGCCGGTGAAGTCTATTTGAGTTATGCCAGAAAAATCATTCTGCTCGCCAATGAATGCGATACAGCCATGAAGGATATGCGGGACAGCACGCGTGGTCATTTAGACATTGGAATCACTCCAGGTTATGGTCAGCAGATTTTTGCTGATATTTACCCGGACTTTTACCAAAAATATCCGCTTTACAATATTCGACTCTGCGAAGGAAATGCCAAAATACTATATCAAGATCTGCACGACGGAAAGATTGATCTGGCATGGTGCGCTTTTCATCGTTACGAACAAAATTTGGAACACAAAATCCTCGAAAAAATGGAAGTATATCTGGCTGTACCGGAGCCTCGCTGCAAACAGAAATTTGATCCCCGTCTTCTTTTTCAGAAAATTCCGGCAGATCTTACACTATATCGCCAGGATCACTTTGTATTCATGAACCCCAACAGCCTTGTGCGCGATATCTCGGAAATTTACCTGAATGAAGCCGGTGTAAATCCCCAGTGTCTCATGGAATGTTCCCTGATCAGCATGACACGGGATTTCACGAAGAAAAATATAGCACTTTCATTCCTGCCATCTTCGCTCTGTTTACCCGGCCTTGGAATCGTTTATTACCCGCTCCCAAAACCGGAATATTTTTCCCTTGCGATTTCTTACCGGAAAGGAACTTTTTTGACTATAGCAGAACGTTTCCTCATTGATTTAATTCAAAACAGATATAAAAACATTATTTCAAAATGAAAATGGAGTCCGTTTTCGGACTCCATTTTACGAATCTGTCTATTTCTTTTCTTCCACCGTTCTGGTCACGATCACATTGCTTCCCAGACCCAGCACATTCTCAATCACAACCTCGCCTTCACAAACCGGTGCATTGCGTTTTACTTTGCGGATCTCATTCATGACATCAAAGATCCTTGCCTTCGGGATCGGTGCGCTTAAGCGGACACTGGCAAGGGGCATCTCTCCGCCCTCCACCAGAATGGAGGTGGCAATGTTTCGCATCGGATTTATAAGCTCCTGCTCTACATATTCATGACCGCGTTTGCACTTGTTTCCGGTGATGGAATAGGGCGCTTCACTGCCCTCTGCGGTGATCTCACAGCCCTGCGGGCACATAATACAGGTAAAGGTTCTTAACATACCACTCTCACCTCCAGATTCTCCTTCTCGTTCAGTTCTTCCGGTTTTAGCGTGATCTGGATCATCTCTGCCGGGAGAGCCTTCGGGAATTTCTTCTGCTTTACCAGGTGATCCCCCTGCCACAGCTCTACCGTGCAGTTTTTCACCGGTTTTCTCATGCGGAAGGACACGGTCACACTTCCGGTGCCGCTAAAACGTGCCGGAGTCAGCTGTCCTACCATATTATCTCCGGTGATGGCAAGTCCGCACTCCGGCAGACCGCCCTCTTTGATATAGCGGGCTGCTCCGTCTGCCAGTTCTTCTGCTTCCATGGAAACAAAGTCCACCAGATCATGTACATGGAGTACATTTCCTGCAGCAAACACACCCGGAACGGTGGTTTGGAAGTTCTCATCCACGGATGCACCCTTGGTCCCCTCATCCTGCTTTGCGCCTGCCATCCAGGTCAGCTCATTTTCCGGGATCAGACCCACAGAAAGGATCAGGGTATCACAGGGATACTCCTTCTCAGTTCCCGGGATTGGCTGGAGTCTTTCATCTACCTCGGAGATCACGACACTCTCCAGACGATCCACACCGCGGATTTCGGTCACGGAATGGCTTAAATGCAGCGGGATCTGGTAATCATTTAAGCACTGCTCAATGTTTCTCGGAAGTCCGCTGGCATAGGGCTGGATCTCAAACACGCCAAGCACCTTCGCACCCTCTAAGGTCATGCGTCTTGCCATGATCATGCCGATATCGCCGGAACCAAGAATGACAACATTTTTGCCCGGCATACGGTTCTTTAAATTGATGTAAGCCTGAGCTACCCCTGCGGTGTATACACCAGCCGGTCGGGTGCCCGGGGTGCTGATGGCGCCTCGGGTACGCTCCCTGCAGCCCATGGCCAGGATCACTGCCTTGGCCTGGATCTCCAAAAGGCCTTCCGGCGATGCCGCAAACACCTGCTTATCCGGTGTCAGCTCCAGCACGGTGGTGTCTGTCATATACGGAATACCCAATTCTTTTACCTGCTTTGCAAAACGTGCAGCGTACTCCGGGCCGCTTAAGGTCTCGCCAAAGCGGGTCAGGCCAAAGCCATCGTGGATACACTGGCGCAGGATACCGCCAAGTCCCTTTTCCCGTTCCAGAATTAAAATATCATGAACGCCCTTTTTCCAGAGCTCCAATGCAGCCGCAAGGCCGGCCGGGCCGCCGCCGATAATCACTACATCTACATTTCTCATTTTACGTCCCTGACCTTTCCTGTGAAAATATAGGAATCACGTTTGGAATACCGTACTTCTTCCGGTGCCAGATGCTTCTCCTGCTCGATCATCTCCGTGATGCGTGTCTCGCAGTAGCCGCCCTGGCAGCGCCCCATGGTGGCACGGGTACGGTTTTTGATACCGGTCACCGTGCAGACACCGAGAGGATTGCGGATCGCATCCAGGATCTCGGCCTTGGTCACGGTCTCACAACGGCATACTACCTCGCCATAGAGCGGATTTTCCTTGATGGCTGTCATCTGCTCCTCATGGTTCATCTCATGGAAGCGCTTCTTTACCGGACGTACCGGGTTGAAGTTTTCATTCTTCTGTGGCTGTTCTTTCTTAACTAAAAGGGTCACAGCGCGGCGTGCCAGCGGCAGAGCACAGGTCACACCCGGAGACTCAATGCCCACTAAGTTTACGGTATGCGGATGCGCATCATCCGATTCCAGAAGAAAATCCAAAATTTCTCCGGTTTCCGGATCATAACGTTTCCAGCGGATTCCGGCAAAATTGCGGATAAAGTATTCACGCTTCATCTGCTTGAACATCTTACTGCCGTCCCGAAACAGGCCGTCCATATGTTCCTTCGTTACCACGTAGTCCTCGCGCCCCTCCGTCACATAGGAATCCGGTCCCACCAGCACGTTTCCGTCTACGGTCGGGGTCGCATGGGTGGAGAAACCACCCTTGTCGTTCGGAGCCGGGTAAACCGGAATGGAGAGGAATTTTCCCGCCTTTTTATCCAGCACATAGTACTCACCCTTAAAGCCCTTCACTGGGTAATTCGGATAACCTAACATCTCGGAAATCTCGGAAGCATACATGCCGGCACAGTTGATGACCCATTTGGTCTCAAACATATCGTTTTCCGTCTTTACCACCCAAACATCCTTTGCATCGTCCCGGGTGATGGCGGTCACTCTCTGACCAAAGTGAAATTTCACACCGTTTTGGCAGGCATTCTCCGCAAGACCGATGGTATACTGCATCGGATCCAGGATGCCGGAGGAGGGCACATACATCGCAAACTCACCGCCCGCATTCGGGTCGATGCGGTTGATCTCATCTTTGTCGATCATGCGCATGCCCTTGACACCGTTTTGTTCCCCGATGGCCTTGTATTTTAAGATATTTTCCCGGTCATGGTCAGTAAAACCAACCACCAGCTTACCGGTGCGCTTAAAGGGAACACCCAGCTCCTTTGCCACCTGATCAAACTCCTGGTTTCCCTCCACTGCACACTCTGCCTTTAAACTGCCTGGTTTATAAGTAAATCCGGCATGAAGCATGCCGGTATTGCGGCTGCTGTTGCCGCAGGCCACATCCAACTCTTTTTCCAGCACCGCAGTCTTTAACTGATAACGGGATAATTCCCGCGCCACAGCCGAACCGACCACACCGGCACCGATCACGATCACATCATAGGACATCATACTGACCCATCCTCACTTTCTCATATCTCCTGAATCTGCTACCGAAGATTTTCACTCTGCCCGCAGCTTGTCTTATTGATAATTACATTGTATAATAGCCTTGTGTGTCAGTCAAATTTATATAAATAATATTTGTGTTAGTTTTTCTAACATTAGTTACAGTGCCAAAACTCATCTTCCACGACACATTCGCATGTCGGTGGAAAATGAATACAGGAGGGAGATTCGTCTTGGATACCAGACAGATGGAATACATCATACAGATCAGTGAAGAACGCAGCATTACCAAAGCCGCTGAGAAGCTTTTTATTACTCAGTCCGCCTTAAACCAGCAGCTTCAGAAGCTGGAAAAGGAACTGGGGATCTCTCTTTTTATCCGCACCCGCTCCGACTGGCAGCTGACTCCTGCCGGTGAAATCTATGTGAATACCGCAAGACAGATCCTGAACTTAAAAAAAGACGCCTACAGTCAGATCCAGGACTTAAAAGAAAGCGGAAACCGGCGTATCAGTCTGGGGCTGATTCCCGAACGGGGAGTCAGCATGTTCACCGCCATCTACCCGGATTTTCATAAAAAGTTCCCGGATATCCGGATCGAACCTCTCGAGTGTAATGTCCGCACCATGCAAAATCTGATCACACGCAATGAACTGGATTTAGGCCTGATCACGCTGTCACCGGCACAGAAAGATGAGAATACCTACCTTCATATGGAAGATGAAGAAATTTTCCTGGCAGTTCCGGCCAGTCATCCGCTGGCAGATTCCGGCAGTGAACAGGCGGAAACTGCGCCTGAAATCAGCCTTTCCCGTTTTGCAGAAGATCCATTTATCCTCATCACTCGCCGCTCCACTATGTTCCAGCTGGAGGCATCCCTCTTTGCCGAAGCCGGATTTCAGCCCCAGGTGCTCTTTTCCACCAGCAGCAATGTAGGCAAATACCGCATGGTTCTGGCAGAAGTCGGCTGTGCCCTGCTGCCCGGCTTCTTCTCCAAACCCGACCCCGGACTCCGTTATTTCCGGTTGGAAGGAAGACCAAGTTGGGAGGTCACCATGTGCTGCCGAAAGGGAGCCTACTTAAGCCGAGCGGAACAGTATTTTCTGGAACTGTGCAGGGATTACTGGAAAAAAAGAGCCTGACTCCGCAAACATTTGTCGGAGCCAGGCTGCTTCTATTTCATTATTCAATTACATAATTTGTCAAATTACCGAACCATGCACGGTTTCTTGTTGTCGAAGGTCCAGCCCGGGATTAAGAACTGCATGCCGACAGCGTCGTTACGAGCGCCCTTACCGTAGCACTTATCCATGTAAAGCTGATGAGCCTTCATAACCTGGTCACGGTCAACCTCTACACCAAGACCCGGCTTTTTCGGCAGATCGATGCATCCGCCTACGATCTGCATCGGCTCTTTGGTCAGGCGCTCACGGCCTTCCTGCCAGATCCAGTGCGTATCGATACCGTTCATCTTGCCCGGGATTGCTGCTGCACACTGTACAACCATAGCCAAGGAGATATCGAAGTGGTTATTGGAATGACAGCCCCACATCAGACCGAAATCGTTGCACAGCTGACCTACACGTACGGAACCCTCCATGGTCCAGAAGTGCGGATCTGCTAACGGGATGTCTACACTCTGCAGAGCGATTGCATGGCACATCTGGCGCCAGTCGGTATTGATCATGTTGGTAGCGGTCGGCATCATGGTTGCTTTTCTGAACTCAGCCATAACCTCACGGCCGGAGAAACCATCCTCTGCACCGCACGGATCCTCACAGTAAGCCAGTACCTTCTTTAAGTCTGGAGCAACCTCCAGAGCCTCTTTTAAGCTCCAGCAGCCGTTCGGGTCAAGGTCTACACGTGCGTTCGGGAATGCTTCCTTGATTGCGGTAACAGCCTTTACCTCTTCCTTCGGAGCTAAAACGCCGCCCTTTAACTTGAAGTCCTCAAAGCCGTATTTCTCATGGGTAGCCTTTGCCAGTGCCACGATTGCTTCCGGAGTCATAGCCTCCTCGTGACGCAGACGGTACCAGTCGCAGTCTGCATCCGGCTCTTCTTCGTACTCGAGGGTGGTTTTCTTGCGGTCTCCGACATAGAACAGATAAGACAGGAAACGAACCTTGTCTCTCTGAATTCCGTCGCCCATTAAAGCTGCAGCCGGAACGTTTAAGAACTTGCCGAGCAGGTCAAGAAGCGGAGCCTCTACTGCGGTCACTACATGTACACCGACACGCAGATCGAAGGTCTGCAGGCCGCGCTTATCGTCCTTAATGTTTGCGGACAGCCATGCGCGGATCTTGTTTAAGGTCTGCTTGTAGTCGCCGATGCTGCTGCCGATCACGAGATCTTTAATCTTCTCTAATGCATCGGTGATTTTCTCACCTCCCGGAACCTCACCGATACCCTCGTTGCCGGTGCTGTCGGTCAGGATTACGATGTTGCGGGTGAAGTACGGAGCGTGTGCGCCGCTTAAGTTCAGCTCCATGCAGTCATGTCCTGCAACCGGGAAAACTTCCATCTTTGTGATTGTTGGAATCTGGTTCATGTGAATACCCTCCTTAAAATATGTGAATGTTTCATTGCGTTTGCATCTCTTACTGATGCCATCATATCACGTAGCTGTCAGTAAGTAAAATTAATAGTTTTTATATTTCTCTTAATTATTTTTCTTGTTTAATTTCTCTTATAAACCTGTTATAATCAAGCTGCTTTGTTTAAAGATCATACACTGCCGCATTCATGCATGGGAGGTTTTTCATTGGATACAAAACAGATTGAATATATTTTAAAAATTGCGGAAGAAAACAATATCACAAAGGCCGCAGAAAAACTTTTTATCACCCAGTCTGCCTTAAACCAGCAGCTCTTAAAGCTGGAAAAGGAACTGGGCACCCCACTCTTTCACCGTTCGCGCACGAACTGGCATCTGACGGAAGCCGGGGAACTCTATGTCGAAGGGGCAAAAGCCGCCCTTCAGATCAAGCATACCACCTATAATAAAATTTACGATGTGGTCAGTGCTCGCAAAGGAAACCTGACACTGGGACTGACCCCCGGACGCGGACTTCGCATGTTTACCGCCATCTACCCGGACCTGCACCGCAGCTTTCCAAACTTACATGTGCGTCCCATCGAGATGCGGGTACGGGCGCAACAAGAGGCCATTGCCAGAGGTGAGATCGATGTCGGTCTCATGACCCTTGCCCCGGAGGATCAGACCAATGATACCTATTATAGTTTAAAGAAAGAAGAGCTGGTGCTGATCATCCCCTCCGGGCATCCCCTGGCTGCAAAGGCTGCCCCCGCAGGAGAACCGCTTGCCATCCTGGATTTAAATGAACTGCGCTATGAGCCCTTTGTGCTGATGGACAAATCCTCCACCCTGCGCTCTTCCTGCGATCTTTTGTTTACAAAGGCCGGCTTTGTTCCAAACATTCTGTTTGAAACCAACAACACCAGCGGCATTTCCACCATGGTAGAATCCACTCTGTGCTGCGGAATCATCCCTCGCTACTATACCCTGGGACTTGAGAAAAAGGTAGCCTGCTTCTCCCTGCCGGATCGCCCTGCCTGGAATATCGTCATCAGTTGTCAGAAAAACGGTTATTTAAACTCCGGCGCCAAAGAATACATCCGGCTTGCCAGGGAATACTGGGAAAACGCTGCACCGCTTTACTAGCATTTATGTGTTTCCATTAATTTTTCTAAGAGATCGCTAAGAACAGTTAATTTTACTTATGTATTTATTTCCGTTATAATGCCTCTTGTCTAAAGTTTATCACTTTTCACGGTATCTTTCAACGCAAGGTGCGCACCTTTTATTAGTTTTCATGCGTTGCACGACCGACCGCCGATTTTGACGATGCTTTGCATCCCCCCGTTTTAGCAGATGCAGACGAAAAGCGATAGGATGTTACCAAAACGGTATCATACGGCATTTTCCATTCAGGAATGCCATCCGTGTACAGTAATGATACAATACAGAAAGAGGTATGAATATGTCACATGAAACCCAGATGCTGCTTGGCCTGTTCTTAGGCATTGCGATCATGATCTTCTTAGTTATGAAGACCAGAACCCACACCTTCATCGCACTGCTGCTTGCTGCACTGATCACAGGCCTGATCGGCAAAATGTCCCCGTCGGATGCCATCACCGCAATCCAGGATGGCTTCGGAAACACCTTAAAAAGTACCGGCATCATCATCGGCCTCGGCGTTATGATGGGCGGTATCCTTGAAAAGACCGGAGCTGCTGAGCGTATGGCTTATTCCTTTATCAAAAAGATCGGAAGCGGAAAAGAAGAGCTTGCTCTCGGTATCACCGGATGGCTGGTATCCATCCCGGTTTTTGCAGATTCCGCTATCGTAATCTTTGCTCCGTTATGTAAGGCAATGTCCCGCGTAACCGGTAAATCCGTGATCGCACTGGCACTGGCACTGGCCTGCGGCCTGCAGTGCACCCACGTTATGGTTCCTCCGACTCCGGGTCCTTTGACCGCTGCCGGTATGATGGGTGTTGATGTCGGCCAGATGATCATCGCAGGTGCCCTGATGTCGATCCCGATCCTCATCGCAGCCCTGCTTTATGCACACTGGATCGGCAAAAAGATCTACCAGATCCCGCGTGAGGATGGTACTTACGACCGCAAAGAGTTCAAAAAAGAGTATTTAAAATCCATGGATCAGTTAGATGAGATCATGGGCAACAAAAAGCTTCCGGGTCTTGGCGAATCTCTCGCTCCGATTCTGGTTCCGCTGGTATTGATCCTCAGCAAGACTGTATGTGATTTTATCGGTGTCAACCAGGAAGGTGTCCTGTACAATATCATTACCCTGGTAGGTTCTCCGATCGTAGCACTCGGACTTGGAACCACCCTGGCTGTATATGGCCTGGGCAAGGATATCCCGAAGGATGAGCTCATGAGCATCATGGGCGACAGCATCAAGGATACCGGTATGATCATGCTGATCACCGGTGCAGGCGGCTCCCTCGGAAACATCATTAAAGTCAGCGGTATCGGTGATGTCCTCGGTGCAACCGTCGTTTCCTGGCCGATCCCGGCTATCCTGATCCCGGTTCTCATCGGTGCCCTGATGCGTCTGGCTCTGGGTTCTGCAACCGTTGCGATCACCACAGCTGCATCCTTAACCGCTCCGCTGATCTCCACCCTGGGCTTAAATCCAGTTCTGCTGGCACAGGCTTCCTGTATCGGCGCAATCGCCTTCAGCTACTTCAACGACAGTGGTTTCTGGGTATTCAACGGTATGTTCGGCTTAACCGAGATGAAAGACCAGTTAAAATGTAAGACCGCTGTATCCATGATCATGACCGCCGTCGGCATTGTGGAGCTGCTGCTCTTGAATATGGTTTGGAAATAAGTTCGGAATTAATATCTGCATCGTGAAAAAGGACCTCGTCTGATGACGAGGTCCTTTTTTGACTTTATCATTCATGGCCGCCCTGATTCAAAGTGCTGGCAGAAGTGTCCGACTGTTCTGACCCAAAAAGCCGATGAAGTTGTCCTTGTAGCTTGCTTAAAAAACTGTTTGAGCCGTCCGGCCATCCTTGATGACCTGTTGCAAGCTCAGATCTTCCTTCAGCAACACAATATCCGCCTTTTTACCGACGGAAATGGAACCGTAAGTATCATATACTCCCAAACTTTTTGACGGATTTGCCGTTGCGCAGGCCACCGCTGTTTCCAGCGGAATGTCCATCACCTTAACCACCGTACGCATGCAGTCCATCAGATTGGTCACAGAACCGGCCAGTGCTCCGCCATCCACCAGAGTTGCACGGTTTCCGTTGACATTGACATCCAGACCGCCCAGCGTGTAGGTTCCGTCCGGCATTCCGGTGGCACGCATGCTATCGCTGATGAGGATCATCCGATCCGCGCCCATCATGGCAAAGGTGGCGCGCACTACCGCTGGATGAATGTGTACATTGTCACAAATAATCTCTGCCATCACATGCTTACTGTCTGCCACCGCACCGACAACGCCCGGTGCCCGGTGGGTAAAGGGCGGCATGGCATTGTATAAATGCACCGCATGGTTCGCCCCGGCAGCAAAGGCCGCCATGGCGGTATCATAATCCGCATTGGTGTGAGCCAGGGAAATGTCCACAGAATCTTTCATTTCCTTAATGAAAGCAACTGCCTCACTGCTCTCCTCCGGTGCAATGCCGATGAATTTTACCAGACCTTCCGAAGCTTTCATAAAACGCTTTGCAATCCCCACATTGCAGGGCACGATGTTTTTCTCATCCTGCGCACCCTTTTTAACCGGGCTGATGAAGGGACCTTCCATGTTCAGACCAAGAAGATCGGCCTCAAATTCTCCTGTTTTCTGCGTCTTTTTATATGTTGCCGCATTCCGCAAAATCTGCTCCAGTTCCTCCACCGGCAGTGTCATAGTGGCCGGTGCGATGGCCGTCACACCAATGGAAGCCTCATACTGTGCGATCTTTTTTAACGCCTCGGGCGTTCCATCGCAGACATCGGCGCCCACACAGCCATGAAAATGCAAGTCGATCAGGCCCGGAATGGCATAAGCACCTTCTCCGTCCACCACGACATCTTCCTCTTCTTTGTTTTCCAAACATATCTTTTCCTGGTATCCCGGTCCTGTCAGTTTCTGCTCTCCCTCTACTCCAGTCTCCCGGTCTGCTCCATCTACATGCACCTCTGCAATCCGATCACCCCGAATCACAATCTCTCCAGGCACAAATTTCTGATTCTCTGTATAAACCTTTACATTTTTAATAATCACGCGTATGCACCCCCTATGGGCGTAGTATAGTTGACTTTCGGTGGAAATACAATAGTTTTTCCCGAACTGTTTTTTCTATTGTATTTCCATAAAAACACGGTATACTTAAAGTGGGAATGTGTATTTTTATTAGGTGTTATACTAAGAACAGGGGGTATTGCCATGAATATCTGCAAAGCAAAAAACTATCAGGACATGAGCCGGAAAGCGGCTAACATCATCTCTGCCCAGGTCATCATGAAACCGCACTGCGTGCTGGGTCTTGCCACCGGTTCCTCTCCGATCGGAACCTACAAGCAGCTGATTGAATGGTACAAAAAGGGTGATTTGGACTTTGCTCAGGTAACCAGCATCAACCTGGATGAATACAAAGGCTTAAGTCCAGAGAACGCACAGAGCTACCGCTACTTCATGAACACCAACTTCTTCGATCATATCAATATTGATAAAACTCGCACCTTTGTGCCAAACGGCCTGGAACCGGATCCAGAAAAAGCATGCAGAGCCTATGAAGAAATCATCCGCGCATCCGGCGGAGTGGATTTGCAGCTTCTCGGACTCGGCCGCAACGGACACATCGGTTTCAACGAACCGGCCGATGCTTTCGCCCGCGAAACTCACTGTGTCAACCTAACTGAAAGCACCATCGATGCCAACAAACGCTTCTTCGAATCCGAAGATGACGTACCGCGCCAGGCCTACACCATGGGCATCGGAAGCATCATGAAAGCCAAAAAAATCCTGGTGGTTGTCAGCGGCGAAGACAAGGCCAACGCCTTAAAAGCCACCATCTGCGGCCCCATCACACCCCAGGTTCCGGCATCGATCCTGCAGCTGCATAACGATGTCACAATCGTGGCAGATGAAGCGGCGTTATATAAAATGGATATCTAAATAGTAATACGGGATGAAGTCCTCTATGATAAATTATCATAACTGAACATCATCCCGTATTTTATTTTTCCTCAATCACAATTCCAAGCTCCTCATGAAAGTACTGCAATGGACAAAACAAATATCGTCTTTCAAATTCACGCTTATGTAAAGATTTTGTCCCATTCATATGAAAAATATAATCTTCTACAAATTTCAACGCCTCAGATTTTATCCGTTCCAGATTCATCATTGTTTCATTAAATTCATCCTTATCAATGATCGCATCAACAGATTCTATATATCTGGTCGTATTAATAATCACAATTTTGCTGTAATCCAGTCCCGATTTATGGGTTTTGGATCTTATTGTATTTGAAAAATGGAATGCATATTTATGATGAATTTCACTCCGGTATGGAATGCAGATAAAATAGCCATAATGAGTCTGAAACAGCAAACAATTGTATGCCCTTTGCTGCTTTTTTAATATTTCCCGGTATGGAGGATTCGGATAATCCCGGTAAAAGTCATCGGTAAGTTTCAAAATCTGGTAATCATTTTCCGATAAGGTCATCCGCATTTTCTCCCTGGTAAATATAAACATGAATCTGCATATGGTAAAAAAACAGGAGGCTTCTCAGCCTCCCGTTAAAAGCTTCATCACTCGGTCAGTTTTTTGTTTACCGTCCTGTCAGAACCGTCACAGGACTCATCGCTCGGTCATTTTTTAGTTTACCGTCCTGTCGGAACCGTCACAGGACTCATCCTTGATGAAGAGGAATTTTTATTCCTAACTATATTATACGTAATTGTTTTAAGGATATCAACTATTTCATGAATTTTTCAGTACCAAACCTATCGCAAAATTCGACAACCTGCCTATATCCTTTATTTCAACAAAAACTTGATTACCACTTTATTTGATACTTTCAGAATTCTCTCTTAATCCCCAGAATCTTCTCTGCCCGCTCTACTTCTTCCTTCGTCGGAGCCGGCACGCCTTCCAGTGTATACGGGATACTCAGATTCTGCCATTTAAACAGTCCCAGACTGTGATAGGGCAGGATCTCTACCTTTTTCACGGTCTTTAACTCGTCAAGCATACCGCGCATGGCCTGAAGGTCATCCTCCTGGTCGGTGAGTCCCGGTACCAGCACGTGGCGGATCCACATATCTTTTCCGGTATCGGAAAGGTATTTTGCCAGATCTAAGATGTTGTCATTGCTGCATCCGGTCAGATCCTTGTGGCGTGCGCCGTCCATCTCTTTGAAATCCAGCATGACCAGATCGGTCAGCTCCATTAATTTCTGAAATTTACTAAAGAACGGCTCTTCCCTGGTGAAGGGGTTTCCCGCGGTATCCAGGGTGGTGTGAATGCCTTTTGCCTTGGCAAGTTTGAAAAACTCCAGCAGAAAATCGATCTGTAAAAGCGGTTCCCCGCCGCTGACGGTGATGCCGCCGTTGTTCTTCCAGTAGGTACGATAGCGGTAAACACGGTTAAACAGATCCTGCGCCGTCCACTCCTCGCCACCGGACATGCTCCAGGTCTCCGGGTTGTGGCAGTATCGGCAGCGCATCCGGCAGCCCTGTAAAAATACAACGGTGCGGACGCCCGGTCCGTCTACCAGACCAAAGGTTTCCAGGGAATGCACGTGACCCACCAGTGCTTTTTTCTCGGTATCCATGAACTCTCCTCCTAAATTTCTATCTGCAAATCAGAAACACTCCGGTCTGGAGCCATCGAAACCTTCCGATAACTCCGCCGGAGTGTCTTTCCATATCATCAGGAAACACGCCGGTGGCGCATTTCCTGATTGCCGGGGATTCGCTCCACAAAACACTTTTTGTTCCCTGCAGCAAATCTCATACAGCTGTATCGGACTTTCTGTCCGTAAATTACATGGTAGCGTGGCAGGTTCTGGAGATTACATCCATCTGCTGCTCTCTGGTTAAGTCGATGAACTTAACTGCATAACCGGATACACGGATGGTGAAGTTTGCATACTCCTCTTTCTCCGGATGCTCCATAGCATCGATCAGCTTCTCGGTACCGAATACGTTTACGTTTAAGTGATGAGCACCCTGATCGAAGTATCCGTCCATAACCTGTACCAGGTTGTCGATACGCTCCTCTGCGCTGTGGCCAAGTGCGTCCGGGTTGATGGTCTGGGTATTGGAGATACCATCCAGAGCCCACTCGTACGGAAGCTTTGCTACAGAGTTCAGGGAAGCTAAGAGACCGCTCTTCTCTGCGCCGTAAGACGGGTTTGCACCAGGAGATAACGGCTCGCCTGCTCTTCTTCCGTCTGGCATGTTGCCGGTAGCCTTACCATATACAACGTTGGAGGTAATGGTCAGGATAGAGGTAGTAGCCTCGGAATTTCTGTAGGTGTGACGTTTCTTTAACTTCTCAAGGAAGGTCTTTAACAGCCATACAGCGATGTCATCTGCACGGTCATCATCGTTACCGTAACGCGGGAAATCACCCTCGGTCTCGAAGTCCATGATCATGCCTTCCTCATCACGGATAGCTTTTACCTTAGCGTACTTGATGGCGCTTAAGGAGTCAACTACGTGTGAGAAACCAGCGATACCAGTTGCGAAGGTACGGCGAACGTCGGTATCGATCAGAGCCATCTCAGCTGCCTCATAGAAGTATTTATCATGCATGTACTGGATCAGGTTTAAGGTATTTACATACAGACCTGCTAACCAGTCCATCATAACATCATATTTCTTGATTACCTCATCATAGTCAAGATACTCAGAGGTGATCGGTCTTAACTCCGGACCAACCTGCTCTCTGGACTTCATGTCGCGGCCGCCGTTCATAGCGTACAGCAGGCACTTAGCCAGGTTTGCACGTGCGCCAAAGAACTGCATCTCTTTACCGGTCTGGGTAGCAGATACGCAACAGCAGATGGAGTAGTCATCGCCCCATACCGGCTTCATAACGTCATCGTTCTCGTACTGAACAGAGCTGGTGTTGATGGAGATGTGTGCTGCATACTTCTTGAAGTTTGCCGGCAGAGCGGAGGAGTACAGAACGGTCATGTTCGGCTCCGGGCTCGGTCCCATGTTCTCTAAGGTGTGCAGGAAACGATAGTCGGTCTTGGTTACCATAGAACGGCCATCTACGCCGATACCGCCGACTTCCAGGGTAGCCCATACCGGGTCACCGGAGAACAGCTGGTTGTAGGACGGGATTCTTGCGAACTTAACCATACGGAATTTCATTACCAGATGGTCGATCAGCTCCTGAGCCTCAGCCTCGGTCAGGGTACCGTTCTCAAGGTCACGCTCAATGTAAATATCAAGGAAGGTGGAGATACGGCCAACGCTCATTGCAGCACCGTTCTGGGTCTTAACTGCGGACAGATATCCGAAATACAGCCACTGAACAGCCTCTTTTGCAGTCTTAGCCGGCTGAGAAATATCATAGCCGTAGGACTGAGCCATAACCTTCATATCCTTCAGAGCCTTGATCTGCATGGACAGCTCTTCTCTCTGACGGATCACTTCATCAACCATGGTTCCGTCGCCGCAGTTATTGAAGTCGTTCTGCTTCTCCTGGATCAGGAAATCGATACCGTACAGAGCGACACGACGATAGTCACCTACGATACGTCCGCGGCCATAAGTATCCGGAAGTCCGGTGATGATCTTGTTGTGACGAGCTTTTTTCATCTCTGGGGTATAAGCATCAAATACACCCTGGTTGTGAGTGCGGCAGTACTCGGTAAAGATTTTGTGCAGCTCCGGATCCGGCTCATAACCGTAGTTCTGGCAAGCCTGCTCAGCCATCTTAATTCCGCCGTACGGCATGAATGCTCTCTTTAACGGTTTGTCAGTCTGCAGACCAACAACCTGCTCTAAATCTTTGTCAGCCTCACTGATGTAGCCCGGGCCATGAGAAGTGATGCCGGAAACGATATGGGTATCCATATCCAGAACGCCGCCCTTTGCGCGCTCCTCTTTCTGCAGACCCTGCAGAATCCCCCACAGTTTGTCGGTAGCCTCAGTCGGTCCAGCCAGGAAAGACTCGTCGCCGTCATACGGCTTGTAGTTGTTCTGGATGAAGTCACGGGTGTTTACTTCCTCTTTCCAGAGACGGCCATCGAAGCCATTCCACTGATCAAAGTTCGTTTTCATTTGATGTTCTCCTCCTTAAAATTGTATCGCATTTTTGCATACTGTATACACAGCTGTCAGAAAAAAATATAACCTCTCAAACTTGTTCCTCATCTGATTAGTCATATCCCACAGATCAGAATTCCCCCTGCCTGTAAACGGACATGTCTCCCGACGGCGACATGCTTTTTCTGCCATCCTCTGCAATACCGTGTACACGAATACCGCTATGTTTTGTTAAAATCATAACGATTCACTTTATAAGCAGGCCATTCATCTGACCTGCCTATAGAATATCATAAATTTTTTAAATTGCAAGCACTGATTCCGCATTTTTTTCTCAATAATGCCCTGGTATCTATTTTTATACAATCGGACTTTTTTTCAGTCTCTATAACTTCTTATCAGTATTTTTTATCGGTGTCTTTTCCGTGCCTTTTATCAGTGTCTTTTCAGTGCTTTTCACAGCATGTTCTACTGTTTTCCGAAGCGCTCCCGCAGCCTCCGTCCAATCCGCAGTACCGCAAGCAGCAACAGTCCGCCAAAAAAGAAAATAGCTCCGATCCCAACTGCCACAAGGAAAATCCTGGTGATCTTTTCGAGAAATTCCTGGATTTTCGACCCGGCCGACATCGGCTGCGGCTCTTCGTTTTCTGCTATCGATGATTCCGGCACTGCCACCGTATTTTCGGCCTCCGATTCTGTTTCCTGCATTTTCGTTTCCTCTGATACCGATATTTTTGTCTCCCGCTTAAGCTCTGCAGCCTTTCTATTGCCACCGCTCTGCAGCTCTTTCCACCTTTCCGGATCCACGATGCCTTCGTAAACCACACGGTAATCCCGAAGCAGCCGTCTTCCATGCCCCTGTGCATCCCGGCACAAAACGCCTTCTTCATTCCGATATGGTTCTCCACTCCACGACAGGTCTGTCACCTCATATTCTTCCGTGGAAAGTCCCATATCACGCAGGATTTCCTCCCCATGCTGTCCGGCGAGAGCGGATAAGTCCTCTGTCTTTATTACCTGATCCCCCAACTGATATCCGTCAGCCCCGTATTCGTAAAACGTCAGGGGGAATGAAAAATCATCCTGCCAGTAGGAGGTTTCCTCCACCCATTCCACCGCCTGACAGCTCACGTCCTCCTCATCCGCCTCTGCCATGACAGACACCGTAATTTCCTGAGGAAGCTCTGCTTTTTCCTCAATTGCCCGATATGTCACCTCTTTTCGCACGGTTTCCGCATGTACTTCAAGACAGCTTAACACACTCATCTGCACCAGGATCAGCACTGCCCAGAGTGCTGTCTGGATTCCTCTGACCTCTTTTTTTGTCAATCAGACTCCTCCTTTTATCAAAATGTACTCTCGGAGTCTCTCTTGCACCTGTCTTTGCGGCTGTTTTTCCGAGAATACATCAAAAAATATAGCCATTTAGATTTGAATTTGGAATTCCCGATCCCGAACGGGATGGGGTGTTACTTTGAATGGTAACTTGAATCATCGAATCGTTATAAACAATTTTAGCATATGTAACTGTTCAGACCGCACCTCCAAAATGCTTGTCTCTGAACAGTTACTATCATACAATTGGCCGGAATACGCGTCAAGCGCATCCCGGCCATATTCTCTTTTTTCTGTCGCAAGATTCGACAAATTGATTCCATTTTGTGATTTTCGCAACGGTTCAGACCATGCCTCCAAACGTGGTTTGGAACCATTATCTATTCTCATATACCAGATGATACAGCTGCTTCAGTTCCTGAAACGGAATCGTGTCCTGCAATTCTTTCAGTCCGTCCAAAATCCCCTCTAAGTACCAGCGGTGCGATTCGCGTTTTTTCTCATTGAATCGATTCCAGATCTCATCCCCAATCACCATATAATCGCGGGCTGTGCTGCGCATGTTGCTGAGCTTATCACCGAGGGCGATCATCTTGATCTCCATAGGGGCTTCCTTTAAATGGGCAACGGTGCTGCCTTTTCGTTCCCTCCAGGTAAGGGTTTTGTCTTCACTCTCCGCCTGCACAAGCGAAAGCACCCGTTTTCCGAACTCTTGCTCTAACTCTTTCGGTGTTACACTGGTATCCTCCAGGACATCATGGAGATAGGCTGCTGCAATGATCTCCGGATCATCCGTCAGCATTGCCACAATCAGTGCCACCTCCATCGGATGATAGATATAAGGGATCCTGCTCCCCTTTCTCATCATACCCTCATGAGCTTTTGCCGCAAATACCGCTGCCTTATGAATCATCGGACCTTCCTCCATTAACATACTGCACAGATCATCCAGGTTTCTGCTGTTAGTAGTATAACATACTTTTTCCTTCTGTGAAAAGGTGGAAAAATTTAAGAAAATGCTTCTTTGCAATATCTTGTAAATCCACCGCTTTTCTGTTATGCTAATGGACGGATTACCAGGCACCCTGCCTTGCTATATAAGAAATTTATAAAAGGAGCTTTTATGGAACAGTTTAAAGAGTCTGCGCCTCGCCGTGACCGACGCTACCGCAGAAAAAAACAAAATGAATGGCCGCATATCCTGTTATTTTATGTGCTCCCGTTCCTTGTATTCAACAGCATTTTATTCTTCTGCCTCACTTCCAAACCAAAGATCAGTGTTGTGGTAGAAGACACCAATGACTATCTTTCCACCCACGTAGTCCTGACTGTCAAGTCCCTTTACCCGACAAAATCCGTCACCATGACCTTGGACGGGGAAGCACTGGAGCTTGAAAAGGGCAGTCATCGCACCTACACCGCTTCCGTTTCCAAGAACGGCTCCATCGAGGCCTGTGTTACAAACTTAAACGGAATGCCGGCCACCGTATTTGAGCATGTCAATGTATTGGATGACAACCCGCCGGAGTTTTCCAGTGCCGAGATCCAGGATGGTGTTGTCACGATCACGGTTGCGGACAGTCAGTCCGGCATCAACTTTGATTCCATCTACGCCTTAAACTCCGCCGGAGAACGCGTGGAACCACTGACTGCCGACCGCGCAAGCAATACCCTCTCCTACGAGATGGATTCCGCAGGACTTCATATCTATGCACGTGACAAGGCCGACAATGAGGTACAGGGTACCTTCACCTCCCACAAGGAAGGCAGTGTCGAAACCCTCGAGGGCGGTGCTGTCGATCCGGAAAGCGGTGTAGTTGAATCGGAAACCAATGCAGTAAGCACGGAAGTTTAGCTTGCCACGCAGACAAGCCTCACCACTCACCAGCTAAAAAGGCTGCCGCAATCATGCGGCAGCCTTTTTCTGCTTTTCTTACTGTATTTTCGCCTTATCTTTTTTCACACGTCCGTAGGTCTCTGCCATTTCCCTGCATTTTGTAAGAAGCTCCGGTGTCAGGTCATCCTTTTTCATGCGCCAACGCCAGTTTTTTCCAAGGGTAGAGGGTTCATTCGTGCGCGCCCAGTTGCCAAGTCCCAGGTAATCCTGAACCGGGATCACCGCAAGCTTCGCTACGCTTGCCAGTGCCAGGCGGATATAATCCCAGTGGATCTCTCCCTCCGGTGTAAACTCATTTCCCAGATAACGGAGTGCAAAGGCCTTTGCCTCCGGCTCTAAGCTGCGGTACCAGCCCTGAAGCGTCATATTGTCATGGGTGCCCGTGTATACCACACAGTTTTTGGAATAGCGGTGCGGCAGATAACTGCTCTCTCCGCTGGCATCAAAGGCAAACTCCAGCACCTTCATCCCCGGAAAGCCGGTCTTTTTCACAAGCTTCAAAACAGAAGGCGTCAGAAAGCCCAGATCCTCTGCGATGATCGGAAGCTTGCCAAAACGCTTCTCCATGGTCTTAAACAGGTCATATCCCGGACCCTTTTCCCAATGTCCGAATTCCGCTGTCTCATCCTTTGCAGGGATGGAATAATAGGCATCAAAGCCCCGGAAATGATCGACCCGCACCAGGTCATACAGGCAAAAGCTGTATTCCATACGCGCCATCCACCAGGCATATCCGGTCTCCTGATGACGTTCCCAGCGGTACAGCGGATTTCCCCACAGCTGCCCCGTGGCAGAAAAAGCATCCGGCGGACATCCGGCCACAGCAATCGGCTGTCCGTCCCGGTCAAACTGAAAGAGTTCCGGATGGGACCAGCTGTCAGCACTGTCCATGGCAACATAGATCGGGATGTCTCCGACGATCTGCACACCATGCTCATTTGCATAACGCTTTAGCTTTGACCACTGTTCCTGAAACTCATACTGCAAAAACTCGTAGAACAGGATCTCCTCCCGGCATTTTTCCCGGTAGGCCTTTACCGCTTCCGGCTTTCTGGTGCGGATATCTTCATCCCACAAAAGAAAACTCTTTCCGTCAAACTGATTCTTGACTGCCATATAAAAGCAGTATTCCCGGGTTTCTTCCGTAAGGACGTCCTTAAAAAGCTCCTTCAGCTTTTTATCGCCCCGTCCCTTTTCCTTCTGCTGGATTTTCCATCTGGCAAATGCCTTTTTTAACAGTGGAAACCGGTTAAAATACTGTTTCTCATAATCGATATCCTGCGGATTTGACCCAAGGTCAGCCGCATCGCATTCCTCTTTTGTCAAAAGCCCCCGCTCCGTCAAATTCTCAAGATCGATAAAATACGGATTTCCTGCGAAGGCGCTAAAGGACTGATACGGAGAATCTCCATATCCGGTCGGCCCCAGCGGCAGGATCTGCCAGTAATGCTGCCCCGCCTCTTGTAACTGATCCACAAACGCATATGCTTCCTTTGAAAAAGCTCCGATTCCATACTCCGACGGCAGACTTGCCACCGGAAGCAGCATACCACATGCACGCTTCATGCTCTGATCCTCCCTATGCATTGATATGTACTCTCGGAATCTCTTTGTGCCTGTTTTTGTGAGATGATTTTTTGTCAGTTGTGTGCAAATTTTTGAGGCGTACACGGCGTGTACGTTGATAAAATTTGTGCATGACTGGCAGAAAATCAGCCGCAAAGGCAGGTGCAGGAGAGACTCCGAGAGTACATTTGATCTGTACTCTCCAAATCCTTCTCGCAAAAAAGCCACTACGAGATTCAGAAAGTACATTTGATCTGCACGTTTCATTCCGTTTAATGATAACTATTTTATCCCGAATTTACAAGTATTACTTTTCAGATGTGGATTTCTGGGTTATACTAAAGGACACGAAAGATTTAAGAAAGTGAGATATCATGATCAACCCAATGAAATTAATGAAGTTAAAAAATACATGGTCCCGTTTTACCGCGCATCATCCGAAGTTTCCGCTCTTTTTGAATGCGGTCGTAAAAAAGGGGATCCAAGAGGGAACCATCTTTGAATTCCGGGTCACTGCACCGGACGGACAGGAGCTTGTCACCAATATGAAACTCAGCTCCGAAGATATTGAACTCTGGAAGGATCTCTCCGAAGCCATGCGCTGATCCTGCATTGCCTCTACAAAGAACATTCCTGGATTGCGGCCACAATGGTGTGCTGCTCACATCTTGTGATCATACGGCAGTTGATCTGAAGCCACCTCGGCACCGGGCTTTCATCCCTGGCCTTCACCCCGATCATAGGCTTGTGAAATTCATTTGCCGTATCGATCATAAGATCCATCCATTCCCGGCAGCCTTCATACAGTTCCGACAGAAGCACCACGCAGCTGCAATCCTCAATCCTGCGCCGCAGCATCAGCCTGCGACGCTTTTTTTCTGCCGTTTCCAGGCTCTGACTGTACGGCACAGAATCATCCGTCCATTTAAAATAATTTGTCGTATTCAGCCACTCACACAGATCCTCATACGTTTCCCGATACTCCTTTATACAACTGATCACCAGATGTCTGTCCTTTAATCCCGGCATACTTTTCCCCCCTGCCAGCCGGCATACATGCGGTTCATCACCCTTCCTTAAATCCCAAATCGGTGTGAATCACTTCGCCGTTTTTCTATGATTTTAGTTCCATTATACTCAATAGCAATCCTTTTGTAAAACAGCTTTGCACTCTCTTATCCAATCACGTACGCCCAGGAAAGCAAGGTTTCCTGGTAAACTGCCTTGCCGTTTTTTCGAATCAGCTCCGCAATCTTTAACAGCTCCGGTTCTTTCAGTTTCTCCATCTTTTTCATGCGCTCCGGCGAGATGCCTTCCTCCGGCACATACTCCTTTTTGCAGGCACGAAGATAATGCTCCGGCTTGTACTCCCATAGGATCAGACGGTCTGTGTAACGGTCTTTCAATCTCTGGGCAATGCCGAGTCCCTCCGGATCAAAGTCTCCGGCATAGTGCAGCCTGCTTTCATGACTTAACAGATCAAAGAGGATAAAGACCGACAAGCGCAGCTGCCCGTTAGTACAGACAAAGGTTTTCTCCGGATAACGGTTTATGAGTTCGGCAAACACAGCCGGATTTTCCACGGCATATACATCGACCGCTCCACTCACCCGCTCCAAACGATATAGGGTCTGAAGCGTGCACTGCATGGGCTCCTTCATCCGGTAAAAGCCCTCAATGCCGGCATGGACGCCTCCGTCCCGTAAAAAAGCTCGGATCCCGTAGATCAGCACCGTATTGGACAGATCATCCTTCAAGATCCCGGCCCGATACAGGATCCTTGCCTTCCATTCCGTGTCAGAATAGGCTGCCTGACGAATCAGCCCGTAACGCTCCCGGATAAAGAGCTGCAAAAGCTTCACGGCAGCCGTCCCCTCATCAAAATAATGCGGATCTCCGCTGACCTTCGCCGCAAAAACCGGCAAAGCCTGCGCACTTTGAGACTCGGATGGCAGATTTTTGCAAGCGCACAAAAATACCTCCAGCCGCCTCCTAAGCAGTTCCCGGTCGTTTCGGTACTGTCCGTATAAAAGCCTGCGTCCCTCACCATCCTCGCTTAAAATTTTTGCCAAAAATCCGGCTCCCGCATCACCGG
Organism: uncultured Selenomonadales bacterium; assembly: GCA_963589345.1. Taxonomy (GTDB): domain Bacteria; phylum Bacillota; class Clostridia; order Lachnospirales; family Lachnospiraceae; genus Brotaphodocola. The sequence continues at coordinate 2,200 of CAVALB010000006.1, read as the reverse complement.
CAGGGTCTGCATACTGCGAAAAAAACGAATTTCGATCGGTCTCCTCCTTCTCTCTCTGCTCCTTTTTTCCGATCAGGGGATCATCAAAATAAGCCTTCAGGATCTCGTCCCAGGAAAGGGAGGAAAATCTGCTTTCTGCTAAGGCGCGGTTAAGAAGGGCCGCGGAGATGGTCAGCTGTTTTTTTTCGTGGAGATTCTTCTGAAAAAATCCTTCCAGATGATCCCGCTCTTCTTCGGTCCAGCCGCGCATAACCACCGTGCCTCCCACATGGCCGAGGCTCAGCATTTTTTCGCGCACCTGCTTTAGGACGCGGTCAAAAACCGGCCGCGCCCGAAGATAGCTGATACATTCTGAAAGCAAGGTTTCTTTACTCTGCATCTGTCTGAAGCACGCGCTCCTTTCCGTTCCACTGATAGGGGATCACCGATACAAACTTCGCATTTTCCGGACGCACCAGCTGATAGATCGCAAGCTGCGGAACCGTCTCGTAATCGCCCCACAAAACCTGGGAGTTGATGATGAAATCGAACTCAAAATCCACCATAAGGCGAAACATATCAAGGATGTTGGTCTCATCGACTCCGGCAAAGGCCTCATCCAGAGAAATGATCCGCGGTGCATCTTCCCTTGCGCCCTTATACTTCGCCACGGCAGCGCTAAAGAGCGGCACATACATCGACATCGCCTTCTCGCCTCCGCTGAAGGTAAAGAAGGCACGGTCGGTCAGTTCCTTTTTCAGTTCTCCGGTTTTCTGGTATTCCAGCTTAAACTCAAACCATTTCCGGTAATCCAGGATGTCGCGCATCACCGCATGGAAGGAAACGGAGGAATCCCCCTGCTCCGCCTGTCTTCGTGCCTCGGCAATCTTGGAGCGGAAGTGTCGGGAAAGCTGCTCCACCTCTTCCTCGCGCATGATCTCCGCATCCTTCTGAAGCAGCGCCACCAGATCTCGGGTGTCCATCTGATCCTCGTTTTCGGCCCGAAGACTCTTCCACTTTAAGCTAAGCTTGAGACCGCTGGAGGTCTTCATCTGTCCCATCAGCTGGTTCATGCGCTCCACCCAGGCATTGCTCTCATGGATCCTGGAACGGATCTTTTTGCTGATGGTATTGGCCAGAATGTCCTCAAAGAGCTCACGGTCTTTATCGCTTAACAGATGCTTCTGCTCCTTTTCTTCTTCCTCCAGTCCGGCAATGAGATCCGGGAATTTCACTTCCACGCCGCGGTAACGTCCCACCAAATCAATTCGTTTTGGTGAGGGAAGTCCTGCCTTCTCCTCCCGATCCAGAATCGGCTTCAGCTGCAAGGCATAGTCCAGAAGATATCCTCTGTTTTCGTGATATTTTTCCTGAAGAGCACTGTGACAGTCGGAAAGCTCCCTTGCTGCCGTGCTTTTTCCCGTCTGACGAAGCACCCACTGTGCCTGTTTTTCCGGTTCCTCCATCGTTTCCGGCATATTTTCCAGATAACCCAGACTGTATTCATCATAAAAATCCTGCCGCAAAACCTCCACACGCTCTCTGCTCACGGACAGTTTCGCTTCGTTGTCTTTTTCTGCCTCCTGCTTTTGGGTAATGCGTGTACGAAGCGTTGCCTCGCTTCGTACCGCGCGCTCCTTCTCTGCGGGGATCTCACTCAACCGTTTCACGCAATGATCCAGAGTTTCACGGATTTCCTCGTAATCCGTCATCTGAAGCTGTCTGCGGATGCGGTCTAAGCGCTCCTTTAGTCCCGAAAGCTTTCTGCGGATATCTGCCAGGTCATAACGGATGTCCTCCAGGTCGGCATCTGCCTCCTCCATGGCCTCCTGCTGCGTCCGGATGGATGCACAAAGGTTCCGATAAGTATGATGACTGACCTGGATCTGCCCCAACAAATCACGGTACTGCCCGATGGTCTCTCCGGCCTCCAAAAATAGCTCCAGCCTCGGTGCCAGATATGCCTTTTCGCAGGTTTCTGCCACCCGAACCTTTACCTCATTTAGCTTCCCTGCTGCCTCTTCCAGGGCTGTGCGAGCCTGTTTTACCTGCTCCTCCATGCGCGAAACCCACAGCTCGGCCTTACCAAAGGCCCGCGCCGCAGCCTTCAGAGCCTCGCCGTCCGGAAAAGAGGCCTGCTCTCCGCTTAGCACTTCCAAACGACTTTTGTCAACTTCCTCTTATTTTGCACCTTAAAAGTCTCACTTTGTGCATTTTGTAT
>CAVALB010000005.1:0-66083 GCA_963589345.1 uncultured Selenomonadales bacterium | reverse complement strand
ATGCAAGCATTTCACGTCTGATTTATGAAATTTTGCTTGGCTCTGAACAGTTACCAAATGCCGTCGTATAAATCCCGTCTGCATCGCGGATCACGCCCCGCGGGCACTTCATGGCACACATACCGCAGGCGATGCATTTTTCCCGGTCAATGACCGCATGAAACCCGATCACATGAATCGCATCGCTGGGGCAGGCTTTTTCGCATATCCTGCAGCCGATACAGCTTACCGGACAGGCATTTTTTGCCTCCGCACCCTTTTGATCATTGGAACACAGGGGCTGAATGGTTCTCTCCGGTGCTTCTAATCGGATCAGCTGCCTCGGACAGGCCTTCACGCAAAGACCACAGCCGACACATTTGTCACGGTCAACCTCTGCAGCACCCTGTGCATTGATAAAAAGGGCATGCAGTTTGCAGGCTGCCACACAGCTTCCTCCGCCTAGGCAGCCATAACTGCAGCTGTGGATCCCCTCCGGATGCAGCTCTAAAATCTTGCCGCAGTCCTTTGGCAGTGCTTCCGGATCGATCGCTTCGTTTCGTTTTGCTCCGCCCGCGCAATGCACAACTGCAACGTTTTTCTTTCTTTTCATAGGAAATCCCCAACTCCTTTAGCTAACGTATCCTCCAGCCAGCTGTCTAGTGGATCAGATATGCATAATCGTTTAATACTGTGCGGATTACTGCGACTGCATCTTCAGAAAGATCCGTCTTACCCGCAACATCCACGGTTTCTACACGGCCATCCAGACGAACCTTCACGTTCGTACCTCCAAGGGATAAAAAGCCCTCATTCGTGCTGTCAAGGAAGTCCTCCTCGCTCCAATATAAGGTGAATTTATCCTTATAAGGTCTGCCTCCCTGATACGGGCAGAAGACTTCACAGTTGCCGCACTCATTGCACATGCCGTCTACATGGATCACCTGAGCCTTGCACTTGCCCGGTACATGGATCGCCACATTTGCACGGTTCGGGCAGACATCGGTACATACCTCGCATACGGTCGGGCAGCCTAAGCAGCGGTCATCCGGAGTCTTTGCGGTATCCCGGCTCTGTACTCCCTTCTTGGCAGTGTAAATCGTTTCGTCTGCTGCAACATTTTCATCGGCATATTTGTCATAGGTGATGCCGGCAATGGCTGCTGCGGCCTTTGCAGAATCTGCGATCGCTTCCACAACGGTGGCCGGTCCTCTTCTGGAATCGCCGACTGCGTATACATGAGCCTCGGTGGTCATCATATTGGCATCTACCACCGGACGGCCTTTTTTGTCCATCTCTACGCCAAGCTCTGCATACAGACCGGTGTCGATGGTCTCACCGATGGCCGCGATGATGGTATCTGCCGGATATTCCTCGGTTCTTCCGGTATCGACCGGTGATCTTCTTCCGGAAGCATCCGGAGCGCCAAGCTCCATCACGGAACATTTGAGTGTTCCGTTTTCTGCACCGACCGGAGCTAAAAGCTCTAAGAACTCAACGCCATCCTCGATCGCGAGCTGTAATTCTTCCTCATCTGCCGGCATGTAACGTTTGGTTCTGCGGTAGATCAGGCGAACATGTTCCACGCCCGGAAGGCGTTTTGCTGCTCTTGCAACGTCCATAGCGGTGTTGCCGCCGCCAAGAACAACCACGTTTTTACCGATGTTCATGGAAGTGCCGTTCTTCTTTGCCTCCATCAAAAACTCCAGAGCATCGGTTACTTCACCGTAGGCCAGAGGAGATCTGCCCGGCTTCCATGCGCCGATGGATACGATCACATCCGTGTAGCCCTCTTCTTTTAATGCCTTCACAGAGGCAACCTCTGTACCGGTTTTAAATTCTGCTCCGTAAGCCTTGCAAAGCGCTACATCCCGATCGATGGAATCTGCGGAGATTCGAAACTCTGGAATTACGTTTCGTACAACGCCGCCCAGGTCTTCTTTGCGCTCAAATACGGTAACCGGCACACCTGCTCGGGATAAAAAGGCTGCTGCAGAAAGGCCTGCCGGACCGCCGCCGATGATGGCAACCTTCTTGTCTGCCACTTCACCTCTGGTCTTTAACGCCGGAAGGATTTCGTTGTATGCCTGACTTGCTGCTGCAAGCTTCGTCTCGCGGATATGCAGGGTTTCCTCATAGTAGTTGCGCATGCACTTATCACCGCAGTGATGCGGGCAGATGGTACCGGTGATGAACGGCAGCGGATTGCGCTCTAGGATAATTTCAAGAGCCTTCTTTGCATCCCCGTCCACCATAGCCTGCAGGTAAGCCGGAATGTCCTGCTCGATCGGGCAGCCGCTTCTGCACGGTGCGTTAAAGCAGTCAAACAGCGGAAGTTTCTTATCTACATGGCGCTCCGGAAGCGATTTTACAGGCTTGCGATACATGGCCTTTTCCTCGACGCCGTAATCGATTGCCGCCAAAGCTGCCACATCTACGCCCAAGAAACGCTCACTGCCGCACTCCATCAGTTCATCTGCGATCTGACTCATTCTCTGGTAGCCGCCCGGCTTTAAGATGTTGGTCGCCATGGTGACCGGCCAGATGCCTGCATCCACCAGCTCCTTGATATTTTCAATGGTCGCACCGCCGGAGTAAGAAATCTGAAGTTTTCCCTGAAACTCATCGGTCAGAAGGCGTGCCACATGGATACTGAGTGGGAACAGAGCACGTCCTGCCATGTACATTTCGTTGCTCGGAAGCTCATTTCTTGTAACATCCACCGGGAAGGTATTGGTGATTTTTACGCCAAACTCCAGTCCCTTTTCCTTACAAAGGTCATACAGCCGGTGCAGCATCGGAACTGCATCCTCCCACTGAAGATCCTCTAAGAAATGATGATCATCAAAGGCGATATAGTCAAAGCCCAGACCATCCAGGCGTTTTCTCGCATATTCATAGCCAAGAAGGGTCGGATTGCACTTGATAAAAGTATTTAAGTGCTTCTCCGTGATCAGATAGGTAGCGATCCGCTCGATCTCAGCCGGCGGGCAGCCGTGGAGTGTGGACTCCGTGATTGAATTAGAAACCTTTGAGCTGATGCTCCGAATGTAATCCTCATCCACGTTTTTAAATTCGTTCACATGCTCCAGTGCCCAGCTGATACATTCTTTAAATACCTCAGTATCCTTTGCCTCCATCATCTCGTTGATGTATTTATCGATCTTCGGAGACTTGATGCCCTCTAAATCATAGCCTACGGACATATTGAATACGAAGGCATCCGGATCACCAAGGCCGTATTCCTTTGCGATCAGCTTGCAGGCTACCCAGGCCTTTACATACTCTGCAAATGCCTGCGGAACATACAGCTCGGTGGACCACTCACAGTTGTAGCACTCATCTCCTGCAATGATGCACGGACGGTTGATGCAGGCAGCCAGGTCAGCTCCATCCATCACCTGTACGGTCTTTAATTCAAAGAACCTGGAACCTGCCGCGTAGGCTGCTACGATATTCTGCGCCAGCTGGCTGTTCGGTCCTGCTGCCGGACCAAAGGGAGACTCGATTCTTTCTTCATAGATTGGCAGTGCCTGTCCGTTTTCATGTCTGACAATCTTTTCGATGCCGAAGATGCTCTGTTTCTGTTCATACTCCGACATGATCCAGTGCATCAGGTGATCCATTGACATTGGTCTCATAATTTCGCTCATAGTATCCTCCTAACGGAAGCCATTTGTATGACCCTTGCTTCCTAAATAAATATTTCAACAGCTTAATAGACTCTGTGATTTAATTTTCCCCAGAGCTTTTTGCTCTGTTCCATGGTCCATGCATTGATCTGATCCTCATCCAGGCAGGTAAATTCTCTGTCCTTATAGACCACCTTGCCGTTAATGATGGTGGTGCGGCAGTTCTTGCCTTCCATGCCAAAGATCATGTGACCGTCGATATTTTCATCCGAGAATGGGGTAAATGGCTTGTAATCCATGATGATGATGTCCGCCGCTGCCCCTTCCTTTAAGATGCCAAGGGTTTTTCCAAAATACTTTTCTGCAATGATGCGGTTGTTTTCAAACTGCATCGTGACATCCTCACACCAGCCCACATTCGGCAGCATTGCATTGTGACGCTGGATGGTAAGAAAGGCCTTCATACTCTCCAGCATATCGTGGGTATACGCATCGGTACCCATGCCGACAATAATGCCGCGATCCATCATCTGAAGCACCGGAGAACAGCCTACTGCATTGCCCTGGTTGGACTGGGGGTTATTGACCACCATGGTGCCGGTCTCCTTGATGATATCCATCTCGGCAGGACTTACGTGGATGCAGTGGCCAAGCAGGGTCTTTTCACCCAGGATGCCGTTGTACAACAGGCGGTTGATCGGACGGCAGCCATAGTTTCTTAAGCTGTCATATACGTCGTTCATCCCCTCTGCCACATGGATATGAAAACCGGTCATCCCATCATTGGCTTCTACCATTTTTTCGAAGGTCTGATCCGAGATGGTAAACAGCGCATGACCGCCAAACATGGCCTTGATCATGCTGTCATCTGCCTCTTTTGCCCATTTTGCAAAATCTGCATTCTCCTGAATGCTCTGGGCTGTCTTCTCCTCGCCATCACGCTCGGAAACCTCGTAGCAAAGGCAGGAACGGATGCCTGCTTCCTTTACCACATCGCGGATTGCAAACAGAGAACCCGGAATCTCGCCGAAGCTTGCATGATGATCAAAAATGGTTGTCACACCGTCGCGAATACAGTCCAGAACCGTAGCCCAGGCGCAGGCCTTTGTGCCGTCTAAATCCAGCTTGCGGTCGATCGCCCACCAGGTTCCTTCCAATACCTCTAAAAAGTTCGTCGGATTATTCCCGACAATCGAAAGACCTCTGGCAAGACCGGAATAGATATGCGTATGGGCATTGATCAGTCCCGGCATGATCACACCGCCGTGCGCATCCACAAATTCAGCCTCCGGATACTTTTCTTTCATGGCTTCCAGGGTGCCGACCTCCTTAATATCTTCGCCATCCGTCACCACTGCGCCCCGCTCCAGATACGGATTTTCTTTGTCTCTTGTGATCACTTTACCATTTCCTATAAGCAGCATTTATACTCCTCCTCATATAAATTAGAAATTTTGATATTTACATCTTGCAATCTTCAGATTCAGTTGTTATGATAGACTTACAATACCAAACAAATAGTTAGTTCATCTAACTGTTTCATTGTCAGAAAGGAGCAAACCATGGATAAACATACCATTGATTTTTACACTCGTCTGGCTCACGGTCTTGCCGTTCAGTTTGGTTCCAACTGTGAGATCGTCATCCACGATCTGGAAAGTAATGATGTGGAGCATTCCATCGTAGCCATTGAAAACGGTTATATCAGCGGCAGAAAGCTCGGTGACGGACCCTCACACATTGTTCTGGAGTCCCTGCAAAACGGTGAAAAACATACCGAGGACAAACTGGCCTACTTAACCAAGACCAAGGACGGAAAAATCTTAAAATCCAGTACCATTTACATTCGAAATAATAAAGGAAAGATCGTTGGCATCTTAAGCATCAACTACGATATCACCATCCTCTTAGCTGCTCAGTCGCACCTGCAGGGGCTGACTGCCACGGCTGCGGATGATACCGATGAATCCGGACCGGAAACCGTATCCATGAATGTCACGGATCTTCTCGATGAGCTCATCGATCAGGCCTTCCGCCATATCGGGAAACCGGCTGCCGTCATGACCAAGGATGACAAGATTGCCTTTATCCGGCTCTTAAACGATGCCGGTGCCTTCCTTATCACCAAATCCGGCCAGCGGATCTGCCAGATTCTCTGCATCTCGAAGTTTACGCTTTACAGCTACTTAAATGAGATCAAGGCAGAGGACGAATCCACCATCCCGTCTTCTTTGGATGAAGCATAAGAAAACGGATCTCAAAACAACCTGTCTTTAAAAGAAAAGCCGAACAGATTCAAAACTGTTCGGCTTTCTTCGCTATTCTTTGCATCCTGTTCTTTCTGCCGCATCGTTTCCGATAAGCTGACAGAAATTTACTCCTCTTCCGGCGGAAGGGTAAGATTCAGGATGATCGCCATGATCGTTGCCACTACCACGGACGAGCTTCCAAATACAGTATTGATCCACTCCGGGATTCCGGGCCCCTGTAAGCATCCGGATACCTGGGTGATACCAACACCAAGTGCTACAGACATACCGACTACGGTTGTCTTTCTTGCTGTCATGCCATCCTTGGTGAACAGGCGTACACCGGTCATGGCAATCTGTGCAAATACAGAAAGGGTTGCTCCACCAATAACACATTGCGGAATGGTGGTCAGTGCTGCAGACAATGCCGGGATCAGACCGGCAATCAGAAGCACTGCTGCGGATACCGCGAAGATCACGCGGTTTACTACTTTATTCATGGTTACGATTCCCACGTTCTGGCTGTAGGAGGCTGTCGGCAATGCTCCGAAAAAGGCACCGACGATGCTTGCCACACCCTGAACCAGGATACCGCCCTGAAGCTCATTGTCGGTCGGTACCCGATCCATGCCGCCGATGGTGGTGGAGGTCAGGTCGCCAATGGTCTGTACGGCATTGACCGCATATACGATGGCCAAGGATGCACAGGCTGCAGGAGCAAATTCAATCGGAAAATGCAAAAGCTGCGGGAATGCAACGATAGATGTTGTGTTCGTTACATTGGAAAAATCGATCATGCCCAGGCACAGGGAGGCCAAATAACCAACAATGATGCCGAAAAACAAAGATCCAAGCTTTAATACCCCTTTGGTAAAGTTGTTTAAAAACAGAACCACGGCAAAGGTCAAAAGCGCGATCGCCCAGTTTTTCAGGCCGCCAAACTCCGGATGTCCGGAACCGCCCGCCATATATCGAATCGCGGTCGGATACAGCGAAAGGCCGATGGTAAAAATAACGGTGCCGGTTACGATATCCGGGAAGAGCTTTCGAATCTGCTTTACAAAGATTGCAAATACAATGGCTACGATGCCTCCGATGATCTGCGCTCCCATGATCGCACCGATTCCGAATTCTCCTCCGATGGCTGTCAGAGTCGGAACATAGGCGAAGCTGGTTCCCATGATCACCGGGAGTGCCGCTCCGATCTTATGAAACAACGGAAACAGCTGTAAAAAAGTGGCAAGCGCGGTAAAGATCAGTGCTGCCTGGATCATCATGGTCTTTTCTGCATCTGTCAGTCCGCAGACACCGGCAATGATCATGGACGGTGTGATAACGCCGACGATCGCCGCAAGCACATGCTGAAGACTTAAGGGAACAAGCTGGGACATGTCCGGTGCTTTTCCGTAAAAGTCAAAGAGCACATTGCCTTTTCCTGGTTCTTTTGTTTTTTCCCTCATGTTTTTTGTCCGGACCAGGCAAGGATGGGTCATTGCCGTTCATGCGCTGCCTTCTGAATTTTCAGACCCCCATCTGAAAATCCATCATCCGGATACCCTCCTCCTTACTTTTTTTCATTTTTGCTAAATTTATTTTTGATAAGTCAATCATAACACATTGTGAGGGAAATGCAAGTGTTTTTGATATTTTTTCCTCAATTTTGCTTAATTTTTTGTGATTATTGCATACCTCCCTTCGGTTTTTTGGATGCTTCACCTTACTTTTTGTAAGTTTTCGGCTTTTTTACCACAAAAAAAGAGGCAGAGTGACCAAATGGCCTCTCTGCCTCTTTTTAAATTTATGGTACCGCTTACAATAAGTATGTCATTACTATAACATTTTTTTCATCCGACTGCAAGTACAATTCCGCCGTCGCCTGCATATACCGTTGCCACCCCTGCTGTATTGGTGATGACAATGCTCTTGTAGCTTCCGCATTTTTCCAGTTCCTTTTTGACCTGGAGGGCACGTTCCGGACAGTTGACGTGGGCGATCACGGCACGCTTTTCCTCCGGCTTTCCTGCTTTTTTTGTGGCGATCTCACACATACGTGCAAGACCTTTTGCAATGCCCCTCGCCTGATCCAGCTTGATGATCACGCCGTGGTCTGCTCCCATAACCGGTTTGATATTGAGGGCAGTCGCAAAAAATGCCTGAAGACCGGTCAGTCTTCCATTCTTTCTTAAGGGTTCTAAGGTATCGATCACAAAGTATGTCAGCTGCTCATCGCGGATCTTTAAGATGCGTTTTGAGATTTCTTCAAAGCTAAGACCCTCCTCATACAGATCCCGGATATAGAGTGCTTCATTGAGTTCTCCCGAGGATGCAGATTCCGAATCGATGACCAGGATGTTTTTGCTCCCCTTGCCATGCTCCTCCTCGTACAGATTTTTCCCAAGCACAGCACTGTTGTAGCTTCCGCTTAAATGGCTGGACAAGGTGATGATATAAACATCATCTGCATCGCATTCGCAGGCTTTTTTAAAGGCTTCCGGAGAGGGACAGGCCGTCTTCGGGCAGTTTGGACTCTCCTTTACCATCTGAAGGAAGGCCTTCTGATCAAAGGTCTCGTCATCTATGACCATGTGGTCATCGACCTGTAAGGTCAGAGGAATCATCTCAAATCTGGGATCCTTCTTCAATTCCTCTGTTAAATCCAGGCAGCTGTCGCCGAAAATCTTATAGCTCATAATCGTCCTCCGTACACACTGTTCTGACCGCCCTTCTCCAGCTGCGGCAGTATGCGCTCTATCTTACATAGTTTTTGTTACTACTTATTATAGCATGGTTCACTGATATTGCAAGTACGGAATACCGGAAACAGGATATCAAATCGCGTGCCCTTCCCCTCGGCAGAAACAACGCTGATATCACCAGACACCGCATAGACCAGATCCTGCACAACGGACAGACCAAGTCCGGTACCTTCTCCCCGTTTTTTTGTCGTAAAAAAAGGAGTAAAGATCTGCTCACGAACCTCGGGCGACATGCCGGGACCGTCATCGGAAATGGTCACTGCATATTTTAAGTCTTCGCAGTCCCGAATAAAGGTTCCGTTCACTGTGATGCATCCGCCGTTTTCCTGCATAGCCTGGACCGCATTGCTGCACAGATTCACAATGATCTGGTTGATCATTCCGGCTCCTCCCATGAGGCCGTATCCTTCATCCGGCTCCAGTGACTGATGAATGCAGATATTGGATGGAACTGTTTTTTTCAGCAGACTTAGACTCCTCTCAATTTCCTCCACGATATGAAGAACGATCTTTTTACCGCTGTCCTCTCCCCGATGTCCGTACCCGGAAAGTTCCTTCGTCAGTCCTCTTGCTTTCTCAGCAGACAGGATCATTTCACCGATCAGGGTCCGATTCTGCTCGCTGATCGTCTCATCCGACTTTAGCATATCCCCATAGAGCATGATTGGGGTCAGAAAATTGTTGAATTCATGAGAAATCTTGCTGGTCATGGTTCCGATCGTCTTCATCTTATCTGCATGGCGGAGCCGCTCCTCCTGCTTATGAAGCTCTTCCCAGGCCTCATTCATCTCCGTCAGATGTTTGACCTCCAACTCCATGATCCGATGTTTTGAAGCACTCTGAAACCCGAGTCCCAGCACAATGGCTGTGAGCAGAAGCAAAAGTCCGGCTCCGCCTGTCACATAATTTCTGGCCTTTTTAATCGGCTCGGAAAGCTCCTCATAGTTTAGGGTACAGTTGACGATCCAGATTTCCTCTCCGATCTGCTTTTGGACGTAGGCCACCACCTTGGTCGATGGTTCCGGTTTTCCGTCATTCAGCCACCAGTAGCTGTTTAAAAGGCCGCTGCCCTCCGGCACCTCCTTCTGCTGATTGACCCATGCTTCCAACTCCTCAAAATCCAGCTGATACTCCTCGTACTTTTCTTTTCTTCCGTCCACGGCATTTAAGCCGATCTGATCCGCAGAAACATGCATCAGGATCGTTCCGTCAAACTGTTTCACCATAGAATATCCATTCTGACCGATCTGAACCGGCTTTACGATCTTTTCATATACCGTCTCCATCTCAATGGCTGCGATCACCCAGCCATGTTCTTTACCAACCTTCGCCGGAGCCACAAGAAACTGCGTATAGTGATTCTTTGCTGTCAGCACCGCAGGAAGCAGCCTGGCCTTGGCAGATTTCGCATTTTTCGTTTTTTTTGCGCCTTTTGCCTCATAGAGTCGATAAAGTGCTGCTTCCTGTTTCAGGTAGGAATCGTAATCCCGCCCATAGGAAACCTGTTTATTCCAATCCTGATCCAAAACCGCCACATAGGAGATCGCATCCTGCTCCTCGCAGTAAAGCTGAGCCCGGTCTTCCCCCTTCGTTCCCTGAAAGTAAACCTCCAGCTCCTCCAGCTCGCGGTCGTAGAAATTTTCCAGACTGTTGGCCACTGTTTTTGCCGTGGCTAACATATTGTCCTCCTGCACCTTTAAAAGACCGTCCCGGAAATTGTGAAAGATCAGGATATTAAAGGTCAGCAAAAGGAAAAGAGCCATCATACAGAAGGCTGCCACGCCCCATTCCGAATGATCGCTCCCGGTTGTAATAGGCTTTTTCTGTTTTGTCATTCTGATCATTTTCCTTCAAAGATATATCCGACTCCGCGTATCGTCTTTAAATAGGCCGGATTTTTTACGTCCTCCTCGATCTTCTCGCGGATCCGCTTGATGTAAACCATGATCGTGTTGTCATCTACTACATTTTCATCCCAAACCTGATGATACAGCTGCTCCTTGGTAAAGACCTTGCCCGGATGCTCCATAAAAAAACGAAACAGCGCAAGCTCCCTTGCCGTAAACTGCAGCTTCTGTTCTTCCTTAAAAGCCTCCAGCTTCATCAGATCAAATCGAAAGCTTCCCTCCACGATCAAATGCTTCCGGCTCTGGCTGTAGACCGAATTTCTTCGGATCAGGGCTTTCACCTTCTGGATCAGCACCGCAAGATGAAAGGGCTTTGTCAGATAATCATCGGCTCCCATGCCGAGCCCCAACACCTGGTCTGCCTCGTCCCCTCTTCCGCTCAGCATCAGAACCGGTGTCATATTCTCTGCTGCCCGAAGCTTCTGAAGGATCGTATAACCGTCCATATCCGTCAGCATCACATCCAGCACGATCAGATCAAAATGTTCCTCTCCTAAAAGCTTAAAGGCCTCCGCACCGCTTGCAGCCTCACTGACCTGCATGTTCTCCCGTCCAAAAGCCGTCCTCAAGGCAAGGCGAATCGGCAATTCATCATCAATCACCAGAATTTTCTCATTTGCCATAACGCCGCCCCCTTTGTTCATCGCATTCTTTAAGATCATTATACCCGCTCTTATATTTTCGTGCAAGTATGGAAAAAAGTCGTTAAAAAAATGCGAAAAAGAAAAAGCAGCGTTCTTTCAAACGCTGCTTTTTGTCTTCATTTATCAATGTACTCTTTACACTGGAATGATTCCGATGAGGACACCGATCACCAGCATCACAAGGCTGACACCCCAATAGATCGGAATGCTGAACTTCATGTGATCCTTCAGCTCCACATCGGTCAGACCGATGGCAAGGTAGGTAGCCGGTACCAGAGGGCTTACCATCAGCGCAAGGTTCTTGCCGATTACCATGGTAAGTGCTGTGCTTAAGGAAGCAACTCCGTAGGTTTCGCCAACCTGCATAACAAGCGGCATAATGCCGTAGAAGTAAGCGTCGGTACCGATACACAGTCCCAGCGGAAGTGCCAGAATACCGAAGATGATATGGATGAACTGTCCCAGGAAGCCAGGGATGATGCTCATGATCGCATTTGCCATCTCCGTCAGCATGCCGGTGCCGTCAAAAATACCTACCATAGCACCTGCACTGAACAGAGTTGCGGAAATGATCAAAGCTGCCGGTGCATGCTTTTTCACCAGCTTATCCTGCAGCTTCAGGCTCGGATAGTTCACTGCCAGAGCAAGGCTTAAGGCAATCATGAAGGCTACGTAGCTTGTTACAAGACCTGCGGATAAAACTGCGATCAGGGCAATGGTCAGCACCAGGTTGAAGATTAAAAGCTTCGGTCTTCTTAAAGCTGCTTCTTCGTCCTTTTCCTTCTGATCCTGCTCTACTGTTTCGCCCTTACCTGCGCCTGCACCCTGTTTGACAGCCAGCATACCAAGCAGAACTGCTACGATAACATTAAAGATCAAGCCGACGATCTGGATCGGGATCAGGATATGCCACAGATCATTGGCATCCATGGAAAGTACGGTTGCCGCACGTGCCACAGGGCCGCCCCACGGAAGCAGGTTCATAACACCCATGCAGGCACCGGTCAGGCAAAGCAGGATCTTGGTGTCGATCTTCATCGCCTTGTATACCGGATACAGTGCCGGGATCGTGATCAGAACTGTGGTTGCCGTGGTACCGTCTAAGTGTGCGATGGTTGCAATCAGGGCAGTTGCCACAGTAACTGCAATGACGTTGTTTCCGGCTTTCTTTACCAGAAAGTTTACAATCACATCAAACATACCGGTATCTGACATGACACCGAAATAAATAACAGAAAAGATAAATAAGATACCGTTATTTGTGGTGGTCTTAACGCCTTCCTTGATGAAGTCCGCGATCTCCACAGGTCCGTGTCCCAGGATCAGGGCTGCAACCGCAGGAATGATCGTCAGGACGACGATGGGTGACATCTTGCCCTTTAAAAGCAGTGCCACAATACAGATAATCATAGCAAAACCAACAACAGCTACCATAAAGTATCCCCCTTTTTAAGAATGATATCTTTATGATAGCTGTTTTGTCTGAATAGATTCTGACTTGATTCTTACAAACTGTTAAGACTGTGTGAATTTTACCTCTTTTTCATCAACTCTTCATCAAAAGCATAATTTTTGCACAATCGGACTTACGCGTTTCTTTAACACCGGAAGAACCTTTCCAACCAAAATGGCACTTAATACGGTGCCCTCCCGGATACCATACAACCCCTGCATGCATACAATGGATAAGATTACACCGATTGCCACGGAAGAACAGTCTACAATGATCTTGATCTTGTGAAACTCAATGTTCGGGAAGCAATCACTGATGGCAAGGGTCATGCCCTCCATCGGCATGTTCACGAGCTTCGTATCCATGTAGATGGCCACACCGAGGGCGATCAGAACAATGCTGATTGCCATCATGGCAAGCTGACCAAAATACGTTGGGATGACGAACCCATGCAGCAGGAACTTTGTAAAATTTGTAAAGTAACCGAAAATGGTAGAAAAAAACAGCTGAGTTAAATTAAACCACTGATATTCCTTCCGCTTGATTGCAATCTGTACCAGCATATAGCTTACAAATACAACAATCACACAGCGGCCAAGATCCACATCCAAAATTAAAGATAACACATACGGCAGGGAATTGACCGGTGACACACCGAGGTTGGAATTTACGGAAAAGGCCACCCCGAGTGCCATCAGTAAAAGTCCGACACAATACAATAGGATTCGCATCAACATCTTCATAATCTACTTTTCTCCTTCTAAACTATAGTCGTACCACAACGCATCATGTATACAAGTATACATCATTATAACATATTGTTAAGATTATGTAAATATAGATATGTCAAAGTTGACGCAAATGAGTCAAATCAGATGACTTTCTTTTCCTTCAGCTCTGCAAGCTTCTCTTCGGATAATCCAAGCAGTCCGCCGTAAACCTCTTCATTGCTGCCGCCAAGCTTTGGACTGCACTCGTACTCTACTTTCACCTCACTCATTCTCGGAGCAAAGCCCGGAATTTTCACCTTGCCGCGCTGCGGATGATCGACTTCTACCATCATGCCGCGCTCATAGTACTGCGGATCGTTGGTGATATCGTCTACGGAAAGCAGGGCGCCTGCCGGGATATCTGCCTTGCAAAGGATATCCATGGCAGTGAACTTGTCGTAATTCTTTAACCAGTCTTTGATGGCACCGTCACAGATGTCTCTGTGTTCAAAACGGCTGCGCGGAGTTGCCATTTCCGGACATACATCCTGTTTTAAGTCCGGACGACCGATGACATCACACAGATTGTCCCACTGCTTGCTGCCCGGATGACGGCTGCAGTAAATATGTACGTAGTCATTTTTGCCAAAAGGCTTACACGGATAGGTATCGGACGGAGCCACATCCTCAAGAGGCATGCCGTTGCCGACACGGCGGTTCGGAACCTTGCCATTGTTGTAATACGGCTCCCACTGGGAACGAGACAGGCCGATCATGAAATCCTGCATTGCTACATCGACACGCTGGCCGATGCCCTCGCGCTCCCGCTGTAAGAGGGCTGCGATGATACTCATAGCCAAGGTCAGGCCGGTGCCGGAGTCTGCGACAGAGATACCGCATTTGATCGGCTGATCCGGAAGACCGGTGGCAGAAACCATGACGCCGGTATGGGTTGCGATCGGGTCAAACGCCGGATAATCCTTGTACGGGCCATCCTGGGCAAAGCCCTTTAAGCTGGCATAAATGATTTTTGGATTGATTTCTTTGCAGGCCTCATAAGTCAGTCCAAGATGATCCATGGAGCCAGGTCCCATATTTTCTACAATAACATCGCTCTTTGCTGCCAGATCCTTTAACAGCTGCAGGCCCTCCGGAGTTTTTGCATTGCAGGTGATGGATTTCTTATTCATATTCATAACCAGGAAACCATAGGTGTCAACCCCCGGTTCCGCCTGAGAATAGCGTCCCAACTCCCCCTTGCCCGGGCGCTCTACCTTTAAAACCTCTGCGCCAAGCCAGGCCAGAGTCTCCGTACAAACAGTTCCGGACTCAAACTGAGTCATATCAAGTACACGATAACCGGAAAGCGGTCCTTTACATCCCATAATCTTTTTCCTCCTGTTGTGTCATTATGGACTCTCGGAATCTCTTTGTATCTGTTTTTGTGAGATGATTTTTTGTCAGTTGTATGCAAATTTTTGAGGCGTACACGGCGTGTGTACGTTGATAAAATTTGTACATGACTGGCGGAAAATCAGCCGCAAAGACAGGTGCAAGAGAGACTCCGAGAGTACATTCATTTCATCTGTATCTGCCTTCTGCCCGGTCAGGCTTTTTGCATTTCCGGGCATGTTTCAGTTTTCAGTTTATTGTTTTGCTTCTTTATTCGGGATCACGCGGGTCTCAATGAACTCATCCACCAGATCCGTCATGGATTCCGCATTCCACTTGCGCGGATTGACCGGATCTGCATGGAAAGCAAGTACCGGGAAACCAGCCTCTTCAAGACGTTTCTTGATAAAATAGCTTCCCTCTACTGCCTGCATATCATTCTCCGGGATCATGTATACAACCCCGTCGATATCATTCTGCTTTGCCTGCTGCACAAACCACTCACTGTTCCACGGCGGCATATGAAGGAAGTCCTCCATGCCGATGAAACGGGCTGCCAGTGCCCGCAGCGGATCCTTTTCGTCATTGTGACGGATATAGGCATCAGCGCCCATGGCCAGATACATGGACCACATGAAGACGGCTCCGTATTTCTCCTCAAATCTCTGATAGAAGCCAAAATCCTGCCACATGCCGCGGCCAAGCCACATCATGCGGCATTTCTCATTCGGAACGGCCGCCTCGCCCTTGTCGATCAGCTCTTTGATCTCCTCATACAGGCTTTTTGCGTGGGCCACCGCCCACTCGGTGCCGCGCTGCCACTGTGCCTGCATCACGGCGTTGATGGTGTCTACCACCGTAACCGGAACCGGATGACTCTCTGCGATCATATCACGGATCTTCTTATAATAGCTTTCCTGCTCATTGATCAGATCCATGACATGCTTTAATTTGTTCATGTCCATCATTTTTCCGGTCTTTCGCTCCAGATAGCTAATCAGGGCTTTTAATTCCTCGACTGCCGCATCCAGACGATCGGAATCGTACAGCTCCTCCCAGCGGTCTGCCGCCAGCTCATACCAGTTTAACGGTGTTTTTCTGGCTACGGTATTTTCGATCACATAAAGATCTGCCCCATAGTTTTCGGCCAGCAGACCAAAGATCTTGCTCTGGCAGTCACCGGTCAGACGGGTGATGCTGATGGTGGGCTTTGGAAGTCCGCCCCAGGGACCAAGCGGCTTTCCCTCTTCATCCAGCTTGTGGTCGTCCGGATCAAAGCTCTCAGCCAGCGCCTGGGCATCATAGCTGTTTAAATCATTTCGATAGCCATTGTCTGTCATCAACTGGGCATATTTGCGCGTCATCCTCTTTGCTCCGCAGATGGCTGCCCACCACTGGTTTACCACAAAAGGAATGTCCATGGCGCGAAAAATCTCCATCGGAACATCCGCATTTAAGATTGCAAAGTCGCAGACCTCACGCTCGACTCTTGCTTTCATATCAAAGAACCACTGCTTCTGGTATGCACCTGCTGCTGCGGTGGCCTTCAGCTTTTTCACCACGGAGGATTTTGATCCGGTTGCCTTCTTTTCTTCTGCCATCACTGATCTCCTCCTTTTCCCTCATTCAGTTTCCTTGCAAATGCTGCAAGCTGCTCATCCAGACTTTCATTCTTTTCGGTCGGCCAGAGCATCTTTCCAAAGATGCAGGATTTGATACCGCGACCAGAAAGGCTCTTTCTCTGGTTTGGCATATCCCAGGTTGCGACCTCATCGTACAGGTTGGTATAAAAGATTACAGCCTCAGCCTTCGCCTCATCCACCTCACGGTCCAGGGCTTCCACGCGCTGGGATACAAAGGCCTTCTTTGCAGAAAATTCTCTTAACATGTAGCGATCCACAAGTGCACGGGTTGCCGGATACGCCGGATTGTAATCCCGGTTGTAGTGGCGGTCGCCCCAGTTCATATCCTCTCCTACGATCACCATACCCTGGGTCTCGATCTTTTCATACAGGGCAATGTCCTCCTGCTCTGCTCCGGTGTAAAATACACGCGGTCCTTGTAAAACCGGCCAGGATTTTGCATCCTCCGTCACCTGACGCATCAGCTCGGTATGAGCCCTGCGCTCCATGAAAAGTCCAGCTCCGATGATCACAAGCGCCTCGCTTCCGGAAATATGCACCTCATCACCGTGACGAAGCTTTGCCATCTCCCGCAGTGCCTGACGGTTCTCGTTGCAGATTTTTCCCGCTTCGCAGATCTCATCGTCCGTCACTTCGCGTCCTGCCCATTCCTCCACCTGCTTTCGAAACAGGTCGATCACGAATTCATTTCGCGCCTGGTGCCTGCTTGTGCGGGTAAACAGCCAGTCAATAAAGGTAAAGGGCGGAAGGTTCTTTTCTGGTTCCACCCGGTGCAGCTCTCTTAAATATAAAAAGATACGAATGACCACATCCGTACTGTTGGAGATGGCCAATGCATCCAGCTGATCTGCGTAGGTTCCGTCGATCAGCTTCTCAAACTGCGCACGAACCACCGGCTCAAACGCATATTCCAGATATTTGTTCGTCTCATCCAGAGAACGCTTCGGATCCGCGTAAACCTGAACCGGCAGCATGCCCGCTGCGATCAGAAGCTCATCCGGAACATCAAATCCCAGTTTTCCGACCACCTTTTTTCCGGCAGCGCGCCATGCTGCTGCCGGAGTGTCGCGGTGGTCATATACATCCTTTAAGGCGGTAAATGCCTTGCTTTCTAACGCACATGCTCGAATTGCCATGCGGTTATCACTTCCTTTCTATGCTATCTGTTATTATTTTACCGTACTTCTATGCTCCGCAACAGAGATAATGCGCCTACCTTTTTTTCATTTTCATGTGCACTCTGCCTATTTTCTTTTCGTTTTTTTCTCACATATGTGTAGACCACACATTTTTCTTGAAAAAAACAACATTTTGTCCTAGTATAGGAGTTATGTACCGCTGTATTCTGAACCAGAAAGGATTTTTCCATGAGTATGTACACCCGCGCCATGTTAAATAAATGGCTGAATGATATCATGATCGCTGATCATCCGGGAAATACAGAGCTGGCATCCGATGGCGGCATTGTTCTGCTGACCAGACAGGATATGTCTCTTTCCCCGGAATATATCTACATCGGAACCTCCGCTGTCATTCTTCAAATCCTGCAGAACATGGCCGTTTCTGACAGGGCTGACCGCCCGAAACTTGCACGACCCGGAATCTGTCTGATTTCTGCCGGTTCCTGCCGTGGTCTCACAGACCTTTCCATTCCGGAACATGTCACGCTGATTGAGACCTGTCTTCCGGTTCTTGAACTTTACAACCGCGTGCATGAGCATCTTCACCGCTTCCGCGTCTGGGATACCGAGCTGCAGCGGATTGTGGATACCAACGCCGGGCTCCAGACATTTTTGGAACAGGCTTACAAACAGCTGCACGCTACCATTCTCCTGGTCAATTCCGGATACAAAAAAATCGCCGCAGTCTATGATCCGGATATCTCAGATCCGACTGCCGACGAACTGAGGGAAAATGGTTATCAGTCCTTTGATACGATCCAGTCCATTCATCATCAGCAGACAGTAAAGTGCGGAGAAAACCTGGAATATGCCGAGTACATCTCCGATCTCAGCCACAATTACACCATTGTCCGCCTTATCCATTACAAAGGAGAGCTGGTTGCCCGTCTCTGCGTGATCTTAAACGGACCGGAACCTGACCCCTGTGCTTCCGATTTTAACGCACTGCTTGCCCGCTATGTGGCAGAATATATGCTCAGTGACCAGCACGCCGATTATGGCGGCAATGCCCAGTTCGGTGCACTGGCAGCAGACTTAATTGAATGCCGTATCGCCAATGAAGAAGAACTTCAGCAGCGATTAAAACAGATCAAGCTGGCCACAAGGCGCTACTACCATGTTATGCTGATCAGTTTCCCCCTGGATGCCGATCACCGTCAGAGCATTCCCTGGAACTACATCATCAATCAGTTAGAACATTTGTTCCCTTTCAGCAACATTACCACATATAAGGGTGAAATTCTGCTGCTAATTCGAAAAATGAAGCGCCGCAGCCGTCTCTCTTTCAACACCGAAGCAGTATTCAAATTGTTGGAAAGCTACAACGGCTATGCCTGTGTGGGAAATGCCTCCGAATTTTTAATGTCCCTGCCTCCGGTTTATCATCAAACCCATGAGGCCCTGCGCATCGGATCGAAGATGGATCCGAAAAAACGGATCTACTATTATGAAGATTACAGTATCTACCACATTATTGAGATGGCAGCGGAATCCTCCATGCAGAAGCTTGGAAGCCGGAACCTGGTTCACCTGTGCAACAACGAGCTGGTAGGACTCCTGCTCTATGACAAAAAACATAATACGAACCTGGTAGAAGTGCTTCAGGCTTATCTGGTTCACGAGCGCAACACCACAGAAGCTGCCAAAGCTCTGTTCATCCACCGCAACACCATGCTAAATAAGATTCATAAAATTGAAGAAGTCATCGACAGCAGTCTGGAGGACCCGATGCTGCGGGAACGTCTGTTGTTCAGCTGCCGCGTCATCGAGTACATGTCCAGATACTGCCATGAAGATATTCTGGTATTAAAACGAAATCTTGAAAAAGAAAATGAAAAATCAGATCACTGATTATGATTTTTTCTCAGCCAGCTTACGCACAACTTCGTCGCCAACCTGGTTCGTCTTTGCGGTTCCGCCCAGATCCGGAGTGAGGACCGCTTTTTCTACGAGCATTTCTTCAATAATGTCAATGAGGCGGGCTGCCCATTCCGGATGTCCGAAAAACTCCAGCATCTGGCTTGCGGACCATACAGTTGCCAGCGGGTTTGCCTTGCCCTGCCCTGCAATGTCTGGTGCAGAACCATGGATCGGCTCAAACATGGACGGGAACTTGCGTTCCGGATTTAAGTTTGCGCCGGCAGCCAGGCCCATACCGCCGGAAATAGCAGCTCCCAGGTCGGTAAGAATATCGCCGAACAGGTTGGAAGTAACCACGATCTGGAAACGCTTCGGATCTTTTACCATGAACATGCTGGCTGCATCCACAAGCAGGGAGTGAGTCTCTACATCCGGGTACTCCTCGCCGACTTCTTTAAATATCTGATCCCAGAAAACCATGGAATAGTTTAAAGCATTGCCCTTGCTGATGCTGGTTAAGGTCTTTTTCTCTTTTCTTGCAAGCTCATAAGCATAGCGGATAATGCGCTCGCAGCCCACACGGGAGAATACACCATCCTGGATGACTACTTCATTCGGTTTTCCCGGGAACAGCCAGCTTCCGTTTCCGGCATATTCGCCCTCACTGTTCTCACGAACAAACATCATGTCTATGTCTTCCCGTTTTACATCTTTTAATGGGCATGGCGCGCCTTTTAAGAGTTTTACCGGGCGTAAGTTTACATACTGATCAAACTTTTTGCGAATAATCAGCAGAAGATCCCACAGGGAAATGTGATCCGGAACCCCCGGATAACCAACTGCCCCCAAGAAAATCGCATCAAAGTTTGACAGCTGCTCAATACCGTCTTCCGCCATCATTCTGCCGTTCTTTAAATAATATTCACAGCCCCACGGAAAATCTGTGAAATCAAACCGGAATGTTCCATCCAGTTCTGCTACTTTTTCCAAAACCTTCTTGCCCTCTGCCAAGACTTCCGGGCCAATACCATCACCGGCAATTACTGCTACTTTATGTGTCATCATAATGAAAATACCTCCTTCTTATTATACAATACCCCTACGGATATAAAAGTTTAAAACTAAGCGGGAACCAGATTAAAAATGCTGCAAACCATACTGCGCACGAGGCAACGGAACTGATGAAAAATTCGCTCATTTTGAACTTTCCGGCATCGTATACAATTGCTTCTGCCGGGGTTGCCATCGGTGTTAAAGTGGATAAGGAAGAACCATACAGTTCAGCAAGCAGGGTAAATCTTGGATCCACACCCATTCCAACCGCTGCTGCGATTGCAATCGGGCGGAATACCGCGCCCACTGCACGGTTTGAGATAAACTGCGTTACAATAAATGCTACCAGGAAGAAAATTGCTGCAATAAAGACTGCATTTTGGGTATCACCAATCACATTTGTGATCATTCCGGAAATGATGTCATTGCATCCGGAATTTGTCATTGCTGTAGAAAGCGGCAAGGTACATGCCAGAAGAAAAACCGTAGACCAGCTCACCGAATCAAACAATTCTTTCTCAGTTACAATCTTTGCAGCCACTGCAATAATGCAGAAAATAAATCCAACGACATATAAAGGGATCTTGGTAAATGCAGAACAGAAAATCATGACTGCAGCTGCACCAAAAAATAAAATAATACCCAGTTTGTTTTGTGCCGGAGTCAGGTTTTTCTTTTTCTCTGCCCGTTTTTTCTCTCCTGCTGTTACCACAGTTTCTGCAGCGACCTGTGAAATTTCAGCTTTCTGTTCTCTCTTCTCCCAGAACTTACTTCCCACAAAATAAATGAATAAGAAATATACAATGTAAATCGGAATCTTGCATGCAAACGGATCGATCATCTGAAATCGTTCTATTGCTCCTGCTGCTTCCAGATATGCATTGTAAGTCATGTATGTTGTCAGTGCTGTTCCAAACGGAAGAATGTTATTGCCGGTGACTGCCACATCCGCACAAGATTTCAACAATGCCTTTTGGGAATATTTTGTTTCTTCCGCAATAGAAATAAGCACCGGGCACAGAATTGACATAACTGCTACCGGAGAAAGAAATGTCGGCAGAATGAAAGATGCCAGCATACAAAAAATAAGCATTTTCCGTTTTCCACCTTTGGAATCTCCTCCAATCGTGCCCAAGATATTTTTCTTCAGCCAGTCCAGAAATGTTGTCTTTTTTAACACACCGCCAAGCATAAACAATGGAATCAGTACAATGACACTGGTATTGGAAAAACCTGCCCATGCTTCTGATGCTTTTAATACTCCAGTCAGTTCAAGCGCTAACGGAACAGCAAGGGCGGTAACGGCCAGTGGAATATAGCCAATAAAAAACGAAATACTCATGACCACCAGAATGATCATGACAATGGTTGCCTGCGACATAACCGCTCCCCCTTCCTAAATTGCATTTACCCCGATTCCAATTTCATACCATGCATATGCCCTGGGATAAATAAACTCGGTTCCGGGCATTTTATTGCGGATGCTTTCAGCTACCTGAGCCATATAAACTTCTGTCTTTTCTGCTCCCCATTTTTTTACCAGTACATCCATGTGGAATGGAAAAATAACCTGTGCGCCATACTGGATCATAAGATCCGCCAGCTCCTCAGGAGAAACCTGCTCTCCGTTTTTCCTCACACCGGCCTGGCGAAGCACTACATTCGGACGTTCTTCGCGGCACTGGAAAAACAAATCTTTCCAAAGCACACTTCCGGATGCCACCAGAATCCGAAAATTATTCTCTGTGGTAATCAACACGTCCAGAGATTCCATGGACCCCCAGTCATCACAAACTTTATGCCCCTCTATGCCGTACTTCGTTTTTGAAATATCATGTTCTGGATCATAGGTGCGCTTCGGGCCGAACGGATTATGTTTCGCCTGCCAGAACTTAAATGTCACCCCATCCATCGTGTAAGTCTGTCCCGGAAACACCGGAATCAGATTGTCATAGGGAATCTTGTGAAATTTCAGTACAGCCTCCGCCGACATCACTCCCACAAAAACCTTAGACTGAAATTTATTTGCCAAATATCCCAGATCGCTGTCATGATCCAGATGGGCATGAGTCAGAATGATATAATCTGCACCTTCCACATCATCCCTTGAAAAATCTTTGGTTGTACAGTCCATATAAAATGGATCAATCAACAGTCTTTTCCCATTTGGCAGAACAATTTCATGATTCGCCCCCGAATTCACCGTCCGCATTTTAAAACTTGTACAATTCAAAATGTCATCCCCCTTTGTTTTTTGTTATTTTATACAATTATGATAACATTTTGAAAATTTTTATCAAACGGTGTTAAATTAGGCTGACTAACTTTTACTTATGAGCAGATGCATTCTGAGCCGCATACTGTTTGGTAATTTCTATAAATTTTCTTGCCGCTGAAAACTGAAGTACCTCTTTTTTCCAGAAAAGCGCAATCGTAGATACCTGATCTCCCATCAATGGGAATCCCACCAGTTTTTCATCATCTTCGATGATGTCACTCGGAAGGAAGCCAGCCGCTGCCCCTTCCCGGATAAACCGCAAAACGGTATACGCCTGGTTTGTGTAATGGATAATATGGAGTGGAATCCCCTGCTCATCAAAGAATTTTTTCAGGCGTTTTGTCTGATTGAAATGTTCCGCAAGCATCACAAGGGGCTCCTTTCCAATCATCTCACAGGTAACCTCTTTTTCCTTAGCAAGATGATGTTCCCGATTTACACAAAACATCAGCCGGGAGCTCTGAATATCGAACCTCTCGTATTCTTCTTTCAGCAATGGCTTTCTTGTTGCACAGCAGATCAGGTCTACCTCGCCCTGATCCAGAAGCTGTACCAGAGAATCCACGGTGTCTTCTACCGAATGTATCTCAATCTCCGGGTATTTTTTTTGAAACAGGCTTCTTATTTTCGGATAAACATTATTTCCCGCCACCGTGGCCAATCCAATCCGAACATACTCCCGCCCTTCCGAGAGTGTCTTCACCGCCGCTTCCATGGCTTCATACTGACGCTGCAGTTTTTTTGCTTCTTTTAAAAAAAGAACGCCGGCATCAGTAATGTACAAACTATTGTTGCGGCGTTCAAAAAGCGATACCTTGCACTCCCGCTCCAGTTCCTTCATGGCAGAGGAAATGCCGGGCTGGGAAATATTCATCTCCTCTGCCGCCTTGGTAAAGCTTTTATATTTGCATACGATGATGTAATACTGAATCTGCTGTAATGTCATAACGGTACCCTCTTCTGTATCATTTTATGTTTTTTACCACCAAATCAAAGGAGACGGCTCTGACACCGCCTTCCTAGTGCATCGTTTCATAAATAACTGGCCTAATCACGCAGGATGCAGATTCGAGTGTGCAGTTCAAAAAACGTAGGCGTAGCGGGCTACGCTGAGGCTTTTTGGACTGTGCAATCGGATTTGCAGACAAGCGAATAGGCTAGTTATTTTGTAAACGAGGCACTAGTAAAGCGAAAAAGAGCAGGTGCAAAAGCTGCGCCTGCTCTCAAAGATTTAAAAGTTGTAACTTTTTAGAACGGAATCACTCCGATCACACCTGCAATAACAGAAACGATCAGGCTCATGCCAAATACCCATGGAAAGCAGTATTTTAAGTTTGACGGCATATCCACATCAGCAAGACCCAATGCCAGGTACGGAGTCGGGCCAACCAGACAGAGGTTTGCAGACAGACATGCACCGATCAGGAAGGCTGCATTCAGCTGAAGCATGGTGGAACCATAGGCGGTAACTACGTTTGCCATGATCGGAGCCACTGCCATGTAAACGGTATCGGAACCGAGGAACATGGAGAGCGGAACACTGAGTGCACTGATGATCCAGGTAATATGGCTTCCCAGGCTCTCCGGAATGATCGCAAGGATCAGATTTACCATGCCGTCCATCATGCCGCTGTCCTTTAAGACACCTACTAAAACACCGATGGAGAAGATGATCATGATCATATTTAAGGCAGTGCCGCCGAACTCCTTGACCTTCTTGGTCTGTTCCTTCGGATTCGGAAAGTTTACAACCAGGGCGATCGCGAGAGCCGCCATAAATCCAAGGTTTGATTTTACAATACCGGTCAGCATAGCAATCAGAACCACAACGGTAAGGATGATGTCAAAAGCAATCACATTCTTGGAAACCTTCGTCTCTACCGGCTGGTTTAAGGTTGCCTTTAATGCCTTGAATTCTTCCTCTGTCATGCCTGCACCATTCTTACGTTCCAGCTTAGCAAGCGGGATCACAATCAGGTAGCTTAAAACCAGGCAGAGAGCCTGTAACGGAAGCACATAGCGCCACAATTCCATAGCATCACCGCCGGTTGCTGAGGTAAGGCGAAGCACGGACGAACACCACGGAGTCATGTTCATAGAACCGGAGCAGAGGGCTGCCAAGAGAAGCAGTGCCTGCGGACGGATCTTCATTTTCTTGTAGATCGGAAGCATCATCGGAATGGTTACCAGCATGGTTGTTGCACCGGAGCCATCCAGATGGGAAATGGTAGCCACCAGGCAGGTGATCCACATAACCACCTCAACCTTATTTCCCAGATAGCGCATCAGCTTACTTACAATGACATCAAACATCCCGACATCATTTAAGATGCTGAAATACAAGACCGCAAAGGTAAACAGCGCTACGGTGTTCAATACACTCTTTAGACCGGTCCCGATAAAATCATTAATTTCGGCAAGACCGAATCCGCAAAGCAGGCAGGCTACCACCGGAACCACAACGAAGATCGGCGGCAAGGATACCTTACCGGTCAAAAGCAATACCACAATGACCAGTAACATGATAAAACCTACAGCAGTCAACATAGAATTCATCCCCCTTAATGTTTTTACTACTACGTTGTAAGTTGTGTTAATTTTATCGCAATCATAGCAGAAAAAACAGAGGGAAAGCGCCCACGTTTTCCAGGCTCAAAATGTGCACTCTGCATATATATTTTTCTTTTTTTGCTCACTATGAACATCAGACAGGGCAATCTGTCGGATTCACCCGAATTACGGAAAAAGACCTACGACAAGGAAGTCTCATTTATGAGATCTCTAAGGGTAAAAAATAAGCCGCCACTACCGCAAATAGTGACGGCTGGTCTCGTTAGAGACTAAGCACCATATGTTTGAGGGTAGGCCAGATGTCTCTGGCTTTTCCTTGTATATTGACAATAGCATAGCCTTTTTTGATAGTCAACTTATATTTTCCGGCTTTTTATTTCCTTTATGAGCCTTTCAGGACTCGATTTTCAACAGTCCTGCTCTGGCTGTTTCTTCCGCCCCCAAACAGTCCGATATTTATACACTGCATAAATAACCATACCGATCCAGCCCAGCATAGTTCCTAACGGAATAGCTCTGATTCCAAGCCGTCCAACCAGCATATAAGAAATGATGACCCTGACCGGAATCTGGATCAGCGTTGCAGCCACTGTGACTCTCAGTTGCCCCATGCCGCGGAATAAACCCTGAAAAACATTACAGAATGCCGCGATCACGTATCCCAGGCACATCAGATGCAGATATTTTGTCCCTTCCGCTATCACCCCGGGATCCGGTACTCCCAGAAACAATTTCAGTAAAAATCCTGCACAAAAGAAAACAAGTCCTGCAATGACACAGTTGAGAAGTATTCCAATCAAGAGAGCTGTACGAAATCCGGTATGCACACGTTCCCGCTTGCCTGCTCCCGTATTCTGAGCTGTAAAAACCATCAACGCGGAAGCCAAGCTGTTGTTCGGCTCCAACACAAAGTTATCAATGATCGTAGTAATATTGAATGCAGCAACTGCATCGATTCCGATCGTATTCACAGCAGCCTGCACCAGAATACGTCCCACATACAGAATGGTCTGTTGAAACGCCGAAACGGAACTGAAGCTGATTGTCTGTTTTAAAAGTGCCATATCTATTTTCAGTTCCTGATAACAAAACTGGAAATACGGCACTTTTCTGTTGATATAGATCATACAGGACAGCGCAGAAAATCCTTGGGAAATAACCGTGGCAAACGCTGCCCCGCGGATTCCCATTCGGAACACGCCAACAAATATCAGATCAAGAGCAATGTTCATAAGAGAGGAGCCAACCAGAATCCAGAGCGGCACCGTTGCATTTCCGATTGCCCGTAGGGACGCTGCCAGTATATTGTACAGACCAGAAAAAATCAGTCCGCAAATGATAATTCGCAGATAACTTCTGGATTCCAGAAAAATTTTCTCCGGTGTTCTGGTCCAGTGGAGAATATTCCCACAAAGCGCATAACTGAATACACTCAGAGCAATCGTAAACCACATCGTAGCAAGCGTTGCTGTCACCATCTGCCGCTTCAGTTTCTGATAATCTCCGGAACCAAAAGCATGGGACATCAGGATGGAACTGCCCATCGAAATTCCCACAATCAAAAATAGTAAAATATTCATAACCGGCCCTGCCGCTCCGATTGCTGCCAGTGCCTGCTTTCCATTTACATTTCCGACGATCACCGAATCTACTGTATTATAAAGCAGGTGAAAAAAATTTCCTGCCATCAGGGGCAGCGTATAGCGCAGCATATGGGAAACAATATTTCCCTCCGTCATATCCTGTGTCACTTTACTCATTATAAACCTCTTGTTCTTCATTCTCAAAAAGAGAACACCCCACTGCAATCATCCTGCATAGAGTGTTCTCATGTTTTTATTTAAAAAGTTGTAACTGTTCAGAACCAACCAGTTTCGCAATGTTCAACGATATCAGCACCATTGACAGAAACAGTTGTAATGAAATATTTCTGAAATAACGGCACATGCTGCGTGATGATTCTTCCGCTATTTTTTCCTTTACAGGTTCTATGATTTCTCGAGACATGTGCACGTTGTCTTTGCTGATAGTCACAGTATACGCAGAGAGTATATATTTGTAAAACGGAAGTTAGCGATATATTATATCTATTTTCCCGATATTTTATATTCTAGGAACCGCTTCGCGAACCCTAGAATCAGATTGACGGCGCAAAATACGTGCCTTTTATCAGAACTTGCTTGGCATTTCGTCAGTGTGGCTTCTTGCCACATGAATTTATTTCAAATACTCCTTCAGTCCGCCCCATTCTTCCTCAAAGATCCCCGGATCCATCTCTTTTAAATTCGGTGAAATTACCGGGGTGAATCCAAGGCGATCCAGCACATCCTTCTGAAGATCAATGCCTGGTGCGATCTCGATCAGGGTCATCTTGTGATCGATCAGCTGAAATACCGCACGCTCGGTCACATACAGCACTTCCTGAGAGTCCGGTGCATACTGTCCGGAGAAGGTGATTTGGCCGACTTTTTCTACAAATTTCTGGATGGTGCCCTCTTCTGCAATCTCCAGTTTGCCGCCGCCGACTTTCAGCTTTGCCTTGCCCATCAGGGTTCCTGCAAAGATTACCTTCGGGGTAGCTGCAGTGATATCGATGAAACCGCCCGGGCCAATCATGCGCTTTCCCATGCGGCTTACGTTGTTGTTGCCATCGCCGTCGACCTCTCCGATCCCAAGGCAGGTCATGTTCAGTCCGCCTCCGCTGATCAAGTCGAACATCTCGTGAGGCGTCAGGATCGCTTCCGGATTATAGGCACTTCCAAAGCTCGGCAGTGCAGACGGAACACCGCCTACCATACCACTCTCAGTGCTCATGGTCACATCATCAATGAGGCCTTCCTCTGCCACTACCTTTGCAATATCAGCCGGTATTCCAACTCCAAGATTGATCAGATCGCCTTTTCTTAACTCCATGGCACAACGTCTGCAAATTACCTTTCTCTCATCAAAAGGAAGCGGCTCAATGCTGTCTAACGGAATCTTGATCTGTCCGGAGTAAGACGGCTCCCAGTAAGTACCCTCAGCCTGCCAACAGGATTTCGGGTCTTTTGCCTGTACCACGTAGTCTACCAGTTTGCCCGGGATCTTTACTTCCTTCGGATTTAAGGTATCTTTCTTTGCCAGATATTCCACCTGAACAATCACGATTCCTCCGTTATTCTTTACGGCTGTCGCTACTTCAAAGCCTTCATTCATCACACTTTCATGTGCAAAGGAAATGTTTCCGTTCTCATCTGCAATGGTTCCGCGAAGCAAAGCCACATCGCATTTAAATGACGGATAAAACAGATATTCTTCCCCGTTAAACTCCACCAGCTTTACCACTTCTTCTGTAGTCTCGCAATCATTCATGCGGCCGCCCTCCACGCGCGGATCCACAAAGGTACCAAGTCCAATCTTGGTGATCAGTCCCGGCCGACCGGCTGCACATTCGCGCCAGAGATTGATTGTAACTCCCTGCGGAAGGCAGTGTGCCTCGATCTGATTCTGACGTGCCTGTTCACAGAGGGTAAATGCACTGCCGATATGTGCGCTGGTCCATTTCGTAATAAGTCCGGGACCGGCTTCGCCGAACCTGGTAACACCGCGGTTTCCATGAGCCGTATCCGCCTCCGGAAGGGGATTTCTGTCCCAGCCGTTGAATTTATTTCCGAACCCCCAGTCTCCCAACGCACTGGCCTGTTTCAAATTCAGATCACAGGGATGCCCGGTCTTTGCAAAATTGTCTCGAATGGCACACGCAATCTCCTCCGCCCAACCGGAAAGCCCCATACCGGCAACACCGATGGTTGCATGATCCGGAATCAGCTGTGCTGCCTCACTGGCAGTGATAAACTTTGCCATAAAAATACCTCCTCTTTTTCAAAGCCGCGTTATCGTGTTAATTTCTTAACGCATTATATCATGTATACAAATACATGTAAATATGGACATGTGAAAATACTTGCTATTTATCATTTCCATTTTATCCGGAACTGATTACAGATAACAGGGACGAACTGCCTATGTTTTTTCTTTCAAACACATGCAGCCTGCCCATTGATTTTATAAGAAATGTATGTGACAAATCCCTTTTTTATGTTAGAATTGACATATCACTCTTTACAGGATACCGACAGCTTACGTAATCCTGTTCCCAGTACTTATCAGGAGGTTTTTTCTATGCGAACACTAAAATATGCCATTCTGGGTCTGATCAACCGGGAACCTATGTCCGGCTACGATATCACCCGTGAATTCAACAGCAACGACCTGGCAAACTTCTGGTATGCCAAGCACAGTCAGGTTTATCCGGAGCTTGCCCGCCTTATGGAGGAAGGACTGGTTACCTGCGAGATTGTCATCCAGGGTGAAAAGCTCGAGAAAAAAGTCTACTCCATTACAGAAACCGGCAAACAGCAGCTTCAGGAATGGCTCATGAAGGACGAACCACTGGAAGCAACACCGAAGGACGTCTTTCGTCTCCGCATGTATTTTTCCGATTTTATGACACCGGAGCAGTTAAAAAACCATCTCTCTAACCAGCTGCAGAAACACATCCTGAAGAAGAAATACTTAGATGAAATCATGCTCACCAACCATAACAATACCGCTCCTGCTGTCGGGACGAAGGGATTCGGTGATTTCATGGTCTTAGAGGGAGCCATCATGCGGGAACAGTCTTATATTGACTGGATCGAGGACTGCCTAAAACGCTGCACCGCATCAGCGAATGGCTGATGCGGTGACTGGTGATCAGGTATTGTTTGCCATTTATGCTCCGAACAGGTTAAACAAACCAACCTCTGCAAGCGCAATCGTGATCGTCGGAACGATCAGAGCCGCCACGATCATCTTATTTGAAAGAAGCTCCTTCTGATCCTCATACGGGTTTGCTGCAATACATACCGCACCGCCGGTGGAGAACGGAGAACAGGAGGTTGCCAAGCCGCCAAAGAAGATGCAGGTATAAAGTGCGATCGGATTTAATCCCAGTCCGCTCGCCAGAGCCGGCACCATCGGATACATCAACGGCATAACGGTCGAGGTGGAGCTTGAGAAAAAGCTTAAGAATGCTGCAAAAAGCACAATCGCGCCCGGAACCAAGGTCTTCGGAATGCTGCTGGTCAAGATGCCGGAAATGAACTCAACCAGTCCGGCTTCTGTCGCCACCTTGATCAGAGAATACACACCCACGATCATAACAATGGTACTGATCGGGATCTTTCGAATGATGGTTTTCTCGTTACCCAGCTTCAAGATCGCACACAGCAGCGCACCAAGCATCATGATGACCTGCGGCTGACACAGCTGATTTAACGTTTTCAGTGCCGGAACGCCCTTGATCCAGGTATTTAAAATCGGCGGTACCACCATCAGGAAAAAGGCTGCGATCAGAATGCCAAAGGTCTTGCTCTGAACCTCATTAAACTTCGGTGCCTCGCCCTTCATGCTGACTGTGCCTGCCTTATGTCCTTTTAAGGCAAAGTAGAAAATCACAATGATGATCAGCGTGATGATACAGCAGTTAAACCAGATCTTTAACGACCAATCCATCGTCGTAACTTCATCCACACCGTTTGCAATGATCAGGTTTTTCGAAATGCTTCCTCCGTATCCGTTGTACGGGTTATTCGAACCGATCAGGTTGCCGAAGGTGATTGCGATTGCACTTAGAACCGGATTCACTCCCGCAGTCGCAGCCATAACAAACGCAAACGGTCCGACAATGGCCGGAGTCGAAGCGCCTGCGCCAAGACCTCCTACAATCGCGGACACTGCTGCAATTGCAAACGGCACCAGCTTAGCATTTCCGCCCATAGCATGCAAAAGCTTCTGTCCTAAAACATTCATGGTGCCATTCTCTGTCGCATAGTTAAAAAACAGAGAGATGGACAACAGATAGAATACGATGGTAGTCGGCCAGAAGTTGATGACATCCGATGCCTTCATCCCCATAACACAGATACCAATGACAAACGCAAACCCCATTGCGATGATACCGGTATTCAGCTTGAATTTCCATCCGATCAGAATGGAGATCACAATCGCGATGATACAAAGCCACAAAGCCATAATAAATCCCCCTTTGTCTCGTCTTTTTTGAACTAATGTCACTATAGCAGTCACATGTTATTTTCGACAATCTTTTCACATAAAATCATTTTTATATGTGCAGAAATCACAAGAGAGACTCCGAAAGTTGTGCATGAAATCCAACGTTACTTTTATAATCTGTACTGTCCTTTTCACGTTCCCTATGAAATTAAAATTACATTATGACGCAATGGCAAAGACTCCAAGTGCAGACAGGAGCGTGGCTGCAACTGCCAATCCGATTGCGGTAATTATCATCTTGTTGATGATGCTGGATTGAACCTCCGGAGTAGAACCGATCAAGTTTTGTACACCGCCGGAAGAGAACGGACTGAAGGAAGTAACTGCACAACCAATCAGCATCGGGATTACCATAGCGGTAATGGAGGTGCCTGCTGCTGTTGCCAGAGCCGGCATCATTGCAAACAGGAACGGCTGAACAGCACTTGCGGATACAACGAAGCTCAATGCTGCGGAGATAAAGCAGATTGCTGGAGCAATGACGCCTTTCGGCATGGTCTGCAACATATTTCCAAGAGTCTCTACAACGCCAAGCTTATCTGCAAGACCACAGTA
Source organism: uncultured Selenomonadales bacterium (assembly GCA_963589345.1). Lineage (GTDB taxonomy): Bacteria > Bacillota > Clostridia > Lachnospirales > Lachnospiraceae > Brotaphodocola. The sequence continues at coordinate 34,124 of CAVALB010000005.1, read as the reverse complement.
CATACCCATGCCGGTAATGATCCAGATTGCAGGCCAGCCAACTTTTTTGATCATAACATTGCGCAGGTCACCACACTTACAAAGACATAAAATCGTAATTCCGATTGCTGCCATAACCGGCATGGTGAGGTTTGATTTCATCCATTTGAATACTGGGTTCGGCATAATCTGGCTCAGCATTGCCGGAAATAACAGACATGCAATGCTTCCAACCACAACGATCAGGGTACGTTTCTGCTCCTCATTGAACGGCTCCGGTTTCTGCATGGCTGCATCGCTCTTCTGAACCTTCCATCCCTTGCAGATAATAAACATTGATGCAAATGCCATAGTAAAGAACAGGATATGCCATATGGTAATACGAAGAAGCAGCGCTTCCTGCGGGACTTCCGGGAAATACTCGTCAAAATAGCCGATAAATCTTGCACCGTTGGAAGTCCAGGAGGCAAAGCCCATGGTCAGAGAACCAGCCCAGGTAGAGAACGGGATCAGAAGCGGGTTGACACCTGCCTGCATGCAAAGTTCCCACGCAAGTGGAGCCATGATTAAACTGCTGCTTAAGCCTGCGCCAGTTCCGGTAACAAGTGCAGTGGCCAGGAAAATTACGATTGCAATCGCCCACTGTGCATTGCGAAAACGGTAAACAACATTTTTACCAAGAACCGCCATGGTTCCGTTTGCATTCGCGAATCCATAGAAGATCATCGGAAGGGTAACATTCCAGAACAGAGATGATGGAAACAGCGCAATGAAATTTTTAGATGAATCTCCCAGCACAGCCCAGGTAATCAAGAAACCAATGAAGATTGCCAAAAAACCCGGATTCAGTTTTAACTTTTGTCCCAAAGCTATTGCTACCACAAATCCGGCAAAGAAAATCAAAACATTTGTCATACGTACCTCCTGTTTTTGTCGCGAGCTCTGCGAAATATTTAACATTATTATATGGTCTCCTATATACCTTGGCAATATTTTGTGATTTTGTATTGTTTTTTCTATTCGTAGTGCACATTCTTTTTGCATTTTTTTTGTGTATTTGGAATATATTTCAAATTCTTTTTATAGCATTGTCACAATAATTGTATTTTATCGCAAATCTTTAGTAACATTGCACAAATATCAGTGCAAATAAGAATACACTTTGGCACATTATCCTGTCGAAACTCAATTTTCCACGAAGCAAAAGGAATCTGGAAAACCAGATTCCTTTTTATGTCATGCGCTCATCCACCGTTCCTGCATACATTTTCTCATTTTTTGCACAACCTGTCGGAGAAATCAAACACTGCTTCCAGTTCTTCTGCCCAGGCATAGGAGTGGACTCCGCCGCCCACTGTCAGTCTCCGGATATGAACACCCTGGGATGCAATATAATCGCTGTCTTTTACCATCTGTTCATATCCATTGTGGTCTTCTGTTCCTGCAATATAGAGAATTTCTTTGTCTCCATAGCGTTTCCAGTCCACTTTTTTCGGCTCTGGGATGGCTCCGCACGGAATTAGTCCCTGGAACCGCTCCGGCATTTCATAACCCAGATGGAACGTTCCGATGCCGCCCATGGAGTTTCCCATCAGCATCACTGCATCTGAAGGAACGTGATATTCTTCCATCACCTGTTCTAACAGCTGTATCAGCCATTTCTGAGCCTTTTTGTTTTCTGCCAGATCCGCCTCTTTGTAATACTGGGGTTTTCCCTCCGCATCCACAAAGCCCGGTTTCTCAAACTGGGCAGACGGCGGCACACTTCCGCCAAAGTTGCTACGATGCACATAGGAGTTTGGCGCAAAAATCAGATAGCCACGCTTCTCTGCCAGATACTGCATTCTGCCATTGCTGCGCACAAAACAGTTATCCTCATTGCCGCCGGCTCCATGTAAGAAAATGAGCATTTTTTTCTGCTCCATTTTTTCCCAGTCAGACGGCACATAGAGGCGGTAGGAATTTAACCGGTTTGCCTCAGGAATCCATGTGGTCTTAAACAGTTCCCCCACATGCTTTTCTTTTAATTTCCAATCCAGGAAGCGCACCTGCTGCGGCGTGTACTCCGGCTGCTTTCCAGTCAGGGAAATCACCAGAAATGTTTCCTTGTACACTGCGCATGGCAGTCCGGCCAGTTCTGCCAGGAAATGTTTCAGCCCAATCATAGCAAATCCTGATTTTTCTTCCTGCACCGGCACCTGGTATTCTTTCTCCTCATATAGCAGAACCGCGTTTTCCCCTTCGACATGGGCCTGGATATCCGGTGCCAGAAGTTTTAAAATATCTTCTATGGGAATCAGCCAGTCTTCATCCGTTTTTACTGTGGCTGTCTTTAACCGGTACTGGCGTTCTCCGAGCAGTACGAGATCCCGTCCCGCTGCAACAGTCAATTCTTCCGGCTGAAAGCAGAATGGCCTTCCTGTCAATTTTGAAGTTTTCATATGGTTCCTTTCCGCTGGGATTGCTGCCTTGCAAGGGTCCAACTCCCTGCTTGTTTTTCTACTGAATTTTTTCTGTATCATTATTTTGCTACAAGATTTCCGCGCTGCAGCTTCTAGTGTGCTGGCACATTCATTTTCAGACTAATGACGCTGAATATTTTTTCATTGACAAGGCGACTGAAAGAGGCGATGCGGTGGCATCGTCGATTGAAGTCAACGCAGTTCAATGGGAAAATAGACAAGTCAATTAGTCGAAATATGAATGTGTCAGTGCACTAGTCTGATGCTTTATCAATACTGCTTTTACTCTGCTGCATCACAATTCATGTATACACTTTTTCCTTCTTCATTTATATGGAATTTGGAGAAGAATTCATCGTATAAGAACCACGAATCCTGGGCGGTACAGGAATGTGGTTTATTCATAACGGTACTGAAATTCACCATGGGTACGCCTGCCTGATTACAGTAAACCCGAGTTACATAAGCACCGGTCTGATAGGTTTTCGGACTCTCCGGCGGTGTAGTCTTATCCCGTTTAGTCCAGTACTCAATATACTTTGCCACATCCGAGTTGTTTTCCGGAGTACCGCCTCCGATATCTTTCTCACCCATTAAGATCCAAATCGGGCGCTGATGGTCTTCCACAATGCCCGGAGTCTGGTAATCTCCAAAAAATCCGCCGCGCAGCACGCCGCTGGTCAGTCCTGCTGCCGCAAAAATATCCGGCATTGCTAAAAGCAGGCGCTGTCCCATGGCCGAACCCATGGAATGTCCGGTGGCATAAATCCGTCCTTTATCGATGGAATAATGCTCTGTCAGATAGTTCACCATCTCACGGATGAACTTCTCATCGTTTAACTGCTCGTCATTGGCACTTGCGTTCCATGCGGCATGGGGCAGCCAGTTGGTTTTCGGGAAATGCCGGAGGGCTGCTGCCGGAAATACCACCATAAAGCCTCTGGCCTCTGCTACCTTAATCCAGTCTGTTGCTGGAAAAAATGCTCTGTGAAGATTACTGCCGCCATGGCAGGAAACAACCAGCGGAGCATTGTAATCCGGATTCTGACGCATTTTAGTCGGAATATACTGATACCATTCCCTGCGATATCCATCCACCTCGATGGTCTTAAATTCCACACCGGCCTCTTCATCAGTTCTCCAGACCTTTAGGTTCCAGTTGCCGATACCGGTGGAACGAAGATAACGGGAGAAGAAAGTCTTCCAAATTTCAGCTGGGGAAGCCATCTTGCTGATGCGTACTTTTCCGCCCACCACTTCCTCAATCAGGGAATGCTCGGTATACTCGGACGGAAGATACCAGGTGCCTCCCTTGGAAACATAAGGATCCGGCTGTGACTTATTTGCTTTCTTCCAGTATTCCAGAACTGCGTTCTGAGCCGGTGTTACTTCATCCGTCAGAAGCCATACCGGCATGGAGACCTGGCTCAGCGGGCATCCCGGAACTTCAGAAGGCACCTGATCCATAGCCTTTAACTCTTCTTCCTGTATCTCGCAGGCACCTGCCAAAGCCACTCCTGCAAATGCGCTTGGATTCTTCATAGCCAGGCGCTGGGCTCGGTCTGCACCGGTGCCATAACCAGCCAGATAGAAATAGTTCTTGTTTGCTGTATAGCGCTCCCGCAGACGCATCTCCTCGATCATCTGGGCACATTCTTCCTCACTCACATCCGGGTCCGTCACGAACAGCAGCATGCCCACCTCATCTGCTGTTGTCGTCCATCCGCTGTTTTCAACAAATGCAAGTTTGCTGTCTGCTTCATCCGGAATCAGAAGCACGGACGGAGTACTTAAATAGGCACTCTCCGGGATATACACCAGATACTCTCGCTCTTGGAACTGTTTCATCTGCGCATGGTACAGACCATGATACGGCATTCGGTACAGATCCTGCTTATTCAGATTTTTAAAATAGACCTGCCGGTCCTCTGGAAATTCTTTTATCTCTAACATGTTTTTTCTCCTTCTCCTCATACGCGTCTGCCTGAGCCTGATATTCTCTCTTTAAAATTGCAAAAATTTCTTCCGATCCGCAGTCTTTGTATTTATCCCCCGCTACATTGTGCGGTTTGTAATCCTTACTCTTTGACTGACGCAGTTCCAGCTCTCTTGTAAGGCTCTGAGCCGGTGTTACCTCCGGTTTTGTTCCCAGGATTTCGCGGATCACATCGATCATGCCGCTGTGCTCTTTTGTACCTTCCGGCTTCACATAATCCTGCCAGGGAGCATCACATGGTCTGGCCTTCAGTTTCACCTTCATAACTGAACTCCTTTCATGGTTTTGCCGATTTTAATTTTTCTGATTTCAGCTTACCAACATCCGCCAATTTGCACAATGGATTTCCAGGAGGCATTTTTTCTATATTCATTATGCACATTTATTTTGCCAGATTCCGTAAAAAAAGTACAACAAAAAAGCTGCTGCAAGCAAAACCGGAACTTCTCTGGGCGGGCAACTCCATGTTTTTCTTTACAGCAGCCCCTCTTCTGTTTTTCAGGCTATTTCTTTAAAGTTCTTTTTCAGGCCTCGATCACCTACAGTTTCTGCTCCGTTCTGCGGATCAGCTCATCATCCTGAATGATGATGGTCTTTTTGTCCAGATCATCTGCCACTGTCTGGGAACAGCGGATTTTCTGTTTAATCCGCTCTGCACGTTCTGTCATTGTAACCCATCTTAGTTTCTTCCTGGCTGCGGTGCCTTTGCCAGGATTGCATCTGTTTTTGCTCTCATTTCTTCCGGAGTCAGAATTGCTTCTATTCCCAGCATTAGACGCATCAGATAAGCAAAGTCATAAGTCAGCACGCCGTCTGCTTTGGACAGATAGCAGACACCATCCCTACACTTTGCCTTCTGCCCGTAGAAATATTCTGCCACCTGTGCCACCGGGATTAGCAAAATTTCTCCGTCTGCCAGTGTTCTCTCTCCATGTTTCAAATGTTCACACCACACAAAAGTACGGTTGTTTGCAGACACCTGCATAGCCTTTTCTCCACAGTTGATCTCTGCCTCGTTTTCTCCAGTTTTTACGGAGAGTTCAGGGAATAATTCCGGAATGCAGTCTGGCTGTACATAAAAACTGCCCTCCACCTCTCGCACTTTTTCGCTTAATTCCACCGTCTGATTGCTTATGATGGCTTTCGCTGCCCCATCTGCCAGGATCACAGCAGCCTCATCCGGCACAAAGGCCTCTTTTGGAGCCTGTTTTACGATTTTTCCATCTATTCTGCTGTAGCCGCTCAAGAAACTGGTCCAGATAAAATCTGCCATATCCATAGATGGACCATGACCGCCATTTTCTACCATATAGAAATGGAAGTCCTGTTTTCCCGGATAGGTAATGGCATTGTAGCGTCCCCGCACACTGATCTGTACGGTACCGTCCCAGCCATTGCAGTGTTTCCAGTTTTCCAGAAGCGGAATCTGGTGCAATACCAGTTTTGCATGAGTGATCTCGTCCTGGCTGCAGCCTCTTTCCTTCATATCCCGCATCAGATCAAAGGTTGGAACTTCTTCCCCAAGGTGCTGGTAAGCTCCCATCGGGATTGCCAGATCCAGGGAACCATGGGTTCTTACCACCGGAAGCGCACATTCCTCTCCAAAACGGAAAGAACCGTCTTTCTCAAAGAGTCGTTCTGCTCCCACCGGGCCAGACATCGTTGCGGCTGCTGCATAGGGATGCTCCGGGTTGTTCAACAGATAAAAGGTGCTCATAACATCGCCGAAGGACTGTCCATGCAGGTACAGTCTTGTCTGGTCGATGTTGTATTTCTTTAAGATCAGATCCAGAAGCTGGTTTAAATAGCGGATATCATCCGGAAGTCCCTCTGTCCGCTTCTTATCGGAAAAGTCTTCCCATGCAGACCATGCCCATTCCGGGGTCAGAGACTGGGGATACAGAACAATAAATCCTTCCCTCTCTGCCACAGTGGCCCAGGCTGTACTGAGTTCTGCCCGGTGGTTATTCTTACCCGGTGTACTGCTGCCGCCGTGGAGCGTCACTACAAGCGGAACCGCTTTGCTTCCATCATAGTTAGACGGTACATATTCCTTCCAGCTTCTCATGAAACCATCAATCTCGCCAGCGCAGTCAATGGTTCCATCCGGTCGGTCAAACATCTCTCGGCCTTCCACATAATTAATTCGGGGTTTTACTCTCATCTTCATACATAAGTCCTCGTATCTTTCCCTATGCAGGAACAGGCGTTATAAAAATTATAACGCCTGACTGCTATTCTTTTCATTTATTTGCCAAGAACCCTTGCAACATCTTCGTCCATATCAGCAACCTGCTTCTGGATTTCTTCTACGCTGCACGGCTTTAAGACACTCTTCATAGCTGCCCATCTCTCAACACTCTCCGAATCATTTGCAACTGCGCATACTTCCTCGTTGATCTTCTGAACCACTGCCGAATCCATCTTACCAGGTCCCGCAATGTACATCGGAGCGGTAAAGGCAATGTCTAACAAATCCAAGGTCTCATAGGTATCTACATCTGCCAGAGACGGGAACTCTTTTGCAGCATCTTCCTTGCTCATCCAGGTGTTGTTTACCAGACCTTTCAGATCGCCGTTCTCAATGTAACCGGATGCCTGATTGGAGTTCTGTAAACCCGCATCCAGATTGCCTGCCAGAAGGGCGGTAACGGTATCATTACCGCTTACTACGACATATTTCACATCCAGACCATAGTGCTCCATCAAAAGTTTTACTTTAATTTCCTGGGTAGTACCAGTGCTGGTTCCTACAGTTACCTCACCCGGGTGTGCCTTGCAGTACTCTACAAACTCTTCTAGATTACTATAGGGTTTGTCCGGCTGGGTCAGTAAGATGGAGCCCATGCCGTTGCCGCCTGCTGCCGGAGCAATGATTGTAAACTGATCTGGATCCAGAATGCTGTACTGGTATTTGCCCTGATGGTACATGATGTTGGAACCGGAACCGGTGAAGATGATAGTGCTTCCGTCATTCTTTCCCGTTCTGGTTTTTTCCATTGCCAGGGTACCGCCTCCGGTATTCTCATCAATAACATTGAATTTTGCGTCCGGGAATTTTTTCTCCCATGCTTCAATCATAACCCGGGCGGAAAGGTCAGAGTTTCCTCCTGCGCTTCCTGGAATAATTACATCGATGGTGCCCTTTGGCCATTCTACACCGCTGGTGTCAATCGTACCAGCCTCTTCTTTGCTTTCTTCGCCCTCTGCCTTCGTTGCTGTCGGTGAATCGTTTTTTGTCCCTGCTTCTGCCCCAGTTACTTCTGCCGTTGTCTCCTTTGCAGAAGAACCTCCGCATCCAGCCAGTGCTACTGCTGCCATCAGCGCAACTGCTACTACAAGATTTCTTTTTTTCATAATACAAACCTTCCTTTCATTTGTTTCTCATTTATTTCTCTATTTATGCTCGATTATACAGCCTTGACTGTTTTTCTCTCCTCGAGTTTTCTCTGGATCGTCGGCATGAAAATATTGCTGAACAATACCACAGTTCCCAGAATGATAAACAGGCACGAAAACGGTTTTGTAAAGAAGGACATCAGTCCATTGCTGGCCATATTCATGCCGCTGCGGAAATTCTTCTCCAATAAGCTGCAAAGAATGAAGGAAAGGATAAACGGCATCTGAGGAATCCTAAAATAAGAGAAGAAAATACCAAGTGCACAGGTTACTAACGCCACACCCACACTAAACAGACTTCCGCCGGAAATATAGGAACCAAGAATGCAGATGATGATGATAGCCGGATACAGAAAATGATACGGGCATTTTAACATAGCCGGAAAAATCGGCATTCCTACAACCTCAAACACAAGGATGATGATTGCTGCAATGATTGCTGCGGTATAAAGCATATAAACAACTTCCGGGTTGGTCTTTAACAGAAGAGGACCGGCATTGATGCCATGTACCGTCATGGCAGTCATAAAAATAGTCATAACACCATTGCCAGGAATACCCAGAGCAATCATTGGGATCATGGCACCACCAATACCTGCGTTGTTTGCAGTCTCCGGTGCGATAACACCACCAATGTTTCCTTCGCCATAAGGTACCCAGTCTTCATCTTTGATTTTACCTTGCTTATGTTTCTTTTCTGCAAGGTTTTTCTCATTCGCATAAGCCAGCACTGTAGAAGTGTTTGCACCAAGACCAGGCAGGAAGCCGATAAATGCGCCCATCGCAAAGGAACGGATCATGTTACCGATATTCATGGTGTAATCTTTCATGTGAAACTTAAAGCCGCGCACCTTGACATTCGCTGCCTCCGATGCTTTGGAACCCTTTGTATATTCCATCAGGATTGTTCTTCCCGCAAACATACCCATCATCAGGTTAACAATGTTTAATCCGCTGATGAGATACATGCTTCCAAAGGTAAAGCGGAGCGTTCCGCAAAGAGGTGCAGTGCCCACACAGGCTGCCAGAATTCCAAGACCGCAGGCAATGATACCTTTTACCACATTGCCCTTGGAAAGTCCGATAACCATGGCAATGGCACAGTAACACAGAGAGAAATACTCCCATGGACCAAGCTTGACCGCCCATTTTGCCAGATACGGGCAAAGGATCACAGCCAGGATCAGAGACGGCACAGTACCGATAAAGTTGGAGACCACCGCAGCACTTAATGGCCGTACCGGATCACCCTTTCTGGTTAACGGGTATCCATCCCAGCATGTAACAATGGATGAATTCGTTCCGGGAATACCCAAAAGAATTGATCCGATACATCCTCCGGATGTGCTGCCAACATAAATTGCCATGAACAATGCCAGAGCCAAGGTCGGATGCATACGATAGGTCATCGGGAGCAGTAAAATGGTGATGGTTCCTCCGCCCAGTCCGGGAATTGCTCCCAACACCACACCAATTAAGGAACCGCCGATCATGTAAAGCAGCCCGGTCGGTGTTGCAAGAGTCTGCAGCGTATTCATAATTGCTTCAGCCATGTTCTATCCCTCCAGTCAGAAAAATTTTTCAAACAGGATTCCTTCCGGAAGCCGTGTTTCCATCAATGCTACATAAATAAACATGATTGCCGCGGATACTGCAACGGTGTAAAGAATAATCTTGCCGATCTTAGTGTTTGTTCCCTTTGAGAACAGATAACTGATGATAAAGAGCACCACCGGAATTGCCACCCGGTAGCCAACCAGCCATAACAGTCCCCAGTACAGCAGATACAAACCGTACAGATTAAGCAGACGTTTCCATTCGGTCTTGGTAAGGAACGGTTTTCCCTCTTTCTTTTCCGGAGCCACAAACAGGACAATGCCGCACAGCCCTATCAAAACACTGGCTGCTGACGGAAATACCTTTGGTCCCGGATCGCCGTCCAGAATGCTAACACCAATCTTGCTGGTCATGTATCCAGCCAAAAGAGAAAATGCTACCATAATCAGTCCAAGGACCTGATCTTTGTACAATTTCTTCATTTTTTCTTTTATTTCCTCCTGTCTTTTATTAATTCTGACTACAGTATAGAGACAAAAACAGCGTGAAACAAGAAATTTCACGCTGAATTGCATTCCGCTATTCACGGTGCACAGTTTCCTCTTTTTTTTGATGCATTTTTTACAAATTCTTAACTAGTATTCTTGTTAGAACAGGTATTTTTTGATATACTTTTTCCATCAGGAGGTTTTATTTATGGCTACATTTCATCATATTATTACATGTTTGGGAAACCATGTAATCCGTTACCAGCTGCCCTTTAACCAATTTTCTGTTCCCAGCAAACTGTTGTTTCTGGACTCCGAATTATCCGTAGAACCGAAAGCAAACAGTTTTCTGTTCTGCGATACCGAAACCTTCCAAATCTATATCCAAAACACACTCCCGGCAAAGAGCTGCTTTTTCGTTGCCGTACACAATGAAGAGCTCCCAGAAAATATCCCATATACCTGCAATTACATTGCCTGTAGTCTCTCTTATCCGGCACTCTGCACCACAGTCATCCGCATTTATCAGGGATATGAATCTGCCGAGAAACAGCTCTCCAAAACATTGCGAGATCATCATGGCATCAAAAATTACTTTAATATGCTCGCTTCCCTGACTGCTTCCAGCTGCGCTCTATATGATGAAAAATACAAAATGCTGCTTTCTTCCGATGACAATGAGGCATTACTTGCAGAGATTACCCTGCCGGATGTGGATCAGCTGCAGCGTTCTGCCGGATTCTTTTTTCTGCAGGAATATGACCAGCATCTTTTTATCCGCCAACAGGCATTCCACGGCCACACCTTTTATCTGGTATTTTTTAACCATCAGCCCTTCACTGCTCCGGATATCCAGTGGCTATCCCAGGAAGCTCTGCAACATATTCTCACCAGCATGGCGAACTACGATATTCCGTTTTATACCCCGAAAGAGCAAGCAGCTTCCCAGTTTATTTCGGATATCATGGAACGGCGGGTATGGAACTGGGGTGAAACTATGGAACGTTACCGAGCTCTGGACGTCACCTCTTCCCTAGCCACCACCTTCGTTTATATCCTCATGCCAGACTCCGCGCCTGCCATGACGCATGTATTCTTTTTATCCGAGCTTTCCCGACTGTTTCCGGAATACATTTCCGGCGCTTACGGCAATGATTTTGTCATGATGTACCCAAATCCGGAAAAGACACTGCTCCCGTATCTGAACAACGCGAAATTTAACTGGCTGTTGGAAAAATACAATGCCCATGCAGGTCTTTCCCTTTATACCAAATACCGTTTCCGCACCAACATCATCCTAGCTCAGGCCACTGCTCGTTTTGGCCGGGAACTGCACCTAGAAAAGGATAACCGTATTTTTTATCACAATAATTATTCCATTTATTACCTCATTGACCTGGCTGCCGCATCTTTCAGTCAGATTCACGACTCCAAAGACTTAACATATCTAATTCATCCTGCCATTCTAAAGCTGAACGGATATGACCGCGATCACAACACAAACCTCTTAGAAGTCCTGTACCACTATCTGTTGAACGGATGTAGTGTCAATGAAACAGCCATGACTTTAAGTGTCCACCGCAACACCATCCAAGCCAAGATCAACAAGCTCAATGAACTGGTCAAAGATGACTTTACTAAAAGCGGCATGGCCCAGTGCCGCCTGTTGGTATCCTGTATGATTTTCTTTTACCAGACTGAATACAGCCGGATTCCTTTCTACCAGAAACAGAAAATGGAATTCTCGTTCCGCAGCCAGGACAATGAAAAAGCCTGATATTGCCTAAAAAATGAGCAGATACGCCAGATAGCGCATCTGCTCATTTTTATTGTTCGAATTTTATTTTTTATAACGTATGCTCTGTTCGGTTGATGACCTCTTCCTGCATGGACTCATTCAGCTGAACAAAGTATGCGCTGTAGCCTGCAATGCGGACTACCAGATCGCGGTGCTCAGCCGGATGCTCTTTTGCAGCAATTAAGGTTTCTTTTGCCACTACATTAAACTGTACATGTTTTCCACCGTTGGTCAGATAGGTGCGGATCAAAGAAGCCAGTTTTTCCATATCACTCTCCGTCTTTAACGCAGACGGATGGAACTTCATATTCAGCAGAGTTGCCTGGAACGGATCCTGATCCACCTTCATGGCAGACTGCATCACTGCCAGCGGGCCGTGGGTATCCATGCCCTGCATCGGGCTCATGGTGCCGTCGGCAAGAAGGGTGCCTGCCTTTCGGCCATCCGGGGTTGCTCCGGTTAAGAGGCCGCCCGGCTGATGACTGGTGATGGAGATGCCGCACGGAACCGTAGTGCCGCCGGTAATAGTCCGAAGGGTCGGAACAAAGTCTGTAAACATCTTATAGCAGCGTGCCACAATCTCATCCACATACGGGTCGTTATTGCCAAACTTCGGGGCATTCAAAAAGTTCTTTCGCATTTCCTCATAGCCAACCCAATCCGCTTCCAGTGCGTCGTAAAGTTCTTTCAAGGTGTATTTCTTATCATCAAAGCAAAGCTTCTTGATGGCTGCCAGAGAATCGCCCACGTTTACCATACCTATGGTGCAGACAGAAGCCGTATTATCAAACGGAATGTCATGACGGCACCAGATGTCTTTTCCGCTCTCAATGCCCTTGTACATCAGAGCGCTTCTAAGCGGATCCGGAAGTACCTCCTGGGTTACCTTCAGCTCTACATTGTTGCGTTCTCCTACGATGCCCACGCAATATTGAAACTGCTTCTCCCAGGCAGCAAACAGTTCTTCAAAATTTTGAAACTGAGTAAAGTCTCCGGTCTGAATACCGGCCAGCTCGCCATTTTTTACATTGATGCCATTGTGGCGGAACAAATCGAAAATAACAGTCATAATAGTCATCGGAACCGGGCCCGTACGGCTCTTGCCCGGAAGGTTTGCATCCAGACAGCCTGTGATGGCAAAATCTCTCGCATCCTCCAGAGATACGCCGTGCATGGTAAAAAATTCAGTATAACTTTCATCACTGACAAAGGCCGGCATACTGAGTCCCGCCTTGATACATTCTACCCCCTTTAAGAGCAGATCCTTCGGAGTAGACGGTGCCACACGCAGGGTAATGGTATGATGCGGAGTCTTAGTGATGAGCGCCGCATCCAGAAGCATGTAGCTTAAGTCGTTGGTGGCATCTGTGCCATCCGGTTTTACACCGCCGATGATAAAGTTATGCCACTTAGCGAAACCGGCATTTTTCTTACGGTTATTTTTGCCGGAGGTACGGTTTAACTCCATATTCTTTAAGCGCATGCAGCACAACAGCTCGATCGCCTCTTCTTTGGTAATGCGTCCTGCTTCCAGATCTGCCTTGTAGTACGGATACATGAACTGGTCAAAGCGGCCGCCCGGAAGGGTGGTACTCGGGCTTAACATTAAGAACTGGAACCAGAAGCACTGAATTGCCTCGCGGAAAGTACGCGGCTTGTTGCGCGGAATCCATGCACAGGTTTCTCCGATGGTCTTTAACTCTTCCTTGCGCACCGGATCAGTCTCTTTTTCAGCCATCTCAAATGCCAATGCGGAATAACGATCCGCCAGGGTATTGATTGCCTCAAATGCCATCACGACTGCGCGATAATAACGAAACTTGTCAATAGACTCCGCATCCGTGAAACGAAGTTTTTCCTGACATTTTTTTGCCTGTTCAATAAGCTCCAGTGTTCCGTGCTCCAGAATTTTTTTGTAATCCACCAGCAGAAGTACCAGACTCGGTCCAAGGCCAAGGCCGCTCTGGGCATAGCCGCCTCCTACGCCGCGTCCCTCGGATTTATCCTTCCATGGCGGAAGTACCAGGCCTGCCTTTAACAGCTTTAAGATACGCTCATCTTCCTGCTCATAGAAGATATCGCCCTGCATGCCGATCTGGGTTGCCGGATCATGATGCTTATTCAATTCCTGCAGATTCTTCTGATCCTGCTCATCCATGATATAGCCATCTTCGATCAGACTGTCGATCTCATCCTGAGTCCAGATTCCATAGTTTGGATCGATCTCCAGCCCCATCGGTTTGGATGCACCAAGGCCTACGATCAGCTCATCCTCCGCAATGGCAATCGGCATCCGCTCTGCATAAGCCTTCAGCATTTTTCCCCTCTGGATCATGGCCGGGTCATGTTTAGAATGCTCTAACACATCCGCCGTAATCCGGTATTTTTCAATGCAGATCGGATAATGATCCACAATCACGCGTTTTTTGATTCGTTCAATTCGGTCGTACATAGCTTTGCGTCTCTCCTTTCTCAACCTCCGATCTGCGTTGCAATTCCGTAAGACTCCACAATGCCCTTCAGATGGTTCATATGCTCATCGGACGGAATTTCAATGGACCAGTCTATCTCATGCCCGAGGCTTTCATTCTTGGATTCACCCAGTCTGTGATATGGAAGCAGGCAGACTCTGGTATCTTTTGTGAGGTTCTCCGAAACAAAACGTGCCACAGCATCGATGTTTTCATCGCTGTCATTGTGTCCGGGTATGGTAGGTACCCGTACCCAGACTGGCACGTGCAGATCCTGGTTGATGTGAATGATATTCTTTAAAATCTGTTCATTATCTACGCCGGTGTACTCTTTATGCTTTTCCGGATCCATATGCTTGATATCGCACAATGCCAGATCCACATGGGGATATATCCGATCAATGATCTCCGGAACTGCGAAAACACTGCTCTCTACCGCAGTAGAAATGCCTTCTTCATGGGCCGCCATCAGAAGATTCTCCGTGAACTCCGGGCAAGCCAGACACTCACCGCCGCTGATGGTCATGCCGCCTCCGGATGTATCTAGGAACAGTTTATCTGCCAGCACGCGGTTCAAAGCAGTCTGCACATCCATAATCTCCCCGGCAATTTCTCTTGCTTCTGCTGGACAGTCTTTCACACAGGCTCCGCAGTCCACGCACAGACTGCGGTCGGTATAAGCCCGGAAGCCATTTTCTATCTCACGCACCTCAACGGCACGCTTCGGGCAGACGGCAGCGCACCGACCGCACCCAGTGCACTTATCCTTGTAAAACATCAGCTGTGGCTTCTTCAAGTTGGATTCCGGATTCGCGCACCAGGTGCAGCGGAGCGGACATCCCTTTACAAATACGGTAACCCGGATTCCCGGACCGTCATGGATACAATAAGTCTGAATATTAAATACGGTCGTTGCAACACTGCGATCTGCCGCCATATAACCAACCTCCTGTAACTTCACTTCTAATCTTATGCGACATAATGGATCCCCCTTCCATTCTATCCTTCTCTATTTTTCTATGTAACTGTTTCTATCCGCCTACCCAAGCATATTCTCTGTCCTCGAAATCACGTCCTCCTGCACTGCCGGTGTCAGCATGGTAAAATATGCGCTGTAGCCTGCAACACGAACCACGAGATCCCGGTAATCCTCCGGTTTTTCCTGGGCCTTATGCAGAGTTTCGTTATCCACTACATTAAACTGGATATGCTTGCCTCCATTTAAAAGATACGTTTTGATCAGTGCTCCCAGCTTTCTTAAATCCTCGTCGGTCTTTAAGGCTGACGGATGAATCTTCATATTCAGCAGCATGGCATTGAATGGATCCTGATGGATCTTCATGGCGCTGGCTAAGGATGCTGTCGGTCCGTGGGTATCGGTTCCCTGAGCCGGTGATGCGGTTCCGTCCGGAAGTGTTTCTCCAAACTTTCTTCCATCCGGAGTTGCCCCGGTGTAGGCGCCGCCCGGAGCGTATGCTGTGATGGAAACTCCGGTTGCCCTCGGAGGCTCTCCGTAGATACCTGTGAAGGTCTTTGTGCTGTCGGACCAAAAATCAAACAGATCAGTTGCGATATTGTCAACAAAATCATCATTGTTGCCGTATTTCGGTGCTTCCTTGCAAAGCTTCTGGAGTTCTTCATATCCTACCCAGTTGGCTTCCAGCGCAGTATGCAGTTCTTCCATCGTGCAATATTTCTTTTCGAATACCACATACTTGACTGCGGCCAGGGAATTGACTGCTCCGATGATGCCTACCGGGTTCATCATGGAACCGTTCTCGTAAGGCATCTTGCGGTTGGAGATATCCCGTCCGCACTTGATTCCGTCATATGCGAATGCAGAATGTACCACATCGTTGTTGATCTCACGGGTGACACGGCAGAGGATGTTATGTTCCTCGTTGTATAAGCCCATGAAGTAGTACAGCTGCTCCTTGAATGCTTTCTCGAATTCCTCGTAGGTCTTAAAATCTTTCATCTCACCGGTTCTCGGTCCAAGCTGCTCTCCGGTCTCCCGCATCACACCGTTGTTCATCATGATTTCCAGAACTTTCGGTACAATGAACATACCTACTGCGTTCATTCTGGATTTGCCTGGGATGTTTAAGTCAAGGCATCCGGCAAGCGCATAGTTTCTTGCGTCCTCAATCGGAACCCCCTGATCTATCAGGCCTTTGATGTAGCTCTTATCGGATACGAAGGCCGGCATTCCGATACCGGTGCGAACCAGTTTTAAGGATTTCATCATCAGTTCATCTGGTGTGTTTTCATTGACACGGAGAGTGATGGTAAACTGCGGAGTGCGAACCTCATCTGCGGCCTCCAAAATCAGGTAGCTCAGTTCGTTAGAACATTCCTTTCCGTCCTTATCGCAGCCGCCGATGATGAAGTTATGCCATCTTGCCATGCCAGCCCATTTATCTCTCTGCTTTGCGTTGCCGGATACAAAGTTAAACTGCATGATCTTGATACGCAGGCACTCAATCAGTTCCAGTGCCTCATCCCGGGTCAGGGTTCCTGCTTCGATGTCCTGTTTATAATAAGGATACATAAACTGATCGAAGCGGCCGCCCGGTACAGTTCCATGGGTGATCATCATCCAGTAGAACCAGAACGCCTGGATCGCATCGCGAAAATCGCGGGCTCCGTTTTCAGCCAGGCTGTGGCAGGTATCTGCCATGCGTACCAGCTCTGCCTTTCTTACCGGATCTGCAGTCTCCTCTGCCTTTGCCGTACATGCATCACCGTAGCGGTGATACATACGCTGCATAGCAGTCAGTGCAATGATGCAGGCTCTTAAATAGTCCCCTTTATCAAAAGAATCATTATCATGATAACGAAGGTTTTTTAACTCTTCCTGTGCTTCTTCTACTCTTGCTGCGATGCCTTCTTTGATCACCTTCTCATAATCCGGTACAAAGAAACTTAAACCAATGCCAAGTCCCCAGCCGAAACCGGCTCCGCCTGAGCCACGTCCTTTTACCTTGCTTGTCCACGGAGGACATAAAATTCCGGAACGGATAAACGGCCAGAGATGAAAATCATCGTAGAATCTTCCCTGCCACTCATACATCTGACGGCTCTGTCCGTCCCAGAAAGAATCCAAACTCCGAAGTGTCTTTCGGTCTTCATCGGAAATCGTGTAGTTTCCTTCCAGAATGCTGTCTAAGTCCTTATCATCCCAGAACGGCCCCCAACAAGAAGCTTCCAATCCCATTGGTTTCGCTGCACAGTTTCCGCAGATCAGTTCATCGTCGTCAATATAAATCGTTCTTTTATCCAGATAGTTTGCCGTTGCCTTCGCACGTCTGAGAATGGACGGCAGCCCCTCATTCTGCCTCCACGACTCGATCACATACTTTGCTTTTTCCGCACAAAACGGAAATTTGTCAACCTTCAATGCTTCCTGCATCCGCTTGATTCGTTCTGTAGCCATATGTTCCCCTCTCCTTTATATCCTATCTATCGATACCGAATTGCTGCGTGCTTTGCACTCTCGCTAGTGTGCTGGCACATTCATTTTCAGACTAATGACGCTGAATATTTTTTCATTGACAAGGCGACTGAAAGAGGCGATGCGGTGGCATCGTCGATTGAAGTCAACGCAGTTCAATGGGAAAATAGACAAGTCAATTAGTTGAAATATGAATGTGTCAGTGCACTAGTGTACTGGCACATTCATCTTAGCATATCCTTTTTATCAAAAAAATAAATCCTCTCCCGGTTTCCAATAAAGTGTGAATGCCGCACATGTTCTCCCGGTTCGCCTGTGCAATTTTTACAACTTTGCACAAACACGCGCCGTTTTCTTGCGAAACATTTCCAAATGATGGTACCATTTTATCAGAAAATTAGGAGGATTATCGTTATGACAGACCGTGTAAAACGTATGAAGGAAAGCCTGCGCATCAGCAAATATCCGCTCTGCGTGGAGCTGTTTCGCCTTGCAAATGAATCTCTGGAAAAAACCGGCGGAGAGCCGATCTTGCTGCGCCGTTCTAAGCTCCATGCAAATATCCTGGACAATATTACAATTTTTATTGAACCGGAGGATCTGCTCTGCGGTTCCGGCGCATCCAAACCGTTTGGTCTGGAAATGCAGTATGAGTACGGAGTTTGGACCAAGGATGAGGTTGAGAGCTTAAAAAGTGAGATCTACACCATTACGCCGGAGGATGAGGAAGAATTATACCGATTAAATGAACAGTTTGCCGGAAACACCGCAAACTCCAACTTAATTGAGACCATGGGTAAATCCCTAGGACAAAATGACAGACTTTGGCCGTTTATGAAGTCAGGCACCATTCTTCCGCCCTGGAAGGATAAGACCGGCGGCTCCGGCGGCGGATTTGCGATGTCCGGCTACGGCCTGGGGCCGGGATTTTCGTTGGTTGCCGTCGATTATGCAAAGATCTTAAATGAAGGTGCAAAAAGCATCATCGAAGAAGCAAAAGAATGCCTGAAAAATCTGCGTTATGAAAGTCCTGACATCATCGAAAAACGTGATTTCTGGGAGGGTGTGATCATTGTATTTGAAGCCTGGGTACGTTTCGCAAACCGCTACGCAGATCTGGCTGAGAAGATGGCGGCTGAGGAAAAAGACGAGGCTCGTGCTTCCGAATTAAAAGAGATGGCACGCATCTGCCGCAAGGTTCCTTACGAACCGGCCGAAACCTTCCGCGAGGCTCTGCAGAGTTTCTGGTTCACCTTCCTCATGTGCTGCCCGAGCCCGACCACCAGTGCAGGACGCTTTGACCAGTACATGTATCCGTTCTATAAAAAGGATATCGAAGCCGGGATCATTACCGATGACGAGGTGCTGGAGCTTTTAGAGATCATGCGCTGCAAGTGCATGAAGATCAACCGGGTATCCGGCAACGCAAATCGCGCAAAAAATGCCGGTATGGCGAAATGGTATAACTGGACGATCGGCGGCGTAAAACGCGACGGAAGCGATGCGACCAATGAGTTGTCTTATCTTCTGTTAGAGGCAGCACAGGATACCCACATGCCGCATCATACCGTGACGGTTCGTGTCCACAAGAATACTCCGATGAAGCTGATGTTAAAAGCACTGGAATGTGTGCGCAGCGGAATCGGTATGCCGGCCTTTGTCGGCGATGAAAGCTATATCAATTTCTTCGCAAAGCAGAGTCCGACCAACTGTCTTTCCATTGAAGATGCCCGTGACTGGTGCTGTACCGGCTGTGTAGACGGCAATGTGCAGGCTCAGACTCGCACACAGGTTGCCTGCTTCTTTATCATCCCACAGGCAATGGATATTGCCCTGCACAACGGCTATTGCCGTTACACCAAGGAGATGGTGGGCAAAGAAGTTGGGGATGTTACCAAAATGGCTTCCTTTGACGATATAAAAGAAGCCGTGTTTGATGAGATCCGTCACCTGATGCGCATGGCAAATGAACGGATCAATGTGGAAATGATCGCAGAGCGTGACCTCTTCCCGGATGTATTCCGTTCCAGCCTGATGAAGGACGGCGTGAAAGTCGGAAAAGATATGTTTAACCGCCGCTTCCAGTTTGAAAACGGTGCAGTCCTCGGTGCCGTTGGCGCAGTCAATGCCGGCAACGGACTCTATGCCATCAAAAAGCTGATCTTTGATGAGAAAAAATATACCATGGCACAGCTGATGGAAGCTTTGGACGCAGACTGGGAAGGTTTTGATGCAATGCGTGCAGATTTCGCCTCCCAGCCAAAGTACGGCAACAATATCCCGGAAGTTGATGCCTTCGTTGCTGAGATGTATAAGCTTCATGCCGATACCTGTTTAAGCCTCCCCTGTGTATATGGCGATACTTTAAAGCCGAATGCGATTTCCATTTCCGCTCATCAGCCGGGCGGAGCCGTAACCGGTGCTACCCCGGATGGCAGAAAGGGCGGTGAAATCCTTGCCGATGCCTCCCTGTCTCCGGCTCACGGAACCGATACGCACGGTCCGATCGCTGTATTCCAGAGTGCTATGAAGGTAGATCAGGATCCGTATCAGGGAACGCTGATGAACATGAAGTTCCATCCGTCTGCGTTAAAGACCGAATCCGATTTAGAAAAACTCGGAAGTATGATCCAGACGTATTTAACCCATGGAGGAAAACATGTGCAGTTCAATGTTGTCAACAAAGAAGAGCTCGTTGATGCAAAATCACATCCGGAAGAACATCCCGAACTGATCGTGCGAGTAGCCGGATACAGCGCTTACTTTACCAGACTGACACCCGGTATCCAGGATGAGGTCATAAACCGTATGGATCATGATCTGTAATCCGGCTGCCGCACATACAACGCATGAACAGTCCTATTCCATTGCCGGACACGTAACACATAACAAGTAACAGAACAAAAAATCAAGATATCTGCCAAATCAGCGGATATCTTGATTTTTGTGTGTTTTTTTAATAGAATGAGTTTAGAAATTCAAAGCATCCTACTGACAGACACAAGAAAGGATCGATCGCCTTATGGACATGATGTACATCCTGCAAACCATGGAAAAAACTATTTTAGAGCAGCATACCGGTACTCGGACAAACCGAGAATTTCAGGGGATCATCCTCTTAAAGAATCAGAATAAGCTTCTGGAGGAGTATCTCTATATCGGACAATATTCCGATGGGATCCGCCTGCTAAAAAGCTGCCCGGCTGATTCTTCCATTACCATGTTTTTGTCTGCTGAGGATGTCAATCATACAAAGCTTCCTGATTGCCGCAACCACAATGTGGTAGTCTCCGCCTTGGATCTTTTTGAGCTGTACAACCGCATCAATATCATTCTTTGCAACTACCGTCACTGGAGCCGAACCCTGCGGGAAGCTCTCTGTGACGGACTTACGTTTCCGCAGCTTTTAAATACCGCTGCCGAGATGATCGACTCGCAGATCTATTTTTTTAATTCCGGCTTTAAGCTGATTGCAAAAAACTCGAAAATCTACTTTGACGAACCGGTCGGTCTGGAACTATCCAGGCATCCGTCTCTGCCCTTTGAACAGATTCGGCTGATCGAAAGCACCTTTCTAGCGCATCCTAAGGATCGCTGTTGTCGCATTACCCTTGCGCCAAACCACATATATTTCGCCTGTCGCATACAGACGGACAAACAGCACACGGTTACCGCTCTTTTAGCTGCAAATGCTGACCGAGAGCAGATTGACTTTAAGCATCTCCTCTCTGATTTTTGCGATACTGTCAGCTATACACTGTGTGAAAATCTGGAACTTCTCCTGAATCAGGATACGATCTGCGCTGAATTTTTTCAGGATCTGATCAGTAAAAAGCTCACGGATGATGCAGAAATTAAAAATCGTCTTTCCATGCTGGCCTATCCCGTAAAGACCTTCTATGCTTTTATCCTGATACGCCCGGAAACGATATCCGAACAAAACGAACAGCTCAGTTACATGATGCAGCAGCTTCACGAAATCTTTCCGGAAACCAATATGGCGATCTGCGGACATGATATCGTCATTCTCTTTTCTCAGGAAGATCGCCCGCAAGGCATACTGCCCTTTGATCATGCCAAACTGCAAAAGCTTATGGAACAATGTCACGCCTATGCCGGTATCAGCAATGCCACAAGACGCCTTTCCCGCCTGCATATCCTGCATGATATCGCCTCAGCTATCATACGACTCGGAGCCAGGCTCCACCGATTTTCCGAAACAGAGCGTCTCTTTTTTTATGAAGATTACAGCATGTACTATATCATTGACTTATGTGCCGCTCAATATATCGAAAACCACTGCACCAATGACCTGATCTACCTGATCCATCCTTCCATCCTCAAGATCTGCCGTTATGATGCAAAACATCATTCAAATCTTCGCGATGTCCTGTATTACTATCTGCTGAGCGGCTGCAGTCTGAATAAAACTGCCGCCGCTGCTTATATGCACCGCAACACGGTACTGAACAAACTGAATAAGATCAACGAGCTCACCGATATTCCTCTGGAAGATGGCTACAATCGTCACCGTATGATCATGTCCTGTCTGATCGTGCGGTATTATGAAGAATATATGGGACAAACAGTTCAGCTATAAAACGCAAAAAACGCTGCCGCGCAGTCTTCTTTTCCTGCGCGGCGGCGTTTATCTCAGCTAGTGCACTGACACATTCATATTTCGACTAATTGACTTGTCTAACTAGAATGCCTGCATATACAATTTTAAGATATCATTTTTTGTTGTTACGCGTGGATTTACCTGAATGTTTCCGCTCTTCATGGCATCGTCTGCCATTTTATCAAATAGGCTGCTGTCGACACCGACTTCGCTTAAGGAGGACGGAATGCCAAGCTCGTCGTTTAACACGCGGATCTCTGCTGCCAGCATTTCGGGAGTGAAGTCCTCATCGGCTACCGGTTTTTCGCAGATACAGTCATAAATGTACTGATACTTCGCTGCGGCATCGGTCATGTTGTATTCTACAACCGTCGGAAGCAGGATGGCATTGGCCACGCCGTGGGGCACATCAAAGTAGGCGCTCACCGGATGGCTCATGGCATGGACGTCACCGAGTCTCGCATGGGAAAAGGCGATTCCGGCAAATAAGGAGCCGGTCAGCATGGCCTCGCAGGCTGCGATATTGCTTCGGTCTGCCACATAATCACGGATGCTGCCGCCGATGAGTCTGAGTGCTTCCTTCGCAAACAGATCCGAAAACGGAGAAGCCGCCTTGGAAATGAAGGCCTCGAGGGCATGTACCATGGCATCAATGCCGCAGGCTGCTGCTGTAGCTGCAGGTACGGTTGTGATCAGCTCCGGATCGAGGATCGCGTAGGCCGGCAGGATGTCGTTGCTTACGACCGTCAGCTTATAGTTTCGGGAGTGATCGGTGATCACGGAAAATGCGGTAACCTCTGAACCAGTTCCGGCTGTGGTCGGAATAGCGATCATGGGAACAACCGGTCCCGGTACCTTGCCTCCGCCCTCGTAATCTACGATATTGCCTCCGTAGGTTGCGATTACAGCCACGGCCTTTGCAACATCAAGAGGGGAACCGCCTCCGAAGGCCACGATGAAGTCCGCTTTGCTGTCTGCAAACCCCTTTGCAGCCTTTGCTACGGTATCGGTACTCGGATTTCCTTCGGTTTCGGTAAAGCTTTCGCTTTCCATTCCGGCTGCCTTTAATGCCTCCCGGCACTTTGCAACCATTCCGATCTTATTTAAATGAGGTCCGGAGATGATATAAGCCTTGCTTTTTCCCAGTTTTTTTGCCAGCTCCGGAAGCTTTGCTAAGGATCCCACACCTACCGTGATATTCTGTGGGATCGTGAAAGAAAAACTATTCATAATCACGACACCTTTCCTTTAAGGAAATGCCGCCCAAAGGCGGCATCTCGTTTTTTTATTTTGTAAGAGCCTCTACAGACTCCTTGATGATCTCAAATGCTTCATCGCAATCTTTCTCTGTGATGATTAACGGCGGGATCATGCGGATGGTGTGTCCGCCGATGGCTGTAATGAGGAGATGTCTGTGCAGACATTCATGTTTTACCTCCACTGCAACTACGGAATCATCAAACTCAACACCAACCAGCAGACCCTGTCCTCTTACTTCCTTTACATGCGGAAGTCCTGCCAGTTTTGCCTTGAAATATTCACCCATCTTTGCTGCATTGTCTGCAAGATTGCGATCCAGCAGCTCGTTGACCTCGGCCAGAGCAGCTGCACAGGAAACCGGATGTCCGCCGAAGGTGGTTCCGTGAGATCCCGGATTGAATGCCTTTGCTACCTCTGCGGTTGCACAGATGGCGCCGATCGGCATGCCGCCGCCGAGAGCCTTTGCCATGGATACGATATCCGGTTTGATGCCATAGTTCATATAACTCATGACTTTACCGGTACGGCACCATCCGGTCTGGACCTCGTCGATCAGAAGGAGCATTCCCTTTTCATCACAGAATTCACGAAGTCCTGTCATGAATTCCTGAGTTGCCGGATGTACACCGCCCTCGCCCTGTACCGGCTCGATCATGATCGCAATGGTGTTTTCGGTACATGCATCCTTGAAGGCCTGCAGGTCATTGTACGGAGCATAGGAGAAACCGTAGGTCATCGGACCGAAACCAACCTGGCAGCCATTGCCCGGCTGACCGGTTGCAGACATGGCACCGAAGGTACGTCCATGGAAGCCCATCTTTGCAGTCACGATATGATACTTATTCGGGCCGTATTTCTCAATACCATACTTACGAGCCATTTTGATCATAGCCTCGTTTGCCTCAGTTCCGGAGTTCTGGAAGAAGATCTTGTCCATGCCGATGGTGGTGCAGATCTTTTCTGCCAACAGAGCCTGCGGAATGGTATAAGGATAGTTGAAGGTATGCATAACATCCTGTACCTGGTCGATCACAGCAGCTACGACCTTTTCATTGCAGTTTCCTGCGGAGTTTACGGCGATGCCGGCATAGAAGTCTAAATATTTCTCGCCCTTCTCATCATACATGTACTGATCCTTTGCTGTCTCACAGATGAAATCCATTCTCTCATAGGTCTCGATCATGTACTTGCTTACTTTGTCCTTGATATCCTGTGCTGTTAAACCTGTATCTGCTAATTTCATAGTTATCCTCCTTTTCGATCGCAAAATAGCGATCCGCTACTTAAGTCATATTTATTCCAAAACACCTTTTGAATGGATCATATCCGGTGTGATCAGTCCCTTTAAGATCAGATAATTTTCAATGACCTTCACGCAGTTATCCACGCCGACGCGCTCACTGTTTAAGGTAAGATCGTAGTTGACCGGGTTTGTCCAGTAGTTTCCGTGAGTATAATACTTATAGTAATCTGCGCGGAACTTATCGGTTTTCTCGATCGTGGCATTGGCCACCTCCGCGGTCACTCCCATGTTTTTGATCGTACGCTCCACACAGAAGGCGCGGGGTGCCTCGATATAGATGCTCACGACATTCGGATATCCTTTTAATACGTAATCGGCGCATTTTCCGACGATCACGCAGGACTCCTTCTCGGCAAGCTCCCGGATGATCTGGCTCTGATACTCAAAGAGCTTATCATCCGAAGCAAAGGTCTCATTTCTTGAGATATACCCCTTCGCTCGCGGGAGGCCACGCAGGAAATTGGTGAAGCCGCCGGTTTCGCGCATCTTTTCATTCACCTGCTGGAAAACATCCTCATCCAGGCCGCTCATCTGGCTGGCCAGTGTCAGGATCCGGTTCTCATAGCAATGAATGCCCAAATCCTCTGCAAGCTTGGCAGCAATCACTTTTCCACCGGTGCCAAAGCCTCTGGCAAATGTAACCACAAATTTTTCCATATTGTCTCCATTCTGTTGTCTGTCCAGGCATTAACCTGCCAGATAACGTTTAAGAAATTCCCGGGTTCTCGGATTTTTCGGATTCGTGAACAATTCGGAAGGCGGTGCATCCTCGGCTACAAAACCACTATCCATGAAGATCGTTCGAGTCGATACATCTCTGGCAAATGCCATCTCATGGGTAACAATGATCATGGTAAGTCCGGTTTTCGCAAGCTCTTTCATAACATTCAACACCTCGCCGACCATCTCCGGATCCAGGGCGGAGGTCGGCTCATCAAAGAGCAGAACCTCCGGATTCATGCAAAGGGATCTTGCAATGGCCACGCGCTGCTTCTGTCCGCCGGAGAGCTGAGCCGGTTTTGCATTGATGTACGGTGCCATGCCGACATGCTTTAAATGTTCGATCGCACGCTTAAAGGCCTCTTCCTTTGGCAGATGCAGCACCTTTCTGGTACACAGCATACAGTTTTCCAGGACCGTCATATTGTTAAAGAGGTTAAAGGACTGGAACACCATGCCGACGCGGGAACGGTATTCGTTAATATCCTTCTGAACATCCCGCACTTCTTTGTCGTGGTAGAGGATCTTGCCTGCCGTCTGCTTTTCCAACTTGTTGATGCATCGCAGCAAAGTGGATTTTCCGGATCCGGAGGAGCCGACAATACAGATGATCTCTCCCGCATTGACGTCAATATCAATCTTTTTTAAAACCTCGTGATCACCAAAGGATTTACTCAGATCACGAATGGAAATAACGGTATCGCTCATAATATTTCCTCCTTACGGGTTATCCATGTATTCCACTGCCAGCACGTAATCGGTTTTGCCCTTCATCTTCTTTTCGATCAGCTTAAAGAACTTGTCAAACACGAAGCAGAGTACAAAGTAGATCGCAGCAATAACAAGATAAGACTCGAAGTATTTATAGTAGTTGCCGCCCACTGTCTTCGCAGCCATGAAGAGCTCCTGCACAGCGATTACATTTAAAACGGAAGTCATTTTCAGGTTGCTTAAAAAGGTATTTGCCATTTCCGGGATGATGTTTTTAAATGCCTGCGGAAGCACGATATACATCATGGTCTTGAAGGGAGACATGCCCATGGCCCAGGCACCCTCTCTCTGTCCCAGATCGATGGAGCTGATGCCGGCACGGACGGTCTCACCCATGTAAGCTCCTGTATTCAGTACGGTTACGATAATACCTGCAAATACCGGCGTCAGATCCGAAAATCCCATCTGACGGATACCAAAATATACGATCATGGCCTGTACGATCATCGGCGTGTCACGAAATACTTCGACATAGATCGTGAAAATGATCTTGACCAGGCGAAGCAGCAGCTTCTTTAAGATGTTATCGCCCTCACTGATCTTGATATCATCAATGATGCCGACGATGTAGCCAAGAACAAATCCAAAAATCGTTCCAAGCACTGCAATATACAGGGTGAGCCAGGTACCCTTGATAAACATGCTGGAATATTTCTGTGCCAGAAAGACCATCCATTCAAAGGAATTGCTCGGATCTTGAAATATCATAGTGTCACCTCACTTAACAATATCGTGTAACGCTTTCTTAGTTTGCTGCCGGCTGCTGAGTCAGAACCTGGCTCATCAGATCATCCATCTCAGCCTTGTCGTTCCAGCCGATGGCATCCATAGCTTCCTGGATCTGATCACGGAAGGCGGTGTCACTTTTTCTGGTTGCGATACATACGTTAACCATGTCATCATCGCCGGTGAAGGTGTCGTTCTCATCTAACTTGATGATGGCAAGATCATCGTTGGTCAGTGCTGCGGACTCTGCGGTCGGAAGATCCACGATGCAGACATCTGCACTGCCATTGGAGATAGCCATGAAGCACTCAGAGGTGGTTTCAAAGTTTCCGGATAAGGTTGCTCCCTCTACCTGATCCAGTAACGGGATCCATCCGGTACCAAGCTGGGTGGTTACCTTGCATCCGGTACCTGCCAGATCGGAAAGGCCTTTTACATTTTCATAAGCTCCGCCCTTCTTCACTACGATACAGTTATCTCTGTAATAGTAAGGAGTGGTGAATGCATAGGAAGCTTCGCGCTCTGCTGTTTTTCCCATGCCGGCGATGATGGCATCGTAATCACCTGCATCAAGAGAAATACCGATGGAGGACCATTCTACCTTGTGAACCTCAAGCTCCATTCCCATCTGATCTGCAAGCTTCTGAGCAACTGCTACATCGTAGCCATATGCGTAATAATCGGAATCATAAATTTTTGCAGCCTTGCTGCCGTCCGGTGTTGTATCGGTATCTTGTGTCCAGTTAAACGGAGCATATGCACATTCCATACCAACTCTCAGCACCTTTTTCTCGTCAGCTCCTGCACTGCCTGCCTCGGTGCTTCCTGCTGCTGTGGTGTCAGCGGCTGCACCGGCAGTGGTTGAAGAATCGCTGCTCTTGGATGAACCACAGGCAGTCAGTGCAGAAAGAGCCATCATCCCGGTTAAAGTCATTGCTGCAAATTTTTTCATTTTCATAATTGTATCCTCCTTTTTTAGACCGTGTAACCATAATCGAAAAGGCGCCAAAGATTTCTCTCTGGCGCCTTTGCCGACTTTACATGTTTGCACGGCTTGTGCAAATTCAACTGTCAAACAGGAAAGGCGCCGGAGATGTATTCTCCAGCGCCCTTGCTGATAGTCAGTATGATAATCGTTCCAAAGCGTTTTTTCAATGTTAATTTTAAACAATTCAGCTGTGCATTTTAAACAGTGTATGTTCTGTACATGCCGACTTTCCGAAAAAAGAAGGTGTCTTGGCATATGCCCCTGCGCCGCGGTGCAGTTGCTTTTGCAAGCACTTTTTCCTGCGCCGAGTGCACTTTGCACTTAACAGGATGCTAAGAAAACATCAGCCGTTTTACCAGAATGCAGTTGACTAAATCCAGGTAAGCCATCGCGTCATCCAGGCTGATATCAAGAATCTCCTCGATCTTTTTCAAGCGGTACTGCAGGGAATTTCGGTGTACGAACATGGCCTTTGCTGTCTTTCCGACATTGAAGCCATTCATATAATAACTAACCAAGGTGTCGATCAAAAATGAACCGTTTTCGTTGTCATACATTTCCAGCTGCTTTAATTTTTCATTGCAATAATTCATAATCTCCTGCTGATTGCCGCTGTTGAACAGATATTTGTAGATGCCCATGGAACTGGCGCTGAGGACCTTTTTGCCCGTGGGATTTGGCAGAATATCCTTTTTGGGGATCAGGTTTTTGGCCTCCTGGTAGCTTTTTCCAAAGTCTGTAGGTCTGGTATAGGCAGCTCCCAGGATGCACATGCTGGTTATGCAGCCCGCAAAGGGCTTTCGGCTGTCCAGTTTTCTCAAGATCTGTTCGATCTGATGCTCGGTATCCTTTTCCTTTGTTGCCTCAAAAAGGAGCACAAATTTATTCAGGAAACGCATGTACATCGGTTTTTTCTTCATATGGATGACTTCACGATTCAGACAGTCCATATAGTAACAATAGGTATGCTCATCCTGTTCCAGATTTACGCCGTATTTCCGATCGATCACGATGACGCCAACCCGGTAAGGGCGGTCAAACACCAGGCCGAACTGAGCAGAGATCTTTTCAATGTACTGATCATTGATCTCGTAACCAAAAAGAAGGTTATACAGATAATCTCCCGTTCGTTTATTGTTCACATTGGTCTCCAGGATCAGCTCTCCGATGCTCTGCGCAATATCGACGAAGGTCGCTCCCTTCCAGCGTATATAAAACAAGGGCAGCTCCAGTTCCGATGCCTTTTGGATCATCGAAGCCGGAACTGCCTCTTTATCGTCGGTGATCGAGATCGCAAATCCCGAAATGCCGAGCTTATTGAGTTCCACCATGGCAGAGTATGCCTCATCCATGTCAAACCGGAGATAATCCACAACGATCAATGCAAAGTTTCCCGGATTCATGTGCTCTTCATAAGGCTTTGTCTGCACAAAGTAGGTCCAGGATACCACGCGGTCAAGTCCCGCTTCCCCTGTCAAAAGCTCCACACCATCCAGTCTCAGGTTATAAACATCCCTGCATGTGATCATAAGCCGGTACCTCCGTATTCATTTTTATGGTTGAATTCTACGCGATATGGATTTTATTTTCCGCGCAGATTTCCTTAGCCGAACGCTCGTCGTGAGAAAGTCCGTCCGCATACTTGCGGATAATAGCAGCCGCATAACGGATCAGCTCTGGATTTTCATCCTCCTCGATCGGCAGATTGCCGTTTGCCTGATCAAGCAGCTTCTGAAGGGCATTGGCGATCCACAAAAGCTTCGGCAGGCAAATCGGATGCTCCGACTCATGGCATACCTGCATGCTGCTTTCCTGTGCTGTTTTATTACCGATCATAACAGTATGATACTCGCCGTCTTCACTGACCCAGATTTCATCCTTCGTTGCGGCATTCAGGATGCTTCCCAGGCAGATTTCCTGCTCATCCTGACCGGTAAGAAATTTTTCTTCAGATTCCAAAATCAATTCTGCTAATTTTTTTATGCCCTTATACATCTGTCCTACCTCTATCTCGTCAATTTCTGATTCGTCTCCGTGCATTGTATACACGTATTTCTTTTATTATAAAGATATGGCTCTGTTTGACAAGTAGGATTTCTGTTCTTTTTTTAAGACAAACTACTAAAACTTCCCGCCTCCGCCGCCGTGGGTGCGTCCGGAAGAGGATGTATGCGTGCTGCTGCCACCGCCTCCGCCGCCGGACGGACCGCTCTTTGGCTGTGGTTTTGGAGTTCTTGTGACGTTTCGATATAGGAAATGATCACTGCTGTTTGTGAGATGCATACTGCCCGGACGGACATAATTTTGCGCTTCCTTCTGCATACGTACACTTTTTAACTTACCCTTGTTGGCTCCGACTGTAACCAGAGCACCGGCAAATCCTGCCCCCAGAGAGATGAGGATCCAGATTGGTGACAAAAAGCCGCGTGATGCCGGCTCTGTTTCATAATCATCATAATCCCCATATTCTCCCGAATCTTTTTTCTGATCCAGGATAATATCACAAAGATCCGCATAGTTTTCAAAGGCTTCCACATAGTTCTCATCGGAAAGAAATGGTGTAATCTCCTCTCCGATATACTGGATGTCTCGATCCGTAAATGCGGCGATGCCGTATCCGCTGGTGGAAATGTACCAGTCACGATCCTCCAGACTGACCAAAAGCAAGGTTCCGTCATGCTCTTCTCCATAGCCAAAATCACATTGATCATAAAGATCATCGGCATAGTCTTGCGCACTCTTTCCGTCCATACTGTTTACCAGAACAGCCGTCACATCAAACTGTTGTTCCCGGCTGATCTCATCCATCTTCTCATTCAGCTTCTGCTGATCCTCATCCGAAAGCAGACCATCCGGATCCTGAAAACGGTAATATTCCTCGGAAAATCCTTCTGTATGCGCAAACGACGAAAAACTTGCGCTAAAGGAAAGGAGGCCTGCTGCAAACAGGACAGCTGCATAGGTTTTTTTCTTTTTCATGCTCCGCTCCTCCCTCTTATACACCAAGCATCCATAAGATCAGACGCAGGATATAAAATACCACGGTAAGGATCAATGTCAACTTGATGGTCATGTTGCGCACTTCCATCGGATCGGCCGGCAGATCTCCCACAAACTTTCCGGTTTGTCCGTTCATGGCAAACAGATATTGTTTTCCATTCCAGGTCGTATTTAAGATCCAGACAGGAAGCAGAGCATACTGGGCGCTGCCGTCATGAAGCCGAACGCTGCTGTTTTCGGTCACCACCGTACCGTATCCGGTCACAGTCTCCTCAAAGGCACGTTCTACGGTTTGCTTAACGCGCTCATTCGCTCTCGGCGCGCTGGTCTCAGAATCCACATCATAGCGATCCGCCAGATAACCTGCCAGGTAAGCCGACTGAAAGGGAACCGCCTCCGACAGGTCAAAGGGTTCGATGGACTCCATCAAATCATCCGGGATTTTGGAGTCTCCGTCCACCGGCACCCGTTCAAATCCGATGCTGCCTGCCCGGTTGACCAGAAAGTGGCTGGTTTCCGTATAGTCAAAGCGGCTGTCGCTCCAGAAGCGCGTTCTGGTTGCCCGATAGCGGATGCTCGCATCGGTCTCCGTATTAAACAGCCAGAACGGCACATAAATCCCTCGGATCTCATCAATGTGATTCTGATCTTTAAAAATTTTCGGCAGAAGCCGTTTCCCCTCCAGATGCTTTGCAAGTCCGGCCTTTGCCTCCTTCTTGTCAAGCTTAAAAGGAATCAGGATATCCGGGCGAAGCTCACCGGAAAGCTTGCCCGTCATGACAATGGGATTTCCGCAAAACGGACAGGTGGAAGCTGCTGTGTTCTGATCTGCCACGATCTCACCGCCGCAGGATTCACAGTGATATGTATTCAGTGCCTGCTCCTCTCCCTCCTGCCAGGTGCTTCCCTCTGCCGTCTCCCACTGCATATCGTCAGCTGTTTCCTGTTTCAGGGTTTCATCATACTGCTTTAAGGCATCGATTTCAAATTCCGTGTCGCAGTAAGGACATTTCAGTTTCTGGCTCTTACTATCAAAACGGATGGCGCCTCCGCAGCAGGGACATTTATATTCCTGTAATTCTGCCATGTATATTCTCCGATCTTTTTCTATGTACTCTCAGAAACGCTCTTGCACCTGCTTTTGCTGCTGATTTTCTGCCGGTCATGCACAATTTTGAGTACAGTTTGTGCTAGTGCACTGACACGTTCATATTTCAACTAATTGACTTGTCTATTTTCCCATTGAACTGCGTTGACTTCAATCGACGATGCCACCGCATCGCCTCTTTCAGTCGCCTTGTCAATGAAAAAATATTCAGCGTCATTAGTTTGAAAATGAATGTGCCAGTACACTAGCCTACGATATCTCCCTCATCAAAGGGATCTCCGCACTCCGGACAGAATTTCGGCGGATGTGCCGGATCCTCCGGCTCCCAACCGCACTTATCGCACTTATAAAGCAGTGCTCCGGCAGGTTTTTTTGCTCCGCAGTTGCTGCAGAATTTACCCTTGTTTAAGTTTCCGCAGGAACAGATCCAACCCTCTTCTTCTGCCGGCTTCGCAGATCCGCACTCCGGGCAGAATTTGCCGGTGGCCTTCGTCCCGCACTTTGTGCAGACCCAACTGCCGGACGGCTGGATCTTCGGTTCCGGTTTCTTTGCTCCGCATTCCGGACAGAACTTTCCGGCAGCGGTTGCCCCACAGGAGCACACCCAGGCATTTGCTGCTCCTGCACCGGTCGGCTGTCCGCCGGAAACGGACGCAGTCTGCTGCATGGCCTGCGGCTGCTGCCCCATAGCAAAAAGGCTCTGAGCATTCATGCCGCCTCCTGCATTGGCAGCCATGCCCATACCCATAAATCCGGCCATAGCACCGCCGCTGTTTCCTGCAGCTGTCTTCATGGCATCGATCTGACCGCCTACCAAACGTGCCGCCGCCGTGTTCGGATTGGTGGTCATGGCATTTTCCTCCCACTCGGTCAGCTTCTTTCTCTGATCATCCGGAATGCTCAGGGAATTGATGTTTACAGAAAAAATTTCCAGTCCTCGCTTCTGCTTCCAGGAGCCGGACAGAACCTCATTTAGCGCATCTGAAATTTCCATGGTATGCGCCGGGATCTCATAATACTGGATTTTCTGCGCAGAAAGCTTTGCGAGCGCAGGCTGAAGAGCATTCATCATCTCGCTCTTTAAACGGGATGCGATCTCATCGCTTTCATAGGTATCCGCAACATTACCGCATACATTGGTATAGAACAACAGCGGGTCGCAGATCCGATATGTAAACAGACCATTGCAGCGGATATCCACGGAAAGCTTATAGCCCAGGGACTCATCCACCACAACCCGAAACGGGATCGGAGTTGCTGTTCCAAACAAAACCTCTCCAAGCTCCTTGGTATTGATATAATAAACCCGCTGATCCTTCGCCGGATCACCGCCATAGGTAAAACGCTTTCCAATGACCTTAAAGGTTTCTTTGATGCTTTCTCCCAGGCTTCCGGTAAAAATGCTCGGTTCGGTAGAGCTGTCATACGTAAACTCGCCCGGTTCCGCACAGACCTCCACAACCTTTCCCTGCTCCACGATCAGCATGCACTGTCCGTCTGCCACAGCAATGCCGCTGCCGTTTGTGATGATGTTGTCATTGCCTTTCGTATTGGAAGAACGAGAGGAAATGCGTTTCTGCCCCTTCTTTACCAATACTTCCTTGTCCATGGCATCACAGTAAAAAAATTCCTTCCACTGGTCTGCCAGCGTTCCTCCAAGTGCACCTGCCGCTGCTCTGATCAATCCCATAGGTAATTGCTCCCTTCCTCAGTTATATTTTTCATTCTACCATAAGCCTGTATATATGGCAAATCGAAAGACCACATAATATAACTTATCAGAAGTTGCAAAGCAAGTTCTGATAAAAGGCGCGTATTTTGCGCCGTCAATCTGATTCTAGGGTTCGCGAAGCGGTTCCTAGAATATGGCAAATGCCAATTTATAAAAGCGTTTTTATATTGTAATAGTAAGGTCCGAAGTTCCGGGACTGCCGTACAGAAACGCATACCCTGTGGAATTTTTACCGTGTGCGCTTGCGCCGCCTATTGTCTCCCCTGCGGCCAAACTCGCGTGCTTCGCACG